>NZ_JAUFNS010000005.1:0-337794 GCF_041060445.1 Pseudomonas sp. W2-17 | reverse complement strand
CGGCCAGCGCACCATCGCACTGACCTTCGACCCAATGGGCCGCCTGACCGAACGCCGGGCCACGCTCGGCGAAAAGTCCCAGAGCGAAACCTTTGCCTACGACGGCAACGGAAATCTGGTCATGGCGATTAACGCCAACAGCCGTCTGCAATGGTTCCACGATCCAGCGGGCAACCTGCTGCGCGAGCACCAGCATTACTCGAACCTGGATAAGCCACTGGTTGCCGTCTGGCAGCATGAGTACGACGCGCTCAATAACCGCGTCGCGACCATCCGCCCGGACGGCCACCGCGTCAGCTGGCTGACCTACGGCAGCGGTCATCTGCTGGGGCTAAAGCTCGACGAGCATGAACTCCTCAGTTACGAACGCGATGATCTGCATCGCGAAGTCGCTCGTCATCAGGGCAATAACCTGCTGCAAACCCAGGCATGGGACCCGGCGGGACGCTTGCAGGAACAATTGTTAGGGCGCAGCGACGATAAATCCGTCCTGATCAAACGTGCTTACCGATACGACGCAGCTGGCCAACTCACCGACATCAACGACAGCCGCCGCGGCCCACTTTCGTATCGCTACGACCCGGTCAGTCGCCTGCTCAGCGCTACCAGCCGCTTGGGCGTGGAAACCTTCGCCTTCGACCCTGCGAGCAACCTGCTCGATGACAGCGCCGCACCCGTACGCCGCCCACTCGACCCCGAACCGGTCCGCCATAAACTCGTGGACAACCTGGTACGCGACTACGCCGGCAACCACTACGAATACGACGAACGCGGCAACCAGACCGAGCGCTGGACCAACGGCCTGCGCAGCGAACTGCACTGGGACCTTTTTGATCGGCTGGTGCACTTCCGCGATCCGCGTCTGACTGTGGACTTCGGCTACGACCCCCTCGGACGCCGCCTCTACAAATTCTCGAAAGCGCACTACAGGCCACGTCCCGAAGCCGGCACCGGCTGGAACGAAAACGAACACGCCCGCAAAGAGCGCGAGCTCGGCTGCGGCTTCACCCTGTACGGCTGGGATGGCGACAACCTGGCGTGGGAAAGCAGCCCGCCGCCATACGCGGGCGCACTCGGCCGCACCGTCCACTACATCCATGAACCCGGCACCTTCGTGCCGGTGGCCCAGGCCATCCGCCACGAAACCATCCGCCTCGTAAGCCAGCCAACTTACACCGGGCGCTACAACTTCAAAGAAGACCCGCTCTGGAACTACAAACCCGTCGCGCTGCCGATTGACGTCCTGGCCTGGTACCAATGCGACCACCTCGGCACCCCGCAGGAAATCACCGACCAAAACGGCAACACCGCCTGGAGCGCGCAATACAAAGCGTGGGGCGAAGCAAGCGAACATCGCTCTGAATTCGCCCAACAAATCGGCCTGACCAACCCGATTCGATTCCAGGGCCAATACCACGACCACGAAACCGGCCTGCACTACAACCGGCATCGGTACTATGATCCAAGTCTCGGAAGGTTTATCAGCAAGGATCCCATTGGATACAGTGGTGGGCTAAACTTTTACCACTACGCACCTAACCCGGTGCTATGGGTAGATCCAAGCGGTTTAAGCAATGACCCTCTTGGCGGGGAATACAACCCGTTTCTTACCTCAAGGGCTGCGCGACGGGAAGCGATGAGACAAGCCGGCATTCCCACTAGCCAACAGCCAGTTAGCCAATCTAGGAACTCGTCGGGATTGGAATTCACGTATGAAACGCCCCGAACTGGCGGTGGCACAGGTTTTTCATCTGTTCAACAGCAAACAATGGATGTCAGCCACCCAGACAAACCGCACTGGGAAGCTGGACGGGTGAAAGTTGATAGCATCGGAAATCCGAGAATGAGTAAATATGGTCGCCCACAGCTTCGAAATGGAAAAGGGAAAGCTTTCTACGCCGAAGGATGCTGCCAATGACTATTGATCCTTATAAAAAAGAATTGCTGTACAGAAAAGCTCACGGCAACAGCCTGCGTGAAAGATATAAAGAAAAGCTTAAATTCCTTATCGGCATCGACCCAGAAGACCGACTCTTTCTGAGCCTGACTGAGACAGATAATATAATTAATAAGCTAGTAAAAAATGAAAATACATTCTCGGAAAATACTGAATTTTCCGTTCTATATGAATGCCTGAGGCATTGCTTATCAAAAGCAAATGGTGGCGACTATTATCTTTTGATGGACGAGGACTGGCGATATTGTGGTGCATATATTGTCCGTAATTTTAATTTAAATATGGATTTCGAATTCAACAAGCATCAAAGCGATGAAGTCAGACTGATAAGCACTGACCTTAGTACAGAAATCACTATCGACTACACCGAAAGTTACAGTGAAGATCTTTATGAGTTTCGTGTCGGCAAATACGCGCTGACGTAAATAAAAAGGCTAAAGGGGATGGAGCCCCTTTATCCATATATTAAGTGCGGGGAAGCAGATGACCTTAGCAATCTTGCGAAACAGAGAAATGTTCAGTGTGGTGCATATTTAATAGTCAAGGGGACGGACCCATTAACTCCTACGTCACCCACCTTGGTCCGCCCCAAGGTCAAACCCAAGCTGATCCCGGCCTGGGACTGATTCAAGCCCAGTATCAGTAACACATGAGTGTAAAGGGGACGGCCGCCTTTAATCTGGCAAATAGTCGACCAGTGAACATTAGAGGGTCTGGAAATGGACACAAAACGCCCAAAAAAGCGTGTGGTTCCTGCCGCGCCTTTTTGGGTTATTTCGGAGTTGGTGAATGAGCCTATCAATTAATTCTATTATTTGGCCCAAAGATAATTTGGCGGCACAAAGGCACTACGTTTCTTACATGATTAAAGTCCTGAATGCGTTAGAAATCGAGTATGCAGGATGGGAAAGAGACCCAGTGCACTTTGTTGAAGGTTATATCGCTGGAACGTGTACAAGCGAGCAGTGTAGAGCTGAAGCCGCCGCGTGGTGGAGCTTGATCGACTCTCGAGGAGAAAGTAGGGAGCTAAGGGATCCCCAAGTATTAATGGCCAGACTGGCAATCTGCTTACTATCAATTGATGAAGGCAAAGTTGGTAGTTTAGGGGAGTCATTATCATGGTTCATCGAAGTGCTAGGTTTTATGGGTAAAAACACTAGAACTGCCATAACTATAATGGCGGAACACTTCGAGTTTCAGCAGCGATAGCTTGCCTGAGGAATCAAAGGGAAAACCCTCTTCGAGTTAAGCGAGCAATACCCCAGGAGCACGCGCTAAAACGCACAACGAAGATCAACCCGGATTTCGAGTTGCAGATGCAGCGCGAAATCGAGCGCACCGAGTCTGCGAAGATCGTCTTGAAACCCGCTCAGCTCTGATCGATTTTTGATCAAAAGAAAAGGCGTTGCCCTCGCGGGCAACGCCTTTTTTGTTACTGCTAGCCCCGCAAATTACGCAGGAATAGCCTTCGCTTTCGGCTCACGAGCCCAGACGCGGTGCTGCTGAATCGCATCGAAGAACGCCTTGAACGAGGCGCTGTCCGAGACTGCCAGCAAGCCCGCATCGACTTCCAGACGCAGCAGGTCGATCAGTTTCTGTGCATCACCCGCGTAAGCAATGGCTTTGAGGTGCTTGTACGCCTCAAGCACGTAATGCAGTGCTACGCCGTCGCCGCTCAGGGCTTTGATCGAAGCGTCGCCGCCCGGGATGAACACGGCGTCGAACGCGACCGATGGCAAACCTTCCATCGAAGCATCAACGGCCAGGGACGCACCACTCGCAGTTTTAACAGGCGCGGAGGTAGGGCCCAGCACCTTGGCGTGTGCGCCTTCGGCTTCCACCGCCGCTTTCATCGCCGCTACCGCTTTGTCGTCGACACCGTTTGCAACCAGGATAGCTACTTTGCGCGAAGCAATGTCAGCAGGCAGCAGGTTCGCTTGGCTCAGCAGTGGAGACTTGTCGACGGTCAACTTGCCGTTGCTTTGCGCTTTGACAGTCGCTGCTTTCGGGGCCGGTAAACCAAGGTTTTCAGCCACACGTTTAGCCAAGGTGAGGTCGATGTTCGCGAGAATCTCGTTCACCTGACGTGCGCGGATGTGCTCACGTTCAACCTTGCCCAGCTCGAAGCTGTATGCCGCGATGATGTGCTCTTTCTCGTGCTCGCTCATGCTGTTGAAGAACAGCGTGGCTTGGGAGAAGTGATCGCCAAACGACGGGCTGCGTTCACGCACTTTGTGCGCTTCGATGCGTTCTGGATACGTCTCGAAGCCGCCATCCTGCGGACCTGCAGGGGTTTCTTTCGGCCAGCCGCCGTCGATCGAGTTGGGTTCGTAGGAAGCACGACCCTTGTCGATAGTGGTGCGGTGTTGAGCATCACGCTGGTTGTTGTGGTTCGGCGAGACTGGACGGTTGATCGGAATCTCGTGGAAGTTCGGCCCACCGAGTCGGCTGATCTGCGTGTCGGTGTAGGAAAAAAGACGACCCTGCAGCAGTGGATCGTTGGAGAAGTCGATACCCGGCACGACATGACCTGGGCAGAAAGCAACCTGCTCGGTCTCAGCGAAGTAGTTGTCCGGGTTGCGGTTGAGCACCATCTTGCCCAGCGGCGTCACCGGCACCAGCTCTTCCGGGATGATTTTGGTCGGGTCCAGAATGTCGAAGTCGAACTTGTGCTCGTCTTCTTCTGCGATGATCTGAACGCCCAGTTCCCATTCCGGGTAGTCGCCCATCTCGATGGACTCCCACAGGTCGCGGCGATGGAAGTCAGTGTCCTTGCCCGCCAGCTTCTGCGCTTCGTCCCACACCAGAGAGCAAGTACCGTACTTGGGCTTCCAGTGGAATTTGACGAATGTGGATTTGCCTTCGGTGTTGATCATGCGGAACGTGTGAATGCCGAAGCCTTGCATCGAACGCAGGCTTTTCGGGATCGCACGGTCGGACATGGTCCACAGCACCATGTGCGCGGATTCCGGCACCAGGGAAACGAAGTCCCAGAAGGTGTCGTGGGCCGAGCCGCCGGTAGGGATTTCGTTGTGAGGCTCTGGCTTCACCGCGTGCACGAAATCGGGAAACTTGATCGCATCCTGAATGAAGAACACCGGCATGTTGTTGCCGACCAAGTCGTAGTTGCCTTCGCCGGTATAGAACTTGACCGCAAAACCGCGTACGTCACGGACGGTATCGCCGGAGCCACGTGGGCCCTGGACCGTGGAAAAGCGCGTGAAGACCGGGGTTTTCTTGCCCGGGTCGCGCAGGAATTCAGCTTTTGACAGCGCCGAATGGTTCTCGTAGGTCTGGAAGTAACCGTGGGCCGCGGTGCCGCGCGCGTGGACGATGCGCTCCGGGATGCGTTCATGGTCAAAGTGGGTGATCTTCTCGCGCATGATGAAGTCTTCGAGCAGCGATGGGCCGCGCGATCCGACTTTCAGCGTGTTCTGGTTGTCGGAGATCTTAACGCCCTGATTGGTGCGCAAAGCCTCGCCGGTAGCGTCGGAGCGGAACGTTTCAAGGCTTTCAACCTTGGCGTTGGTATTGCCACGGTCCAGCGTGTCAGTGCCAGCCAGTTCGCTGTTGGCTTTGGGGCTAACAGGTGGATTGGTGTTCTTACTCATCAGACAAAACTCCTCGGTTCAGACGGCTCCTCGTTCGGCATTCCATGGTGTGGAGGCAGCAGGAGCTCGTAGGCGGAAATGCCTGACACGAAGTCAGGCAATATTCAGGCGCTAAGTAAGTGACTGACGATGAAAACAGCCGTTCCGTTTGTTTTTCCGATTCTTCGATTTCCATCGCCGGACTGACAGTCGGCCATCCATATGACCGTTCGGCAGGTCCAGTGCGAAAATAAATGCTAAGAAGGCTGGGCCCAACCTGGATTCGACAGGCTAAAATGCGCGCCCGGTTTACCCAGCCGAAGCCGAAATGGCATCGCTCAGCAGCGTGATGAAGGCCTGAGTCTCCACGCTGATTTTTCAACGCGCCCCACAAGGTTCGCTCCGTGATCGAGTTCCAAAACGTCCACAAAACCTATCGGGTTGCCGACCGGGAAATTCCCGCGCTGCACCCCACCAGCCTGCGCATCGAAAACGGCCAGGTGTTTGGTCTGATTGGCCACTCCGGCGCCGGCAAGAGCACGATGCTGCGCCTGATCAACCGCCTTGAAGCACCGAGCGGCGGCAAGATTCTCGTCGATGACGTCGATGTCACCGCACTGGACGCCGACGGTCTGCGCGGCTTCCGCCGCCAGGTCGGCATGATCTTCCAGCACTTCAATCTGCTGTCGTCCAAGACAGTGGCCGACAACGTCGCCATGCCGCTGACGCTGGCCGGAGACATGTCCCGCGCGCAGATCGATCAGCGTGTGGCCGAATTGCTCGCCCGCGTGGGGCTTTCCGATCACGCCAGAAAATACCCGGCGCAATTGTCCGGCGGTCAGAAGCAGCGGGTCGGCATCGCCCGCGCGCTGGCGACCAAGCCGAAGATTCTGCTGTGCGACGAGGCCACCAGCGCCCTCGACCCGCAAACCACCGCGTCGGTGTTGCAGCTGCTGGCCGAGATCAATCGCGAACTTAACCTGACCATCGTGTTGATCACCCACGAAATGGACGTGATCCGTCGCGTCTGCGATCAGGTGGCGGTCATGGATGCGGGCGTGATCGTCGAACAGGGCGCTGTGGCCGATGTGTTTCTGCACCCCAAGCACCCGACGACTCGCCGCTTTGTGCAGGAAGACGAAGAGGTCGACGAAAACCAGCTGAACAGCGATTTCGCCCATGTTCAGGGCCGTATCGTGCGCCTGACGTTTCAGGGCGAAGCGACCTACGCGCCATTGCTGGGAACGGTCGCGCGGGAAACCGGTGTGGACTACAGCATTCTGGCCGGCCGTATCGACCGCATCAAAGACACGCCTTACGGGCAACTGACGCTGGCCATCACCGGTGGTGACATGGACGCCGCGTTCGCCCGCTTCACCGCAGCCGACGTTCATATGGAGGTCCTGCGCTGATGGACACTTTTCTCAACCTGTTTTCCAACGTCGACTGGTACGAAATCTGGCTGGCGACCGGCGACACCCTGATCATGCTTGGTGTCTCACTGGCCTTTACCGTCCTGCTGGGCCTGCCCCTGGGCGTGCTGATGTTCCTGACCTCGCCGCGTCAGTTGCTTGAGAACAAGCCGGTCTACACCACCGTCGGCTTGATCGTGAACATGCTGCGAGCGCTGCCGTTCATCATTCTGCTGATCGTGATGATGCCCCTGACGGAAATCATCACCGGCACCTCGCTGGGCATTCTCGGCACGCTGCCGCCATTGATCGCAGGCGCCACGCCGTTCTTCGCGCGCCTGGTGGAAACCGCCCTGCGGGAAGTGGATCGCGGGATCATCGAAGCCACTCAGGCGATGGGCGCGACGACCCGGCAAATCGTGATCAAGGCGCTGTTGCCTGAAGCACGCCCGGGCATCCTGGCGGCGATCACCGTGACCGCGATTGCGCTGGTGTCGTTCACGGCCATGGCCGGTGCGGTCGGCGCCGGTGGATTAGGCGATCTGGCGATTCGCTACGGTTACCAACGCTTCCAGAACGATGTGATGTTTGTGACGGTCGTATTGCTGCTGGTGCTGGTGCAGATCCTGCAAACCGTTGGCGACAGACTGGTCGCGCATTTTTCACACCGTTAACCGAATTCGCCGGTCACTGACCGGCTGATGCACGCCACTGCGCGTGCGTTTCAGGAGTAGTAGAAATGAAGAAGTTGTTGGCTGTATTCGCGGCCGTGGCGGCCCTGTCCGCCCATGCTGATGAGACCCTGACCGTCGCGGCCTCCGCCGTGCCACACGCCGAGATTCTCGAGTTCGTGAAGCCGATGCTGGCGAAGGAAGGTGTGACGCTGAACGTGAAGGTGTTCGGCGATTACGTTCAGCCGAATGTGCAGGTCGACCAGAACCGCATGGACGCCAACTTCTTCCAGCACCAGCCGTATCTGGATGAGTTCAACAAGGGCAAGGGCACCCATCTGGTGAGCGTGGCCAAGGTTCACATCGAACCTTTTGGCGCGTACTCGTCCACGCTCAAGAGCCTGGCGGAGCTGCCGGATGGCGCCAACGTGGCCATTCCTAATGACGCCACCAACGAGGGCCGCGCGCTGTTGCTGCTGGTCAAGGCCGGTCTGATTACCCTGAAGGATCCGACCAGCATCACCGCCAAGCCGAGCGACGTGCAGCAGAACCCCAAAAACCTGAAATTCCGCGAGCTGGAAGCAGCGACCCTGCCCCGGGTACTGACGCAGGTGGATCTGGCGCTGATCAACACCAACTACGCCCTGACCGCCAAGCTTGATCCGACCAAGGATGCGCTGATCATCGAAGGGGCGGAGTCGCCATACGCGAACATCCTCGTGACCCGCGAAGACAACAAGGATGCCCCGGCCATCCAGAAACTGGTCGCCGCGCTGCACAGCCCGGAAACCAAGGCATTCATCGTTGATAAGTACAAAGGCGCCGTGGTTCCGGCGTTCTGATCGCCACACACCAATGATCTCGGCGCAACGCCGAGATCATCAGTCCTTACTTTTTCTCAACCAGCCCCGGCAACTGCGCCACCAGCTTCTGGCTGTTCAGCGGCGCGCGGATGAAACCGCGTTGGGTACCGTCGGGGCCCAGGAGGGCGAGGTTGCCGCTGTGGTCGACTGTATAGCCCGGCTTGCTGGTGTCCGCCGGAATGTACGGGATGCTCACGGCATTCGCCAGCTTCTGCAGCGTATCGACCGGCGCCCGCAGACCGACGAACTGCTTGTCGAAATAACCCAGGTATTGCTTGAGCTGTTGCGGGGTGTCGCGATCAGGATCGACGCTGACCAGCACGATGCGCAGTTTGTCGACGGCCTCACTGGGCAGCTCGCTTTTGATCTGACGCAGCTGGGCGAGGGTGGTCGGGCAGATGTCCGGGCAGAAGGTGTAACCGAAGAACAGCACCGTCCATTTGCCCTTCAATTGGCTCAGTGAAAGGGGCTGGGCGTCCTGATCGGTGAACGAGAGATCCGGCACAGTGCGGCTCTGCGGGAGAAGGATAATGCCCGCGTTGACGAGCGCGGTCTGGTCGCCCTGATCTGGCCCGGACAGCACACGGTAGACGGTCAGGCCAAGCACCAGCGCCACGATGGCCGCCAGGATGAAAACGGTTTTCTGGGTTCGGGTCATGAGTTCAGCACAATGAGTGATCCACGGTCGCGCGATTATGCACATAACCATGAAACTGTTATGACAATTACGTCTTAGCGCCATTTGTGGGCAAGCTAAGGTATGGACTTCCCTATAATGACCGTCTGGTTTCACTGCCTATGGAGCATCCATGAACACCGCCGCATTGCGCGAGCAGATCACCCGAGCTCAGGAACACGAAAACCAATCCGGTCAGCTAGCGCGCCAGTTGGAGTCGCAACTTCCTCATCTGCACCCCTCCATTCACCTGCCTGACGTAGACGCGCGAGGCGTGCTGACGCGTTTCGTCATTGCCTACATCGGTCAGGTGCCGGACTTGCTGGACGCCGCCCATGACGTGGCGTTGCAGGCGGGCATTGAAAGCCAGATCAAGCCGGTCCTGAAAATCGCCGAGCAATTCTTCAGCGCGCCTCCCGCCATCATGGCGGGCCACGAAGGGCTGGACGGTCTGCTGGACGAAGCCTATCTGGCCCACCGGCTGGTGGAAGAAGTGAATGATCTGTACATCAAGCATTTCGGTCAGCCGCTGATCCCGATGAACACCACGGTGGCGAGCGTCATCGCCCACCAACTGATCGGCGAATCGTTTGCCAATCAGCTGGACGAAGTGGTGCATCACGCCATCGACGAAATGCTCAATGACGACAGCTTTTCGCTGGAATCGGTGGAAGCCTACCGCGAGCGCCTCGCCAGCCCGGACACCGATGCGGCGTGGAAACGCTGGCCCAGCCTGTCACGTCAGTTGGGCGTAGGGCTGGAACTGGAGCGCGGGAAAGACTGATCCCGCACTCCCTTTACCCGCTTCAGTGCAGCGCTGCCCCTCCGATCGACGTGCGGATCCGCCCTTCGACGCGACGCTTGAGCAGCCGTTGCTCCAACAGCAAACGCGAGCCCTGGGCGGCATTGGCCCGACCCCACTCCTCCAGCAGCTCCAGGCAGGAATGGTCGATATACCTCAGGTTGCCCAGCGGCACATGCAGCGTGGTGCCAGGCGGCACGGTTTCCAGCGTCTGCGTCAGCGCCGGCACCTTGAGGAACGTGGCAGAACCATTGAGGCGCAGCTCCATTTCGCCCTCGGCCGGCAGGTCGACTAGATTGATCTTCAAGCGCGATGCATTCAGCGCCAGCTTCACCAGGGTCAAGCCAAAGCCGATCAACACGCCCGTCAGCAGGTCAGTCAGGACAATCGCACTGGCAGTCGCGCCATAGATGAACATTGGCATGCGGCCATAACGCCCCAGCCCCTTGAGCGCCTGAACATTCACCAGCTTCACGCCGGTGTAGACCAGCACGCCGGCCAGGCTCGCCACAGGAATGCTCTGCAACACGCTGGACAGCAGCAGCACGAACGCCAGCAGCCACAGACCGTGGAACATCGCCGACAGACGCGTCTTCGCACCCGCCTGCACGTTGGCCGAACTGCGCACGATCACGCCGGTCATCGGCAACGCGCCGACCAGACCGCAGAGCATGTTGCCCACGCCTTGGGCGCTGAGCTCTTTGTCGAAGTCCGAACGCTGGCCGTCGTGCATGCGATCCACTGCCGCTGCCGACAACAGGGTTTCAGCGCTGGCAATGAAGGCCACGGCAATGGCGGCAATCAGAATGGCAGGATCGGCCAGGTTCAGCAGGTCTGCAGGGCGCAGCCAGTCGATGGCTTCAGCAAGGTTGGCCGGGACCTCGACGCGCTTGACCTGCAAGCTCATCACCAGACTCACCACCGTCGCAATACCGACGCCTAACAGGGCGCCTGGCACGAACCGCAGTGCATGGGGCCGACGCTTTTCCCACAGCCACATGATGGCGATGGTGCCCAGGCCGAGAAGACCGGCCTGCATGGCACTGCCCATCCCCATCGCACCGATAACGGTCTGCGGAAACGCCACCAGATTGTCCAGCCCGGAAGGCTTGGGCCCGCTGTCGAACATGACGTGGACCTGGGAAAGCACGATCAGTACGCCGATGCCCGCCAGCATGCCGTACACCACCGCCGGTGCCGTGACGCGAAACCAGCAGCCGAGCTTCAAGCGACCGGCCAGCAACTGCAGCGCACCGGCGAGCAGCAAAATCGGCCCGAGCATGGCCATGCCGTGTTCACGGACCAGCTCGAACACCAGCACCGCCAGACCTGCCGCCGGGCCGCTGACCTGAAGCGGCGAACCTGCCAGCCAGCCCACCACCAGACCGCCGATGATGCCGGTGATCAAACCTTTGGACGGCGGCATGCCGGACGCAATGGCGATGCCCATGCACAGCGGCAGGGCCACCAGAAAAACCACCACGGAAGCCAGCAGCTCCCGTGGTAACAACGCTTTCAGATCAGTAGTAGCCATGACGACTCTCCGGAATTCAGACGTGACAACGCCGGGCGACACGCGCTGAACGCGGCCGCTACGAGCTTGTATGAGGATGGATGCGTCAGGGCCGACGCCGCTGCACTCAGGCGCAGCGGGTCAGCCGGCGATCAATATCGACCGCGGGGGATCGACGCCATCGGCACCGGGTGGTCGCCATCCAACGGCAGAAAGCAGTCCTGCTCGGCATCGTAGGCGCGGATTTCGCTGGTCTCGATGTCGTAAACCCAGCCGTGGATGAACAGCTGACCGCTGGCCAGCTTGGAAGCCACGGAGGGGTGCGTGCGCAGATGTTGCAGCTGCGCGATAACGTTTTCTTCGGTGAGCACGTGCATGGTTTCGTGTTCGCTGGTGCAGTTGCAGTTGTCCTGCACAACGGTCTTGGCGACCTCGGCGTGACGCAGCCAGGCTTTGACCGTCGGCATCTTTTCCAGGGTGTCGGGGTTGAGAACGGCGCGCATGGCCCCGCAATCGGAGTGGCCGCAGACGATGATGTGCTGCACGCCAAGGGCCAGGACGGCATATTCAATGGCCGTCGAAACGCCGCCATTCATGGGGCCATAAGGCGGGACGACGTTACCCACGTTACGGGTGACGAACAGGTCGCCCGGCGAACTTTGCGTGATGAGTTCCGGGACGATGCGCGAGTCGGCGCAGGTGATGAACATGGCCCGGGGATGTTGAGCGGTGGCGAGTTTCTTGAACAGTTCTTCCTGCTGAGGGAAGACGTCATGGCGGAAATGCTTGAAGCCATCAACGATCTGCTTCAGCGCCATTTCGGCGGTTTCCACCTGAGGCGTTACGCCTGTCGTTGCAGCCTGAGGCTGCTTATCCTGGTCACTCATGTTTCATCCTCTCTGACGGATTTAAGTGGATTTTCCGGCGAATCCTGTGGATGACCCACTTTTTTCTGGTCTTCTTGCGTTAATTTTCCTACAAGACCAATCGGTCACTTCCGACTCACCTTAACGACGCAAACTTAATTGAAACTGAATGCGTGGCTCTAGATCACGGGTCTTGCGTTAGAAAATCTAAACCGCAAGCGCGGGCCATGGAATCACGCTGTTAAGACGTCAGCCGAGTCACAGCAGCGACATCTGACCGCCGGGTGGGCAAAACGCGGTGCAGTCCAGCTGAAAACTTTCCCGCCGGTTCAAGCCATGCTTCTTGACGGCGAGGCTGTAACGCTGTGCCAGCAGTTCGGCGAAGACTCCCTCGCCACGCATTCGCGAGCCAAAGCGGCTGTCGTACACTTCGCCGCCACGGCTCTGACGAACCAGGCTCATCACGTGCTCGGCCCTTTGCGGATAATGCGCCTGGAGCCACTCTTCGAACAACGGGGCGACCTCCAGCGGCAGGCGCAGCATCACGTAGCTCGCACTCAAGGCGCCGGCGGCCTTGGCCTCGGCCATCAGCTTCTCCAGCTCCATGTCATTGATCATTGGAATCATCGGCGCCAGCAAAACGCCCACCGGCACACCGGCATCACGCAGAACCTTGATCGCCCGCAGCCTGCCTTTGGGCGCGGCAGCACGGGGCTCAAGGATGCGCTTGAGCTCGTCGTCCAGCGTCGTGAGGCTGATGAACACCGACACCAGCCGCAGCTTCGCCAGCTCGGCCAGCAGGTCCAGATCCCGAAGGATCAGCGAGCCTTTGGTGATGATCGTCACCGGATGGCGGTAGCGCAGCAGTACTTCCAGCGTCGCCCGGCTCAATGTGTATCCGCGCTCGATGGGCTGATACGGATCGGTGTTCGCGCCCAGGGTGATCGGCGCAACGGTGTAGCCAGGCTTGGACAGCTGCTGCTCCAGCAGGGCAGCAGCATTGGTTTTGGCGATTAGCTTGGTCTCGAAATCCAGCCCCGGCGACATGTCCCAATACGCGTGGCTCGGCCGGGCGTAGCAATAAATACAACCGTGCTCGCACCCCCGGTACGGATTGATGGAGCGGTCGAAGGGGATGTCGGGCGACGAGTTGCGCGCGATGATGCTCTTGGCGGTTTCCAGCGTGACGGTGGTGCCCTGGGTCAGCGGCACTTCCTGATACCAGCCGTCGTCTTCGGCGACTGATCGGTTGGGCGCAAAGCGGTTATGCGGGTTGGTCGCGGTGCCGCGCCCGCGTGGGGGCAACTGAATGGACATGACGGCTCCTTGATAACTGGTTATGCATACAGTATCGCGAAACGCTCATGCCCTTCACGCGCGGATCCAGAAAAACACCTCGGCGCCGATCAATGGCTTTCACCAACTTTTGACACGCGCCTCACAGCGCCTTGACCCTGGGGAGCGAAAACTTGCGCCATCGATAAATGGCTGGTTTCCACGGTACGTCTTCCATGCGCCTTCGCCCGCTCGCTGCTCAACTCCTCCTGCTGCTGGTCGTGTCATCTGCCTCTCTCGCTCAAGCCGAGGATGTTTCACCGGCGCAATCGTCACGCCCGGCGCAGTGGGCGCAACTCGTCGACCCGCACTACAACCTTTACCAGATCACGCCGACGCTTTACCGCAGTCGCCAGCCGGACGCTGCAGCACAACCGCTTCTGCAGCGGCTTGGCGTTCACACGGTGATCAACTTCCTCAAGGAAAGTGACAGCAAATGGCTGTCCGACCCCTCCGTTGTGCAAGTGCAGATTCCGTTGCAGGTGGTCCACATCGACGACGCGGACGTGATCGAAAGCCTGCGCGCCATTCAGACCGCGCAGCAGAACGGTCCGGTGTTGATTCACTGTAAGCACGGCCTGGACCGCACCGGTCTGGTGGCAGCGATGTACCGCATCGTCGCCCAGGGCTGGAGCAAGCAGGCAGCCCTGGATGAGATGGAGCACGGCGGTTACGGCGACGAAGACAGCCTCAAGCGCGGGATCGCCTACATCAACAATGTCGATGTGGCGGCGCTGAAGTCGGCGATGGACACGGGTGCATGCAGCACCAGCGTGTTTGCGCTCTGCTCGGTCAAAGGCTGGTTTGAGAAAACCGATGTGGTGGGGGTCGAGACGATTTTGTGGCGGCTGTGAAAGCGGATGCTGCCCACATTGTGGGACCAGCTTTAGCCGGGAAGACGTCAGACGGCACTCCGCAAAATTGAAGTGTTTGCGCTGGCCCCTTCCCGGCTAAAGCCGGTCCCACTGAAATGCAGCGATGTCAGCTTGGATCAACCGGCTTCTTCAACTTCGGATTCGGGAAGAACTGCACGCCCTGCACCTTCGGATCGGCCGGCTTCACCACAGGCTTGTTCACCCGTGTGCCGAGTTCTGTCGGGATCGATTGCCCCTGCGCATTGAGGGTGTCGGAATAACCACAGTGCACGCACTCACGGTGCGGCACGTCGTCTTCGTTCCACATCATCAACTTGTCAGGCTCGCTGCACGCCGGGCAGACCGCCCCGGCGATGAAGCGCTTCTTGGTAATCACCCGCGGTGTCTCGGTCATGCTGCCGCTTCCTCACTCAAGCCCGAATGGCGCAAGAGTGCGTCAATCGAAGGCTCGCGTCCGCGGAAGTCGACGAACAGTACCATCGGCGCCTGTGACCCGCCCCGCGCCAGGATGGCCTCACGGAACGCCCGGCCGGTCTGCTCGTTGAACACGCCTTCTTCCTCGAACTTCGAGAACGCATCGGCAGACAGCACTTCGGCCCATTTGTAGCTGTAGTAGCCCGCCGCGTAACCGCCGGCAAAGATGTGGGCAAAGCTGTTCGGGAAGCGGTTGTACGCAGGCGGACGCATCACCGACACCTCGTCACGCACGCCTTCGAGCACTTGCAACGTGGTGCGGCCGTCGCCATGGGTGGCGTGCAGTTCGAAGTCGAACAGCGAGAATTCCAGTTGGCGGACCATCATCAGGCCGGACTGGAAATTCTTCGCGGCGAGCATTTTCTCCAGCAGGTCCTGAGGCAGCGGCTCGCCGGTTTCGTAATGGCCGGAGATCAGCGCCAGGCCTTCCGGCTCCCAGCACCAGTTTTCCATGAACTGGCTCGGCAGCTCGACCGCATCCCATGCCACGCCGTTGATGCCCGACGCGCCTGCGTGTTCGACCCGGGTCAGCAGGTGGTGCAGGCCGTGGCCGAATTCGTGGAACAGGGTGGTGACCTCATCGTGGGTGAGCAGCGCCGGCTTGCCGCTGACCGCCGGGGTGAAGTTACAGACCAGATTGGCCACCGGGCTTTGCAGTGTGCCTTCAGCGGTGCGACGACGGTCGCGGGCGCCGTCCATCCACGCACCACCACGCTTGTTGGCGCGGGCGTAGAGATCAAAGAAGAAGCGCCCGACGTGCTGGCCGTTTTCCTTGATTTCGAACAGGCGGACGTCCGGGTGCCAGGTGTCGAAGCCCTTCTGCTCGGCGATTTCGATGCCGTACAGTTTTTGTACGATCGCGAACAGGCCGGTCAGCACTTTGTCGACCGGGAAGTAGGCGCGCAGGGCTTCCTGGGAAACGCTGTAGCGCTGTTCGCGCAGCTTCTCGCCGTAGAAACCGCTGTCCCAGCTTTGCAGGTCCGGGCAGCCTTGTTCGGCGGCATAGGCTTTCAGCTGCTGCAGATCCTGAACAGCAAACGGCTTGCTGCGCTTGGCCAGATCACGCAGGAAGCTGAGGACCTGGTCGCTGGACTCGGCCATTTTGGTGGCCAGGCTCAGCTCGGAGAAGCTGGCAAAACCCAGTAGCTTGGCCAGTTCCTGACGCAGATCGAGAATCTGCTCCATGATCGGGCCATTGTCGTTTTTGGCGGCGTTCGGGCCCTGGTCAGACGCGCGGGTGCAGTACGCGGCGTAGACTTCTTCGCGCAGCGCGCGGTCTTCGGCGTAGGTCATGACGGCGTAGTAGCTCGGGAACTCGAGCGTGATCAGGTAGCCGTCCAGCTCTTTCGCCTGGGCAGCAGCGGCCATTTGCGCCTTGGCCGAATCGGTCAGGCCGGCGAGGGCGGATTCGTCAGTGACGTGCTTGCTCCAGGCTTGGGTCGCGTCGAGTAGTTGGTTAGAGAACTGGCTGCCCAGCTCGGACAGCTTGCTCTGCACCTCGGCGTAGCGTTTTTGCTGTTCTGGCGGCAGGTCGATGCCCGACAGGCGGAAATCGCGCAGCGATTGTTCAAGAATGGTCTTCTGGGCGACGTCGAAATTCGCCGCTTCCGGGCTGTTGGCCAGGGCTTCGAAGGCCTGGAACAGCGCGCGGTTCTGGCCCATTTCGGTCGAATAGGCGCTCAGTGCCGGCAGGCAAGACTCGTAGGCCTCGCGCAGTTCCGGGCTGTTGCACACGGCGTTCAGGTGGCTGACCGGACTCCAGGCGGCGCCCAGGCGATCGTTGATTTCGTCCATCGCCAGCACCAGGCCAGCCCATGTAGGCTGCGAACCTTGCTTGGTGAGGATGTCGGCAATCGCAGCGCGGTTGTCGGCGAGAATCTGTTCGATGGCAGGTTTTACATGCTCGGCGCGAATCGCCGAGAAAGGTGGCAGGTCGTAGGATTGCAACAGAGGGTTGTTCGCGCTCACGGTTTGGCACCTTGGCTAAAAGAAACACCCACGCATCTTAATTACAATCGGCGCCGACCGCAGCTATCGGCGCCAGAGAAGGAGCCTATCGTGGCCATTCGCACGTTCCAGAACCACACCCCGGCCCTTGGCGAGCGGGCGTTTGTCGACCATTCGGCGGTTGTGATCGGCGATGTCGAAATCGGCGCCGACAGCTCGGTCTGGCCGTTGACCGTCATCCGTGGGGACATGCACCGCATCCGCATCGGCGCGCGCACCAGCGTGCAGGACGGCAGTGTGTTGCACATCACCCACGCCGGGCCGTTCAACCCGGCCGGTTTTCCGCTGTTGATCGGCGACGAAGTGACCATCGGCCATAAAGTCATGCTGCACGGCTGCACCGTCGGCAATCGCATCCTGATCGGCATGGGCACCACGATCATGGATGGCGCGGTGGTGGAGGACGAGGTCATCATCGGCGCGGGCAGTCTGGTGCCGCCCGGCAAACGCCTCGAGAGCGGGTTTCTCTATGTCGGACGTCCGGTGAAGCAGATGCGCCCGCTGACCGAAAAAGAGATCGCCTTCTTCCCCTACAGCGCGACCAATTACGTGAAGCTGAAAGACCAGCACCTGGCCGAAGGCTTCGACAAACCCTGCTGAGAGCACCCATGCACTACCAGAATATTCTGTTCGACCTGGACGGCACCCTGACCGATCCGCGCGAAGGCATCACCCGGTCCATCCAGTTTGCCTTGAGCAAGCTGGGCATCGACGAACCCGACATCACCCGGCTCGATCACTTCATCGGCCCGCCGCTGTTGCAGCAATTCATGCGCGCCTACGACTTCGACGAAGCGAAGGCCTGGGAGGCTGTGGGCTTTTACCGCGAGCGTTTCAAGGTGACGGGCCTATACGAAAATCTGGTGTTCGACGGCATTTTCGAACTGCTGAACATGCTCTCGGATCAGGGCCGCACGCTGTTCATCGCGACATCAAAACCCTGGGTGTTCGCCCATGAAATCGCCCGGCATTTCGATTTCGCGCGCCATTTCAAGCTGATCTACGGCAGCGAGCTGGACGGTACCCGCACTGACAAGGTTGAGCTGATTCGGCATTTGCTGGATGAAGAGCAGCTCGATCCGAAACAGACGCTGATGATCGGCGACCGCAAACACGATTTGATCGGCGGCAGGCGCAACGGGTTGGACGTGGCAGCGGTGGGTTACGGGTTTGGCAGTCGCGAAGAGCTGGAGACCGAGGCGCCGACCTATCATTTTGATTCGGTGAGCGCACTGCATCAGGCGTTTCTCAAAAGCTGAGAGCACTCAATCAGGCAAGCGATGATCCTTCCGACGCTCTGCGCGGTAATGAATCCCGGGACGCTCCGCGTCACCTCACGGCTGGACGCAGAGCGTCCGGGGCGGCATTCCTACGCGGAGCGGGGGAACGATCATGCCGCTTAGGCTTTTTGGGCCAGCCGCTCCAGCGCCGCTTTTCGTTCATCCTTGGGCAGTCCGCCCAGCTTTTCCACCGCCGAATAAAATGCGGGCCAATCGCCCTTTACCTGCTTGAACAATGCTTCAAACGCCGGCACCCATTGATCATACAAACCAATGGGCAGCAGCCGTGCGTTGTTCATCGGTGCATACACCCAGCCGTCAAAGCGCTTGTCGCCGCCCCACTGACTGTCGCGCAGCTGCCGATACTCCCTGCGCAGACGCTCGAACTCGGCGGCCTTGCGTTCGCGCATCACCTGCGGACTCAGCGGCTCGGCGTACAGCGCCTTCAGCCGATCCCGGGTGTCGAGCGCCAACTGGGTGAGTTGATCGCGTCGCCGCGCCTCCGAAGACCCGCCGTCCGCAGGCAATCCCCGCGCCGCGCGCCACTGACGTGTGCCTTCCTGCTCCACGAAACTGGCGTAGGACTCGTTGAATTCGCTGTCGTCCTTCACGTAAAACCGCTGGTGCGCCAACTCATGAAAGATCAGCGTGGCCAGTCGTTCATCGCCCCAATTCATCATCGAGCTGATGATCGGGTCATCGAACCAGCCGAGGGTTGAATACGCCTCGACGCCGCTGACATACACGTCTTTGCCCTCAAGCTTCTGAACAGCCGCATCCCCTCGCGCGGCGCCTTGGGTGTAGTAGCCGCGATAGGCCACGCACCCGGCGATGGGGAAGCAATGGGTGACAGGATCAAGGGAAAATTCGCCGGTCGCGAATACGTTCCAGACGACATACGGGCTATGGATATCGGCGTAAAGGCGATAGCTGCGGTTATCAGGCAGATGCAGATGCTCGGTCGCAAACGCACGAGCCTGCTGAGATGTGCGCAGATGATCGCGCAGCGTGGGGTCGCGATTCGGGTCAGCGATGACGTCGGCAACCGGCTCGCGCGCCTGCAATAGGGACAGTTGGCCGCTGGCCAGTTGCGAGTAATAGGAAAGACTGGAGCAGCCGCCGAGGAGTAAAGTCGCCAGCACCGGCAGGCCGCGATGCAGCCAGGCCTTTTTCGATCGAATCATGCAGCAGCCTTAACGTCGATATTCATGAAGTGCAAACATCAGCGTTATGCCGGACAGCCTGCCTCTGACGCAACCATCATCGCCATTTGTCCTGCTGCGGAGTTCATCATGCGCTTGCCTCTGTCCCTCGTTGCCCTGAGTCTTCTGGCCGGATGCGCGGGGCCGCTGCCTGCGGTTGATCCCCAGCAGGCGTGGGTCGACCTGCACACCTTCACCGGCAAAACCCTGATGGCCGACAAGCTGGACGGCGTGCGTACCTACGACGGACGCTTCTTTCAGGTGACGCCCGGCAAGCACACGCTCGAAGTGCGTTACGACTATGACTACGCGCCCGGCGCCATGGGCCTGTCGATGGACATCTACAACGAGCGAACCTGCTACGTAACGATCAACTACGACCGCTTCGAAGCCGGCCACCGCTATCGTCTCGACGTGCGCAATATCACCAACAGCATCGACGCACAGTTGCGGGACGAGCAACGCAACGTGCTCGCGGAGGAGGGGGACATTTTCTGTATTCCGTGACGCGTTACCTCGGCCTCGCCACGCACACGAGATGGCTTACACACAGCCTACGAAATACTCAGCTCACGCCCGGACTAGCGACCGTTATTCTGGTAGATGATTTTTTTCGTTTCGTTTTCGCAAGTACCGACGACCATGCTCTGGTCGGTGACATCTTTATTGGCCACGATCTCCAACGTGTATGAGCTGACGCTCTGAGCCTGGATCTTCGTTTCGATTTCAGCTTTGAGCTCTTCACACGGCTTGGGCGCAGCGAAGGCACTGGTGGTCAGAGCACCAAGAATCAGGATTGCGGCGATACGTTTCATGATCGACTCCTTCGACACCGTGCGATACGCATCGGTCTAGCATGTGACCGTGGGGGCGCACGCCGGTTCTGGCGCGTCCATAACGAAGATGGCCCGCAATTGCGGGCCATCGAGTGCAACAGTAACGCGAAATCAGCTCAGCAGCGTGGCATCGAGCGTGATCTTGGCGTTCAGCAGTTTCGACACCGGGCAGCCTTCTTTTGCCATACCGGTCAGTTTCTCGAATTGCTCTTGAGTCGCGCCCGGCACTTTAGCCTTGAGGATGAGGTGCACAGCGCTGATTTCAAAGCCACCTTCCACCTGATCAAGGGTCACTTCGGCGTGGGTATCGATGCTCTCAGCGGTCAGATTTTCCCCACCGAGGATCATCGACAGTGCCATTGAGAAGCAGCCGGCATGCGCCGCGCCAATCAGTTCTTCCGGGTTGGTGCCCTTGCCGCCTTCGAAGCGGGCCTTGAAGCCGTACGGCGCTTCGCGCAGGACGCCGGTTTCAGTAGAGATGCTGCCGATACCCGACTTCAGGTCACCTTCCCAGTGGGCGGATGCTTTCTTGACGATGCTCATGGTGTCTCCTCATGAAAAAAATGCGATTTCGCTCGCACGCGGACCAAAGTTCTGAGGAGTGTAGGCGGGACTTAGTTCAACGCTTATGTCCCATGTGCATTTTTGCGGACGAGCGCAACGTTAAATCCGACCAAATTAGTAGGAAATTTCGCCTTACCCATTGCAACTCTGAAATCCGCCCTTATCCTATGGCTTAACGCAAATATTTAGTCTTAATGCCGGTTTGCTCGCGTGATGTCCCCGACGGATGCGCCGATTCAAGCCTCAAGAGGATCAACAACGGCCTATGAAACGATTAGCTGATGTGAAGATTTCGACGCTCGATCTGGTGCCCGTCCGCGAAGACAAAGGCCCGGCGGAATCGCTGCGTAATGCGCTGGACCTGGCGCAACACGTCGAGAAATGGGGCTACAACCGTTTCTGGGTGGCCGAGCACCACAACATGGATGGCATTGCCAGTTCGGCAACCTCTGTTCTGCTGGCCTATCTGGCCGGCGGCACGTCGACCATTCGAGTCGGGTCGGGCGGGATCATGCTGCCCAACCATGCGCCGCTGGTGATCGCCGAACAGTTCGGCACGCTGGAAAGCTTGTTCCCGGGGCGTATCGATCTGGGCCTTGGCCGCGCGCCGGGTTCCGATCAGATGACCGCCCGCGCCCTGCGTCGCGAGCGCTCAGGCAGTGCCGATGACTTCCCGGATGACGTGACTGAACTGGTCAACTACCTCGGACCACGTCAGCCCCATCAGCGCGTTCTCGCTGTGCCCGGCACCAATACCAATGTGCCCATCTGGTTGCTGGGTTCGAGCCTGTTCAGTGCTCAACTGGCCGGTGAGCGAGGGCTGCCGTATGCATTCGCGTCGCACTTCGCGCCGCGTTTCATGCACGAAGCGATTCGCGTCTACCGCAGCCACTTCAAACCGTCTGCCGTTCTCGACAAGCCCTATGTGATGCTCGGCGTTCCGTTGGCCGCTGCAGAGACCGACGAGCGAGCTGAATACTTGGTGACGTCGGTGTACCAACGCATCCTGAGTCTGATGCGCGGGCAGAGTCTGATGCAGAAACCGCCCGTGGAGAGCATGAATGGATTGTGGCTGCCCCATGAACGTGATGCGGTGATGGATTTCCTGGGGCTGGCGGTCGTCGGCGGTCCGGAGAAGATTCGCGCGAAGCTGGACGTGCTGCTTGAGCAGACCGACGCAGATGAGCTGATCTTCACCTGTGACATGTACGAACACGCCGATCGCCTGCGCTCTTACGAGATCCTGGCGCAAGCGGCGAGGGGCTGAGTCTCGGCCTTTCGCTGAAGCCGTTCCGCTATAAACAAAAAAACCGACGCCAGATGCGTCGGTTTTTTTGTTTATAGCGGTTGGTATCAGCCGCGCTTGTAAACGATTTCCTTACTGCCGCCTTCGCAGGTGCCGACGACTTTGCCGTCTGCCGAGCTGCCTTTTTCAACAGCTTCCAGCGTGTAGGAAGAAACGCCCTTGGCTTTGATCTTCGCGTCGATATCGGCTTTCACGTCATCACACGATTTACCAGCGGCCATCGTAGTGCCCGCAATGCTCAACAAGCCTATGGCCAACAGAACTTTTTTCATCGGTACATCCCCTCGTCAGGCGCATTTTCGGATCAACAAGGCCGCTCCAATAGGGCGGCCTGACTACATGAACCAGCGTCATGAACCTTCGCAAAAGTCACGACTGCGCGGTATGTATAGCGAAGGTTGTGGCACTCGGCCACTTCAAAAGTTCAGCGACTCAGCTGTTGTCGATGCGGAAGCCAACCTTGATGGTCACCTGAAAGTGGCCGACTTTGCCATCTTCGATGTGACCTCGGGTCTCCAGCACTTCGAACCATTCCATGAGTTTCACGGACTTGGCAGCCTGGGCAATAGCGTTCTGGATCGCATCGTCGGTGCTCACGGTCGATGACCCAACCAGCTCCAGCATTTTGTAGGTGTGATGATCAGACATGGCAGTTCTCCTGAAAGGTGTTGCGCGGTGGCAGCGCCGCAGTGATTGTGTTCACTACCTCTGTGCCGAAATGCGGCCCAAAAGTTCAGAAGAAACGGTACTTCGCATCATGCACTGCACTTTCTCGAAACCCTGTAGTCGGAAACAACACACGCCACTCATCACAGCAGGAGAGTCAAATCATGGCATTCACGTCATCCCGTAAAGCGTCGTTGCAAAGCATGGAAGCCGAGATCGAAAGTCTGCTCAAGTCGCTGGAAGGCTTGAAGTCCGACGCTTCCGACGAGTCGCGCAAGACCCTGAAAAACCTGAAAGCCAATGCTGAAAGCGCGCTTAGCCATTCGCGCAGCCTGTTGAGCGATGTCTACGAAGACGTCAAAGTCAAAACTCGCGAAACCAGCGTTGCGACCCGTGACTACGCCCAAGAGCACCCTTGGACTACCGCAGGCGTCGCCGTTGGCGCAATCGGCCTGCTGGCAGCTTACCTGCTGTGCAAGCGCGGCTGATCAAGCCTGCCCCGATCGCTCGAGTTCCTGCTTGAGCCATCGAGCCAGGTGCTGAGCGCGTCCATCTGCGGCGCGCTTTGGTACCCATAACGCCAGCTGCGCCGGGGTTTCACTGAAGCCCCATGGCGCAGCCAGGCGTCCGGCTTTCAAGTCGTCAGCCACCAACGGTTCCGGCGCGATCGCCACACCCAGGCCTGCAACGGCCGCCTCCAGTAAATAATACAAATGCTCGAAATCCTGTCCGTAGCTCAGCTCGCCGGGCTCGATGCCGTTTTGCGTCGCCCATGCCGGCCAGGCTTGCAGCCGCGAGGTGGTCTGCAGCAAGGGCTCGCCCAACAGCGCATGGACCGGGGCGTGTCGCAGCTCGTCGAACCGCGCGAATCGTGGACTCATCACCGGCCCGATGCGCTCGCTGGCAAGCTCGAAGACCTGCATGTCCGATGGCCATGGCGGCTCGGCGAAGATCAGCAGCGCGTCCAGGCCGGGGCGTCGCGGGTCAAGGTCGCCTTCTCCTGCGGAGAGGTGCAGGCGCAGGTCGGGGAGATCCGCATTAAGGCGCCCCAGCCTTGGAATGAACCAGCGTGCCAAAAGGCTTCCAGAGCACCCCAATACGAACGGCGCATCTGCGCTGCCCTGGCTAAGCTCGGCACAGACACCGCGCAGACGATCAAATGCTTCGGCACTCGCATCCCGCAACCGAATGCCTGCATCTGTGAGTTTCAGGCCACGTCCATCTTTGCTGAACAGGCTCACACCCAAGTGTTCCTCCAGTACTTTCAGCTGGCGGCTCACTGCACCGTGGGTCACGTGCAATTGCTCAGCCGCCTGGCTGACACTGTTCAGCCGGGCGGTGGCTTCGAAAGCACGCAATGCGTTGAGGGGCGGAAGGTCTCGGCTCATGGGATGTGTGAGTTTTCCTGACAGGTTGCGCCGATCTTATCGGTTTTCATCGTCGCTGGCGCTGGTTAGAGTGTGATTACTGCCTGACGGCTAACCCTATTCGTATCTCCGGAGGTCCACATGACCCAGACCCAAACTGCATACCGCGAAGGCCCGGACGACCGTGGCATGTTCGGTGCCTTCGGCGGCCGTTACGTCGCTGAAACCTTGATGCCGCTGATCCTTGATCTGAACCGCGAGTACGAAATCGCGAAAAATGATCCTTCGTTCCTCAAGGACATCGCCTACTTCCAGCGCGATTATGTGGGTCGTCCAAACCCGCTGTACTTCGCCGAGCGGCTGACCGAACACTGTGGCGGCGCGAAGATTTACCTGAAGCGCGAAGAGCTTAACCACACCGGCGCGCACAAGATCAATAACTGCATCGGCCAGATTCTGCTGGCGCGGCGCATGGGTAAAAAACGCATCATCGCCGAGACCGGCGCCGGCATGCACGGCGTTGCCACCGCTACCGTGGCGGCACGCTTTGGCCTGGAATGCGTCATCTACATGGGCACCACTGACATCGAGCGTCAGCAAGCCAACGTGTTCCGCATGAAGCTGCTGGGCGCCACGATCATTCCAGTGGTCGCTGGCACCGGCACGCTGAAAGACGCCATGAACGAGGCACTGCGTGACTGGGTTACCAACGTCGACAGCACCTTCTACCTGATCGGCACCGTTGCAGGTCCGCACCCTTACCCTGCAATGGTTCGTGACTTCCAGTCCGTGATCGGCAAGGAAACCCGCGTGCAGATGCAAGAGCACGAAGGCCGTCTGCCGGACAGTCTGGTGGCGTGCATCGGCGGTGGCTCGAACGCCATGGGCCTGTTTCATCCGTTCCTCGATGACACCAGTGTGCGCATCATCGGTGTCGAGGCGGCCGGTCACGGCATCGAGACCGGCAAGCACGCCGCCAGTCTGAACGGCGGTGTTCCGGGCGTACTGCACGGCAACCGCACCTTCCTGTTGCAGGACAACGACGGTCAGATCATCGATGCCCATTCGATTTCAGCCGGCCTCGATTATCCAGGCATTGGCCCTGAGCACGCCTGGTTGCATGACATCGGTCGCGTCGAATACACCTCGGTCACCGACGATGAAGCACTGGCTGCGTTCCACCAATGCTGCCGCCTCGAGGGCATCATCCCGGCGCTGGA
The DNA here is from genome assembly GCF_041060445.1 of Pseudomonas sp. W2-17. Taxonomy (NCBI): domain Bacteria; kingdom Pseudomonadati; phylum Pseudomonadota; class Gammaproteobacteria; order Pseudomonadales; family Pseudomonadaceae; genus Pseudomonas; species Pseudomonas sp. W2-17. The sequence continues at coordinate 312,312 of NZ_JAUFNS010000005.1, read as the reverse complement.
AACCGCTCACGCTCTGGCGGAAGTTTTCAAACGCGCTCCAAACCTGCCGAAGGATCACCTGATGGTGGTCAACCTGTCTGGTCGTGGCGATAAGGACATGCAAACCGTGATGCACCACCTGGATCTGTCCCAGCAGGAGAAACACTGATGAGCCGCCTGCAAACGCGTTTTGCTGAACTGAAACAACAAAATAGAGCAGCCCTGGTGACGTTCATCACGGCAGGCGACCCGGGCTACGACACCTCGTTGGCGATCCTCAAGGGATTGCCGAAGGCAGGCGCCGATGTGATCGAACTGGGTATGCCGTTCACCGACCCGATGGCAGACGGCCCGGCGATTCAGCTGGCGAACATTCGCGCGCTTAACGCCAAGCAAAACCTGGCGAAGACGCTGCAGATGGTTCGCGAATTCCGTGAAGAAGACAGCGTCACGCCGCTGGTGCTGATGGGTTACTACAACCCGATCCACAACTACGGGATTGAGCGCTTTATCTCTGAAGCTCACTCGTCGGGCGTCGACGGGCTGATCGTTGTGGATCTGCCGCCGGAGCATAACGCCGAGCTGTGCGACCCAGCGCAGGACGCCGGCCTGGACTTCATCCGTCTGACCACGCCCACCACCGACGACGTTCGTTTGCCTACGGTGCTCAACGGCAGCTCCGGTTTCGTTTACTACGTGTCGGTAGCGGGCGTGACCGGCGCGGGCTCAGCGACGATCGATCATGTGAAAGACGCCGTGCAACGCCTGCGCCGCCATACCAATCTGCCAATCAGTGTCGGCTTCGGGATTCGCACGGCTGAACAAGCGGCAGCCATTGCGCGCGTGGCCGACGGTGTCGTCGTCGGTTCGGCATTGATTGACCAGATCGCCAACGCGTCTTCGCCGGAACACGCGATCAGCGGCGTGCTGGGGTTGTGCGCGCAGTTGTCCCAAGGCGTGCGTAAAGCCCGCCTAGCCGAAGGTAAAGTTTCTGATACAGAGGAATCTCAGTCTCTGGCAGCACACTAAGCCGTACAGCGAAGGGGTTCAGGGCCACGTCCTGAACCCCTTTTTGCTGCCCGAATTTGCTCAGGAGCGCGCTACATGAAAGTCTCGAATCGTTTGATCGCCGGGTTGGGCGTGTTGATGCTCAGCGCCAGCGCGCTGGTTCAGGCTGCACCACCGGATCAACGCGGCGGCGATGACAATGGCCCGGGCCAGCACCAGGACCATGGCCAACCCAATGGTCCGCAAGGCGGTCCGCAAGGCGGTCCGCAGGGCGATCGCGGCAACGGCAACGACCATCGCAACGAACCGCGTGCGGACAACCGTGGCAATAATCAACGTGGCGGCCGTCCTCCTGCCGACTTCGGTGACGTGCGCCGGACTATCAGCGAACACCGGGAAGTCATCGGTCGCGGTCAGCCGCTGCCCCCTGGCGTCCACATCGTCAAAGGCCACCCGCTGCCACGCGGTTACGGCCGTCGACTGGACCAACGTTCGCTGCAATACCTGCCTCAATACGATGGCTACGAATGGCGCCGCCTGGGCCCGGACGTTGTGTTGATCGCCATTGGCAGCGGGATTGTTTATGAAATTCTGGATGGCGTGCTGAACTAAGGGACTTTAGAAATGGCGTCCATTCACGCTGTGTGAGACGGACGCCAGACTTGTAGGAGCGCGCTTGCCTGCGAAATCCAGTCGTCCTGACAGATAAATTCTGCTGACACACCGCATTCGCGGGCAAGCGCGCTCCTACAATCATGGCCCGGCAGCTATAACTGCGGGCGCGTCATGGCAAGCGCGCTTCAAGTTATTGCCAGAAGTTAGGCGTAGTCACTCTAGCCAGAAACTTGGCCCACGTCCCCCTCCACTGGTCTGTCCATACCCACTACCCGGGTGTCCCTTGTAAGTTGTCGGCGGGGGAAGCCGGGGCTTCTTACGAGGTTTACGTACCGGGTGGACGGGTACTCTCGGAGGCGCAGGTATTGGAGGCGGTGGCGTTGTAGCGGCATTTGGCACTGGTAATGGAGTTGCTGCGGGTGCGGGTGTCCAAGTAGGTATAATCGTACCCGCTGGCACGGGCCCCAGGACGGTGTTGGTTATATCTTTAAAAAGATTATCGACTCGATCAACGATCATTCCAGTGGCACTGCTCCCAACTGCCGCAAATGTTGATGGTGTGTCTACTCGTGAACGCCAGCTATTAGTAACAGCTTTCACATCCGCGTTACCAATCACTGAAGCAGTTGCCATAAAAGTCTCTGTCTTTATGAAGATCAGAACTTCTGCGACAGGATCACCTGCGGATTCAAGAATTTCAGTCCAATATCGCTCCCTCATTTCATCATTTCCCATGACGTTGAAAACTGAATTCAGCGTCCAAGCGTCCGGGACAAACCCGAGACTTGGGAAAACATTGTTGTGCACATCCCATGCCTCACGATGATTTATATCTCTGTTGACTACGCCTTGACTGTTGTACTGGGCGTAAAGCTTATCCAGGTAACCCTGAGCCATGCGATCATAAACCCAGCGGATTGTATGATCTGAAAATGGGCGGCCGTCGCGCTGCGCTGTAAGCTTCAGGAAGTTCACTGCCGCGGAGCCTGACAGCGAATTGGCATCCATGATCCCTCCAGCGAGTACTGCGTACTTATACCCGTATGATTGCAGGACGTCATACATAGCACCCGGCGAGTCATATACCCGCAAGGTGTTCAACATATCAAGATCGCTTTTACTTAGATGTTCAGGCATCATTATTCCAGATTTTCAAAAAGGTGATGGTTATATAAACCAAAAGGCACTGTAGTACCCAAAGAAGATGAGTAATATGTAAGCAATCAAAACCAACCTGCAGACATTAAGAAAGAGAATAATGATTCTCCTGCTTACCCGTTCTGCCAGCCATCGCCAAGTCGTCACCAAATACACTCTTATATTTAACAGTGCCACTGTTAGTAAATTACGCATAGTGGAGTTCCGACAAAAATACCGACTTAGACAAAAGAACATGGATTCGCTTCGATTCTTCTACACAACCTGCATAAGTGAATTAACCGTAAGCCGGTGGCCAAGTAAACTGCAATACATCTGATAAAGTTGTAGGAATCTTCTGGACTGCTAAGGTCCTAACGAGACAGCACAACATTTGATTGATTGGGCATACATCAATCGTTGGCGCATTTTTGATAGCTTACTTAAACCGCAATCGACGGCAGCGATTTGCCCTTCAAAAGATCCCCGCTCAACGCCTGTTCACTTCGTAACCAGTCCACGAACCTCTGCACGATCTGCACCCGGCGCTTGCGTTGCGGCAGGACGATGTAATACCCGTATCCGGAGACGGCGCTGGCTTCGATCGGGCGGCATAGCAAACCCTGCTCTAGCAAGTCATCCACCAAGTGTCGCCAGCCGATGGCCACGCCCTGGCCGCCAATGGCCGCCTGAATCATCAGCGTGTAGTTATCGAATCGCAGCTGCCCCGGCGCGGGTGCCTGGGCGATATTCAGGGCGCGGAACACGCCACTCCAGTCAAACCAGTTGTTGCCGCCTTCACCGCGAAGGTGCAGCAGCGCGAAGTCTTTCAACGCATCGGTGGGCAAGGGCAGGTCGCGCCCCTTTATCAATTGCGGACTGCAGACCGGGAACACTTCTTCACTGAACAGCCAGTGGCTTTCTCCCTGCTTGAATCGCCCGTCGCCGAACAGCACGGCCACATCGATATCCGCGCGCAGCATGCTGTGACTGCGCTCGCTGGTGACCAGGCTGACGTCGACGTCGGGGTTGTCCTTGTGGAAACGGTGCAGGCGCGGCATCAGCCAGTAGGCGGCGAAGGCGAAGTCGGTCGCTACTTGCAGCACTTCATGTTGATGATGCTCGGTGATTGCGCTGAGGCCGGCGTCCATCGACTCCAGCCCTGTTTGTACATGATTGAAGAGAATCAGCCCGGCGTCCGTCAGCTCGATGCCGCGATAGATGCGATCAAAAAGCCGCGTCGCCAGTTGCTCTTCCAGTCGCTTGATTTGCTGGCTGATGGCCGGCTGGGTAGTGCCTAGCTCGATGGCCGCAGCGGTAAAACTTCGCAACCGTGCGGCGGCCTCGAAACCGCGAAGCAAATCCAGCGACATGGCACCAAGGGCTTCAAACATAAGCTGCACTTATCCTAGGCATTGCCTCACATGGGCTTTACCGCAGAAGGCATGGGCACCATCCTCGGTTGGAGCACTTTCGCATAAATAATGACTATGGGATGCCGCGAAAACATGAAGCGCAAGAACATTCTTTTCATCATGGCCGATCAGATGGCCGCGCCCATGTTGCCGATGTACGCCTCTTCTCCCATTAAGATGCCCCATTTGAATCGCCTCGCCGCTGAAGGCGTGGTGTTCGATGCCGCCTACTGCAACAGTCCGCTGTGCGCGCCGTCGCGTTTCACCCTGGTCAGCGGTCAGTTGCCGAGCAAGATTGGCGCCTACGATAACGCTGCTGATTTCCCCGCTGATATCCCGACCTACGCCCACTACCTGCGCCGTCTTGGCTATCGCACGGCGCTGTCCGGCAAGATGCACTTCTGCGGCCCTGATCAATTGCACGGCTACGAAGAGCGCCTGACCAGCGACATCTATCCGGCCGACTATGGTTGGGCCGTGAACTGGGATGAACCGGACGTGCGCCCGACTTGGTACCACAACATGTCTTCGGTGCTGCAGGCCGGTCCTTGCGTACGCACCAATCAGCTCGATTTCGACGAAGAAGTGGTGTTCAAGGCGCAGCAGTATCTGTTCGACCATGTGCGCGAAGACGGCGATCAGCCGTTTTGCCTGACGGTGTCGATGACCCATCCCCATGACCCGTACACCATCCCCAAGTCTTACTGGAATCTGTACAGCGACGACGAAATCCCGATGCCCCACGCGCCGTTGGCCCAGTCCGAACTGGACCCGCATTCTCAGCGCCTACTGAAAGTCTATGACCTGTGGGAAAAGCCGCTGCCCGAGCAAAAGATTCGCGATGCGCGCCGCGCCTATTTCGGCGCATGCAGCTACATTGATGACAACGTCGGCAAACTGCTGAAAACCCTGGAGGAAACCGGGCTGGCCGACGACACGATCATTGTGTTCTCCGGCGACCATGGCGACATGCTGGGCGAGCGCGGGCTCTGGTACAAAATGCACTGGTTCGAGATGTCGGCGCGGGTCCCGCTGCTGGTGTACGCTCCGGGGCAGTTCAAGGCCGGCCGTGTGCAGGCCGCAGTGTCCACAGCTGACTTGTTGCCGACTTTTGTGGCGCTGGCTGACGGTCAACTGGACGCCGGTTTGCCGCTTGATGGCCGTTCACTGTTGCCGCACTTGCAAGGCGAGGGCGGCCACGACGAGGTGTTCGGCGAGTACATGGCTGAGGGCACCAACAGTCCGCTGATGATGATTCGTCGCGGCGCGTACAAATTCATTTATTCGGAGCGGGACCCATGTCTGTTGTATGACGTGCGCAACGATCCGAAGGAGCAGGAAGAGCTGAGTCGATCCGAGGCTCATCGCGACCTGTTCGCTGCGTTCCTGGCCGAAGCAAAGGCCAAGTGGGACATTCCGGCGATACACCACCAGGTGCTCGCCAGTCAGCGGCGCCGGCGCCTCGTCGCCGAGTCGCTGGCCATCGGCAAGCTGAAGAGTTGGGATCACCAGCCGCTGGTCGACGCCAGTCAGCAGTACATGCGCAACCACATTGATCTGGACGATCTGGAGCGCAAGGCCCGTTATCCGCAACCTTGAACCCTGCCAACACCTAGAAAATCAAAAAAGGGGCACACCATGAATAAGCTGTTCACCACGCTGGCGGTTGGGGTCTTGGGCTTGAGCAGCGTCGTGGCCTATGCCGCCGACGCTAGCTGCAGCACCGTGCGGATGGCCGATCCAGGCTGGAGCGATATCGCCGCGACCAACGCCACTGCAAGCTTTTTGCTCGACGGCATGGGTTACAAAACCAAGATCGACACCCTGGCGGTGCCGATCGCCTATGGCGGCCTGAAGGACGGGCAACTCGACGTCTTTCTGGGAAACTGGATGCCGGCGCAGCAGGGCTTCTACGATAAATTCATCGCCACGGGTGACGTGACGCAATACGCGAAGAATCTGGAAGGCACCGAATTCACCCTCGCGGTTCCCGATTACGTCTATGACGCGGGCGTTCACGACTTCGCCGACCTGAACAAATTTGCCGACAAGTTCCACAAGAAGATCTACGGCATCGGCTCGGGCGCTCCGGCCAACGCATCGATTCAGGAAATCATCAAGAAGAACGAGTTCGACCTGGGTGACTGGAAGTTGGTGGAGTCCAGCGAGCAGGCGATGCTGGCCGAAGTGCAGCGCAACGTGAAGAAGAAGGAATTCGTGGTGTTCCTCGGCTGGACGCCACACCCGATGAACGTGCAGATCAAAGGGATGCACTACCTGAAAGGCGGCGAGAAATACTTCGGTGATACCGGCAGCGTTTACACCGTGACGCGCAAAGGTTACGCCGACGCCTGCCCGAATGTGGCCAAGCTGCTTTCCAACCTGGTATTCACCCAGGACATGGAAAACTCGGTCATGCAAACCGTGGTGGACAAGAAGGTCAGCAACACCGAGGCGGCGAAAGCGTGGCTGAAAGCCAATCCGGCGGTGCTGGATAAATGGCTGAGTGGCGTTAAAACCATTGGTGACAAAGATGCGCTGCCAGCGGTGAAAGCCAAGTTGTAACGTTTACGGCAAGCATCGAGCAAGCTCACTTTCATCACTGCAACGACACCGCTGATGTATCTGCCGATAGATGAACTGTGGGAGCGAGCTTGCTCGCGAAGAAGTCGGTACATTCGCTGGATCTTCAGCGGCTGGAATGGCGTCTTCGCGAGCAAGCTCGCTCCCACAATTTGTGCGTCGACAGGTAGAACTTCAGTGTTGTGAGCTTTGATGAGCGCGAGCGTTATCCGTCCTACGCCATCAACCGCCGCAGTTCCGCGAGTACTGGCGCTGATTCCGGTCGCACGCCGCGCCACAGGTAAAACGCCTCGGCGGCCTGCTCGACCAACATCCCCAACCCGTCTACTGCCTGTCCGGCGTTGTGCCCCGTGGCCCAACGGCAAAATGCGGTCGGCTCCTTGGCGTACATCATGTCGTAGCAAAAGGTCACGCCCGGCTGAATCAGGCTGGCCGCAATCGGCGGTACTTCGCCCGACAGACTGGCCGACGTGGCATTGATGATGATGTCCACCGGCTCCTCCAGCCAGTCATAGCCTGCGGGCAGCACCGGGCCGATGTCGGCAAACTCCTGGGCCAGTCCCTCGGCCTTTTCCACCGTGCGATTGGCAACCACCAACACATAGGGATCTTCCGCCAGCAAGGGTTCCAGCGCGCCACGCACCGCGCCGCCAGCTCCGAGCACAAGGATGCGTTTGTCCTTGAGGGTGACGCCATGATTGACCTTCAGGTCCCGAACCAGACCGGCTCCGTCCGTGTTGTCGCCCAGCAGGCTGCCATCCGCTTGAAGCGCCAGGGTATTGACCGCCCCGGCACGACGACCGCGCTCGGTCAGCTGATCGGCCATCCGGTACGCTTCTTCCTTGAAGGGCACGGTGACGTTGGCGCCACGACCTGTCTCGAAAAACGCCTTGGCGAAGGCGGTGAAGCCGTCCAGCGGCGCGAGCGAGGTCTGATAGTCGAGCGCCTGACCGGTTTGCTCGGCGAACAGGCGATGGATCAGCGGGGATTTGCTGTGGCCAATGGGATTGCCGAAGACAACGTACTGGTCCGTCATCACTGCGTCGCCTCGGCCAGCCAGTCGCGATCCTGCAGGAAATACTCCGTCAGGCGTGCTTCCTCGCTGCCCGGCTCGGCTTTCCAGTCATAGCCCCAGCGCACTTGTGGCGGCAGCGACATGAGGATCGATTCAGTCCGGCCACCCGATTGCAGCCCGAACAAGGTGCCACGGTCGTACACCAGATTGAATTCCACATAACGCCCACGGCGGAACTCCTGAAATTCCCGCTGCTGTGGCGTGTACGGAGTGTCTCTGCGGCGCTGAACGATGGGCAGATACGCCTCGACGAACGCATCACCGATGGCGCGAATGAAGGCGAAGCTGGTGTCGAAATCCCACTCGTTGAGGTCATCGAAAAACAGTCCGCCAACACCGCGCGGCTCATTGCGGTGCTTGATATGGAAGTAGCGATCGCACCACGCCTTGTAGCGGGGATAGACGTCGGCACCAAACGGCGCGCAGGCCTGCTCGGCGACACGGTGCCAATGAACGCAGTCTTCCTCGACGCCGTAATAGGGCGTCAGGTCAAAGCCGCCTCCGAACCACCACACCGGCTCTTCGCCTTCTTTCTCTGCGATGAAGAAACGCACATTGGCGTGGGCAGTGGGCACATGGGGATTATGCGGGTGCATCACCAGCGACACGCCGAGCGCCTCGAAACCACGTCCTCCCAGCTCCGGTCGATGGGCGCTGGCCGATGGGGGGAGGCCGGCGCCGAAGACGTGGGAAAAATTGACCCCGCCCTTTTCGAGGATGTGGCCATTCTCGATCACGCGGGTTCGTCCGCCCCCCCCGGCAGGCCGTTCCCAAGCGTCCTCGACGAAACGGGCGCTGCCATCTTCAGTTTCCAGCGCGGCGCAAATGCGGTCTTGAAGATCGAGCAAGTAGGCTTTGACGGCATCGGTGCGAAAGGACATGGCGGTACCTGCATAAACTGAAACGTGCGTCGGGAGCGGGATTCGACCGGGCTTGGCGTTGGTAGCACGCCTCGCTCAGCAAAACCCCGTCGGCGAAATTCGGCCCGTAGCATATCACCGGCTTGGCGGCTGCCGCAGTTGACGAAGCGCCAACGAAGGAGTCCGATAGAGCCCTTTCGCATCGACAGTCATCCTCTGCAAGTCCGATCCATGACGGAGAAAGCAAATGGCAAAACGTATCCAGTTCAAGGCGTATGGCGGTCCCGAAGTGCTCGAGTACGTAGACTTCGAACCCCCGGCGCCAGGCCCTAAAGACGTGCTCGTGCGCAACAAGGCGATTGGCGTCAACTTCATCGAGACCTACTTTCGCAGCGGCTTGTACCCGGCGCCTTCGTTCCCGTCGGGGTTGGGCAATGAAGGCGCGGGACTGGTTGAAGCAGTCGGCAGCGAGGTCACCCACGTCAAAGTCGGCGACCGCGTGGTGTACGGCACAGGCCCGCTGGGTGCATACGGGGACGTTCATCTAACGCCGGCCGCGAACATTGCCAAACTGCCTGATGGCATCAGCTTCGAGCAGGGCGCCGCCGTCATGCTCAAGGGCCTGACCGTGCAGTACCTGTTTCGCCAGACCTACGAGATTCGTCCTGAAGAAACCATCCTGTTCCATGCCGCTGCCGGCGGCGTGGGATCGATCGCCTGCCAGTGGGCCAATGCCTTAGGCGTCAAGCTCATCGGCACGGTCAGCTCGGCAGAGAAGGCCGCGCACGCCAAGGCGCTCGGCGCGTGGGAAGTGATCGATTACAGCAAGGAAGACGTCGTTCAGCGTGTACTGGAACTGACCGATGGCAAGAAGGTACCGGTAGTCTACGACGGCGTGGGCAAAGACACCTGGGAAACGTCCCTGAATTGCCTGGAATTGCGAGGCCTGCTGGTCAGCTTCGGCAATGCATCAGGCGCAGTGACCGGGGTGAACCTCGGAGTCCTCGCTCAGAAAGGCTCGCTCTACGTCACCCGGCCGACATTGGGCTCCTACGCGAACACTCCGGAAGCCTTGCAGGCAATGGCGGATGAGGTGTTTGAAATGGTTGCCACCGGCAAAGTGAAGGTCGACGACATCCAGAAGTTCGCGCTCAAGGATGCCGCGAAGGCGCACACCGAACTGGCAGGGCGCAGAACGGTTGGGTCGATCATTCTGGTGCCTTGATCTCACCCTGCAAAACGGTGGAAGGGCATTAACCTGCCCTTACCACCTCAGCGGTGACCAGATCCCGTATCACACTCGGGTTGCGACGCCCGCCAAGACTGCCGCTCAGCACCATGTCCAGCTGCTCGTGGAAATACTGCTCAACGCGCAGTCGTGAGCGGGCAGCGGGGCGGCCGGTCGGGTTGGCGGAGGTCGACACCAGTGGACCGGTCAAGGCGCACAGCTCGCGTACGGTCGGGTGATCGCTGACCCGGAGGGCGACGGTGTCGTGCTTTCCGGTAATCCAGTCCGGCAACAGGCCTTGATGGGGCACCAGCCAGGTATTCGGCCCCGGCCATGTGCTGGCCATGCGATCGATCCACAGCTCAGGGAAGTCCTCGAAAAGGAAATCAAACTGGCGGATGTTGTCTGCGATCAGGATCAAGCCCTTCTCAACAGGCCGCGCCTTGATTGCCAGCAGGCGATACACCGCCTCCGCATCCCATGGGTCACAGCCCAACCCCCACACCGCTTCGGTTGGATAGGCGATCACCGCCCCGGCCCGAATTTCCCGTGCGGCTTGCTGCACTCGCCAACTGCTGACCATCGTCCGTTCTCCCAAATTACGCAGGCGGGCAGTTTAACCTCAGCGTGCCCGGGCAAACCATCGCCCGGCTTCACAGGCCACGCTGCTGTCGAGTTCAAGCTCGGTCAGCGCCGCCAGGACCTTTGGCAACGGCCAACCGCTGTTATGGGCCAGTGCCTCGCCGGTTTGCGGCGCTGCGTGCAAGAGGGCGAGCAGCGGATGAAGCGGGGTCGACGGTTTATGAACGACGTCCGAACTCGGCGCGATGTTTTTCCAGCCCTGCAGCGCCTCAAGAATATGGTCGATGGTTTCCACCAGCACGGCCCCCTCACGGATCAGCTGGTGACAACCCCTGGCGCCCTGATGATGGATCGAGCCGGGGATGGCATAGACCTCACGGCCCTGCTCGGCGGCAAGCCGTGCCGTGATCAGCGATCCGCTGGCAACGCTGGCCTCGACCACCAACACGCCCAGGGACAAACCGCTGATGATTCGATTGCGCCGGGGGAAGTTGCTGGCGTGGGGCCCGGCGTCCAGCGGCAGCTCGGAAATCACTGCGCCGCCGTCGGCCACCATGCGCGCTGCAAGCTGACGATGCCGCTGTGGATAAAGTTTTTCGATACCGGTGCCCAGCACGCCGATTGTCCCGCCTTTTACGTCCAGAGCACCTTGGTGAGCGGCGCCGTCGATACCCAGCGCCAGCCCGCTGGTGATGACAAAACCGGCACCGGCCAGGCTCCGCGCGAACGCTGCAGCGGTGTCGAGTCCAGGCTTGGAAGCGCGTCGACTGCCCACCATTCCCAACTGCGGTCGATCAAGCAATGCACGGTTTCCGGCGATGAAGAGCAGGGGCGGTGGATCCGGGATTTCTGCCAACAGTGCGGGGTAGTCAGGGTCGTCCCAGGTCAGCAAATGCTGGCCCGGACGCTCTAACCAAGCCAGTGCAGCACTGGCACCGTCGCGCACTTCGGCACTGCGACGGGCCTCGGCACTGGCCGCCGGCAGCCGCAGAGATCGCCACGCCGAAGCCGGCGCACTCAACGCGGCAGAGGCGCTGCCGAATGCATCGATGAGGGTATGAAAACGTTTTGGACCGACTTCCGGTAGCCGATGCAGACGCAAACGGGCTTCCAGCTCAGCCGGCGACTGACCGGCCTTTTCGAACAACGGCATGTCATCTTCCTTGATCCGAGACCCACCTTAATCAGTGGATCAAGCTGTGGATAAGTCTGTTAACAACAATTTGATAAGTGAAGCACGCCGGTGGAGAAAAGTGATTTGCAGCTGATACATAGCATTACGGATTGCGGACTTTGTCCTGCACCGCCAGAGATCGGGTTGCGTGAAGCACCATGCCGTAGCTCAGTCGCTCGTACGTGCGGAAGACCATCAGCAGCCCTGAGCGCTCGTCGGGAATTTTGACCTGATCACCGTTGACCCGGTCACGCACCGTCTCGCCGGTCTTGTAGATCGCCAACACGTTGCCTTCGGCCAAGCCATCCAGTCGGCCACGGTCGATGGTTACCACGTCGAACTCGCCGATCTGGGTCACGCCCCGGGGCACATCAATGATAGTGCCGCTGATCGATTGTTGGGGCTCACTAGGGACAAAGGTGGAATTGATTCCGCGTTCTTCACTGACGAAGAGCCGATCGCCGAGGCGTACTTCCTGGGTCGAGCGCTGCAGTTGCAACGTCGCCACATCACCTTCAGTGGCAACGATTTGGCCGCTGCCGATGTCATCGGCATTGATGCCCAGCATCACGCCGCTCACGGGATCGACGTAGGTCTTGCCCTTGCGATAGATACCGTACGACACATGGCTCGGTTCGAACTGCCCGCGGGCATAGATGCGATCACCCGCGCCACTGAGCACACGCTCGCCGGGGCCGGCCACGACATGAGGCGCGGCTTCAAACTGGCTGGCGTTATCGATGATTCGGTTGTTCAGCAGAAACGCGTTGATTGCGCCCAGCGGGATTGTCGGAATTGCGTCGGCAATCGGCGTACTGCGCACACGCGGGGACAGTTTGATGGTGCCCCGGGACTCGCCTCGGTTGAGCACGATGCGAGGCTGACCATCGACGTAAATCAGGTTGAGCGTATCGCCAGGGTAGATCAGATCTGGGTCGTGAACCTGTGGATTGGCGCGCCAGAGCTGCGGCCACTTCCACGGCTGGTTAAGAAATTTTCCAGAAATGTCCCAAAGTGTGTCACCGGCGACGACGGTATAACTCTGTGGATGGCCATCCCTGAGCTGTACTTGCGCCTGGACAAGGCCGGTCGCGGCCAACAGCAGCAGGGCGAGTAGTGATTTCCTCATGCGGTGAATCCCTTTATCATGTTGGCTTCGCGTGAAACGCTGAGTCTTGCGAGACTTCCGGTTTTACTAGGGCTGCAGCTTGTGACGTCCCAAGCCTAGCAGCCGATTTTGACTTTACCCTACAGTGCATCCCTTACGTATATGGCCATTCTAAACATCCTCGAATTTCCCGATTCGCGCCTGCGCACCATCGCCAAGCCGGTGGCTGAAGTGGACGACGGCATTCGCCAGTTGGTCGACGACATGTTTGAAACCATGTACGAAGCACCTGGCATCGGTCTGGCCGCGACGCAGGTTAACGTACACAAGCGCGTGGTGGTGATGGATCTCTCCGAAGATCGCAGCGATCCGCGGGTGTTCATCAACCCCGAGATCGAGCCGCTGACCGACGAGATGGACCAGTACCAGGAAGGCTGTCTGTCTGTTCCGGGTTTCTACGAAAACGTGGATCGCCCGCAACGGGTCAAGGTCAAGGCACTGGACCGCGACGGCCAGCCCTACGAATTCATCGCCGAGGGCCTGCTCGCCGTGTGCATCCAGCACGAATGCGATCACCTGAACGGCAAGCTATTCGTCGATTACCTGTCCAATCTCAAGCGCGACCGGATCAAGAAGAAGCTGGAAAAACTCCACAAGCAAAACGCCTGATCCCGCCATCCTCCTTTCTACCGTAGGAGCCCGCTTGCCCGCGATAGCGACCTGTCCTCTGCCGCATTTTTCGGCTGACACCACGCCATCGCGGGCAAGCGCGTTTCTACAGTCTTACTCAAGAGAAGCCCATGACTGAGCCACTGCGCATCGTGTTCGCCGGCACCCCGGAATTTGCCGCCGAGCATTTGAAAGCCCTGCTCGACAGTCCCCACGACGTCATTGCGGTGTACACCCAGCCAGATCGCCCGGCCGGTCGTGGTCAAAAGCTGATGCCGAGCCCGGTCAAGCAGCTTGCCCTCCAGCACAACATTCCCGTCATGCAGCCGCCTACCTTGCGCGCACCTGAAGCCCAGGCCGACCTGGCCGCGTTACAGCCGGACCTGCTGGTCGTAGTCGCCTATGGGCTGATCCTGCCGCAGACCGTGCTGGATATTCCGCGTCTGGGCTGCATCAACAGTCACGCCTCGTTGCTGCCACGCTGGCGCGGTGCCGCGCCGATTCAGCGCGCGGTGCAGGCGGGCGATGCCGAAAGCGGCGTGACGGTCATGCGCATGGAAGCGGGCCTGGACACCGGCCCCATGCTGCTAAAAGTGACGACCCCGATCACGGCCGACTACACTGGTGGCACGCTGCACGATCGTCTTGCCGAGCTCGGCCCACCTGCAGTCATCCAAGCCATTGCCGGGCTGGCGGACGGCACGCTGGTTGGCGAAGTGCAGGACGACAGCCTCGCCACCTATGCCCACAAACTGAACAAAGATGAAGCACGCATCGACTGGACCCGCCCGGCCGTTGAGCTGGAGCGACTGGTACGCGCCTTCAACCCATGGCCGATCTGCCACACCACGCTCAACGGCGAAGCGCTGAAGGTTCTGGCCGCGCAGATCGCCGACGGGGAGGGCACACCCGGCAGCATCATCGACGCAAGCAAAGACGGTCTGCTGGTCGCGTGCGGTGACGGCGCGCTGAGTCTGACGCGTCTGCAACTCCCCGGCGGCAAACCGCTGGGCTTCGCTGACCTGTTCAACAGCCGCCGCGAGAAGTTCGCCGTCGACACCGTCCTCGGCCAAGCGGTGGATGCGCAATGAACCCGCGTCTGGCCGCTGCCAAGGCCCTGGCCGCCGTACTGAGTGGCAAGGCATCGCTGAACAGCTCCTTGCCCACGCAACTGGACAAGGTTGAAGACCGCGACCGCGGCCTGACTCAGGACCTGGCATTTGGCACCGCGCGCTGGGAGCCGAGGCTGTCCGCGCTGGCGGCCAAGCTGCTGCAGAAACCCTTCAAAACCGCTGATAACGACGTGCAGGCTTTATTGCTGGTGGGTCTGTATCAGTTGTTCTATTCGCGGATTCCTGCCCACGCCGCTATCGGCGAAACCGTGGGTTGCGCCGACAAGCTGAAAAAGCCGTGGGCAAAAGCGTTGCTCAATGCCGTGCTGCGTCGAGCCCAACGGGAAGGTGAGGCACTGCTGACGGAGCTTGAACACGATCCGGTGGTACGCACCGCTCATCCACGCTGGCTGCAAAAAGCGTTGAAGGCCGCCTGGCCTGAGCATTGGGAAGCGATTTGTGTGGCGAACAATGCCCACCCGCCGATGATTTTGCGGGTCAACCGCCGGCACAAAACCCGCGAGCAGTACCTTCAGCTGTTGCTGGACGCAGGCATCGCAGCGGCGCCGAGCACGTTCAGCCAGGACGGCATCGTGCTTACCGAACCGGGCGATGTTCGCTCGCTGCCGGGTTTCGCCGAGGGCTGGATCAGCGTTCAGGACGAGGCAGCCCAACTGGCCGCCGACTTGCTGGAGCTGGCGCCGGGTCAGCGTGTGTTGGACGCCTGTTGCGCTCCGGGTGGCAAAACCTGCCATCTGCTGGAAGTCCAACCGGACCTGGCGGGCGTGGTCGCAGTGGATCTTGAAGCCAAGCGCATGGTGCGGGTCAAAGAGAACCTGGATCGCCTGGGGCTGAGTGCCGAACTCATCGCCGCCGACGCCCGCGCCACCGATCTATGGTGGGACGGCAAACCGTTCCAGCGCATTCTACTGGACGCGCCTTGCTCGGCGACTGGCGTGATTCGCCGCCACCCCGACATCAAGCTGACACGCCAGGCCGATGACATTCCTGCTCTCGCCGCGCTGCAGGGCGAATTGCTCGACGCGCTGTGGCCGACGCTGCAGGTCGGCGGAATCTTGCTGTACGCCACCTGCTCGACCCTGCCGACTGAAAATACCGAAGTCATTGATGCATTCCTGACGCGTACGTCGGGTGCTCGGGAGCTGGACATTGCCGGTCAGCGAGGCAATCCGCCTCCCGGTCTGAAGCAGCCCCACGGCCGTCAGTTGCTGGCCCAGGAAGGCGGGCATGACGGGTTTTACTACGCCAAACTGATCAAGATCGCGGCGGCGTGAAGACGAATACCCGGTGTGACGGAATCATCATTTCAAGGAGAGACTGATTGAAGATCATCATTCTCGGCGCAGGGCAGGTCGGCGGTACGCTGGCCGAGCACCTGGCCAGCGAAGCCAACGACATCACCGTCGTGGACACCGATCAGGATCGTCTGCGGGCGTTAGGTGATCGCCTCGATATCCGCACCGTTCACGGTCGCGGCTCATTTCCGACCGTGCTGCGTCAGGCCGGCGCCGACGACGCCGACATGCTGGTGGCCGTGACCAGCAGCGATGAGACCAACATGGTCGCCTGCCAGGTCGCGTACACACTGTTCCAGACCCCGACCAAGATTGCCCGTGTTCGCGAGTCGGCGTACCTGACCCGCTCAGGCCTGTTCGCCAACGGCGCCATTCCCGTGGACGTGCTGATCAGCCCTGAGCAAGTGGTCACCCATTACATCAAGCGGCTCATCGAATACCCCAGCGCGCTGCAAGTCATCGATTTCGCCGGCGGCAAGGTGCAGATGGTGGCGGTCAAGGCGTACTACGGCGGCCCCCTGGTGGGGCAGCAACTGCGTCAACTGCGCACGCACATGCCGAATGTGGAGACTCGCGTGGCGGCTATTTTCCGTCGTGACCGTCCGATCATTCCTCAGGGCGATACGGTTATCGAGGCTGACGACGAGGTCTTTTTCATCGCTGCCAAAGCGGATATTCGCGCCGTCATGGGCGAGATGCGCCGTCTGGATGTGAGCTACAAGCGCATCGTGATTGCCGGCGGCGGTCAGATTGGCGAGCGGCTGGCGGAGGCCATCGAGAACCGCTATCAGGTCAAAATCATCGAGATGAACCCCGCCCGATGCCGTCACCTCTCTGACACGCTGAACAACACAGTGATCCTGCAAGGCAGCTCTTCCGATCGCGACCTGCTCGTGGAAGAGAACATCGACAACGCCGACCTCTTTCTGGCGCTGACCAACGACGACGAAGCGAACATCATGTCGTCGTTACTGGCCAAACGTCTCGGCGCGAAGAAGGTGATGACCATCATCAACAACCCGGCCTATGTCGACCTGGTGCAAGGGGGAGAGATTGATGTCGCGGTCAGCCCTCAGCTCGCCACCATCGGTACGTTGCTGGCGCACGTGCGGCGCGGCGATATCGTCAGCGTGCATTCGTTGCGTCGGGGCGCGGCGGAAGCCATCGAAATCGTCGCCCATGGCGATGCCAAATCCAGCAAGGTGATTGGCAAAGCCATCATGCACATCAACCTGCCGCCCGGCACGACCATCGGCGCCATCACCCGTGCCGATCAGGTGATCATTGCCCATGACAGCACGGTGATCGAATCGGGCGATCACGTGGTCATGTTCCTTGTGGATAAAAAGTACATCCGCGATGTGGAGCGACTGTTTCAGGTGGGTTTGAGCTTTTTCTAAAAGCTCAATACCAGCGCTTCTCACCCTCGGGGCGTTTCTTGAAGCGCTTCATGGTCCACATGTATTGGCTTGGATAGGCCCGCACGTACTTCTCAACCACCTTGCTCATGGCAGCTGCCGACGTAGCGGTATCGGTGCTGTACATGTCGTCCGGCGCGGCTTCGAGTACGACTTTGTAGCCAGAGCCATCTTCCAGACGCATCGCGTGGAGGAACACGCCTACCGCTTTGCCGCCCGCCAGCATGTTCGGCACGAACTTGCTGGTCAGCGCCATCGTCCCGCAGAAGGGCACGAAGATGCCTGCTGACTCGGCGGGTTCCGGGTCCGCCGGAATGCCGACCGAGCCACCTTTTCGCACTTCCTTGATCACGCTGAGAATGCCTTCCTTGGTGGACGCTGCGACGCGGTTGCCCAGCTGTACGCGCTGCTTACGCAGCAGATCGTCCACGGCCTTGAGCTTGGGTGGCCGGTAGAAAATGATCGGTTTGCACTGGCTGCAATAGAAGTGGTTGAGCACTTCCCAGTTGCCCAGATGGCTGGTGATACCGACGACGCCCTTGCCCGATGCTAAAGCGTCTTTCAGCACCTGAAGCCCTTCGACTTCGCGAACCAGATTGATCGACTTCTGCGCCGGCCAGATCCACGCGCAGGCGCTTTCGGTCAGGGTCTTGCCGATGTCCATGAGGCTGCGGCCGACCAGTGCTTCGAGTTCTTCAGGGCTCAGTTCGGGGAAACACTTGGACAGGTTGATGCGCGCGACGTCGCGAGACCGGTTGGGCAACTTCCACATCAGCCAGCCAATGCAGGTGCCGACCCCTTGCACTGCGCGCCACGGCAATAGCGCAAACAGACGCAGTGCCCCAACCATCAAGGCGCCTTTGAACTTATCCACAGATCACTCCCGAATACATGAGGCGGTTATTGTAACCATTCATGGGAGCCGATTATCCACATCACCCACCAGCTCGGCGTATCGATCGCAGTCAACCGTATGGTCCATCACCATGCCGGTGGCCTGCATGTACGCATAACAAATGGTCGGACCGACGAAGGTGAAGCCGGCTTTCTTCAGCGCTTTGCTCATCGCTTCGGCCTCAAGCGTAATGGCCGGAACCTCGCTGCGGTCCTTGAAGTGATTGACCTTCGGCTCGCCACCGACAAAGGACCAGACAAACGCGACCGGATCCTCGAGCCGCAACCAAGCCAGGGCGTTCTTCCGCGCCGCATTGAGCTTGAGACGGTTGCGCACAATGCCGGGCTCCAGCATCAGGGCTTCGATTTCCGCATCGGTCATCGCGGCGATGCGCTGGACGTCGAAGCCGAACATCACTTCGCGGTAGCGCTCACGCTTTTTCAGGATGGTGATCCACGACAGCCCGGCCTGGAACCCTTCGAGCAACAGGAACTCGAACAGCATCTGCGCATCGCGCAACGGCACACCCCACTCTTGATCGTGGTAGTCCATGTAAAGCGGATCTTCGTTGCACCAAAAGCAGCGTGGCATAGGGCTCCCAAGGGTGGAGGCGCGGCCGAATCGGGTATACTCCCGCTCTTTAAATCGCAGCCCCCCCAGTACAGGTGAATTTCGTGAGCCAGCCTACGCCAGCCGTGCGTACCTTCCAAGACTTGATCCTCGCCCTCCAGCAATACTGGGCTGAGCAAGGTTGTGTGGTACTTCAGCCCTACGATATGGAAGTGGGCGCCGGCACTTTCCACACCGCTACGTTTCTGCGCGCCATCGGCCCGGAAACCTGGAACGCCGCCTACGTACAACCAAGCCGTCGTCCTACCGATGGCCGTTATGGCGAGAACCCGAATCGCCTGCAGCATTACTACCAATTCCAGGTCGTTCTGAAGCCCAACCCGGACAATTTCCAGGAGCTGTACCTCGGCTCGCTGAAGCACGTGGGCCTCGACCCGCTCGTGCACGACGTCCGCTTTGTCGAAGACAACTGGGAATCCCCGACCCTCGGCGCCTGGGGCCTGGGCTGGGAGATCTGGCTGAACGGCATGGAAGTGTCGCAATTCACCTATTTCCAACAAGTCGGCGGCATCGAGTGTTACCCGGTCACCGGCGAAATCACCTACGGCCTTGAGCGTCTGGCGATGTACCTGCAAGGCGTCGAGTCGGTCTACGACCTGGTCTGGACTGACGGCCCGTTCGGCAAAGTCACCTACGGCGATGTGTTCCATCAGAACGAAGTGGAGCAATCGACCTATAACTTCGAGCACGCCAACGTCGACAAGCTGTTCGAGCTGTTCGATTTCTATGAAAGCGAAGCCGTGCGCCTGATCGAAGTCGAGCTGCCATTGCCGAGCTACGAAATGGTCCTCAAGGCCTCTCACACCTTTAACTTGCTGGATGCCCGTCGCGCGATTTCCGTGACGGCGCGTCAGCAGTACATTCTGCGCGTCCGCACCCTGGCTCGCTCCGTGGCCCAGGCGTACCTGATGGCCCGGGCCAAGCTCGGCTTCCCGATGGCCGCGCCCGATATTCGCGATGAAGTGTTGGCCAAGCTGGAGGCTGCGCAATGAGTGCTCAAGATTTTCTGGTTGAACTGGGCACCGAAGAACTGCCACCCAAAGCATTGAATACCCTGGCCGATGCGTTTATGGCCGGTATCGATAAAGGCCTGCAGGCCGCCGGCCTGACCTACAGCGCCAAGCAGGTCTATGCCGCGCCACGCCGTCTGGCCGTGCTGATTACTCAGCTCGCCACCGAGCAGCCGGATCGCAGCGTCAATCTGGATGGCCCGCCACGCCAGGCGGCGTTCGATGCCGAGGGCAACCCGACCCAGGCTGCCTTGGGCTTCGCCAAGAAGTGCGGCGTAGACCTGAGCGAAATTGACCAGAGCGGCCCGAAGCTGCGCTACAGCCAGAGCATCCCTGGCAAGCCAACGTTGAGCCTGCTGCCGACCATCATCGAAGATTCGCTGAACGACCTGCCGATTCCGAAGCGCATGCGCTGGGGCGCGCGCAAGGAAGAGTTCGTCCGTCCGACTCAGTGGCTGGTGATGCTGTTTGGCGATCAAGTCGTCGACTGCACCCTTCTTGCCCAGACGTCCGGCCGTGAATCCCGTGGCCATCGCTTCCATCACCCGGAGAGCGTGCGGATTTCGTCGCCGGCCAACTACGCCAGCGACTTGCGCGCGGCACACGTGCTCGCGGACTTCAACGAGCGTCGTCAGCTGATCAGCAAGCGCGTTGAAGAGCTCGCCACGCAACACGAAGGCACTGCTATCGTGCCGCCAGCACTGCTCGATGAAGTAACTGCGCTGGTCGAGTGGCCAGTGCCGCTGGTGTGCTCGTTCGAGGAGCGTTTCCTTGAAGTACCGCAGGAAGCCCTCATCACCACGATGCAGGACAACCAGAAGTACTTCTGCCTGCTGGATGCCGAAGGCAAGCTGCTGCCGCGCTTCATTACTGTCGCGAACATCGACAGCAAGGACCCTTCCCAGATCGTCCACGGTAACGAGAAAGTCGTTCGCCCGCGTCTGACCGACGCCGAGTTTTTCTTTAAGCAGGACAAGAAGCAAAAGCTGGAGACATTCAACCAGCGTCTGCAAAACGTGGTGTTCCAAGCGCAACTGGGCACGGTATTCGACAAGGCCGAACGTGTTTCCAAGCTGGCCGCGTTCATCGCGCCCCGCATTGGCGGCGATGCTCAGCGCGCCGCGCGTGCGGGCTTGCTCTCCAAGTGCGACCTGGCGACCGAGATGGTTGGCGAGTTCCCCGAGATGCAAGGTGTTGCAGGTTACTACTACGCCCTGGCCGACGGCGAACCCGAAGACGTCGCACTGGCGTTGAACGAACAGTACATGCCACGTGGCGCTGGTGCTGAATTGCCGGGCACACTGACTGGCGCCGCTGTTGCCATTGCCGACAAGCTCGACACACTCGTGGGCATCTTCGGCATCGGCATGCTGCCGACTGGCAGCAAAGACCCGTACGCTTTGCGCCGGGCTGCGCTCGGCATCCTGCGCATCCTGATCGAGAAGAAGCTGGACCTGGATCTGGTCAAAACCGTGCAGTTCGCCGTGGCGCAGTTCGGTGTGAAGATCAAGCCTGCTGGTTTGCCAGAGCAGGTTCTCGAATTCATCTTCGATCGTCTGCGCGCGCGCTATGAAGACGAAGGCGTCGACGTTTCTGTCTACCTGTCGGTGCGCGCGTTGCAGCCCGCTTCGGCGCTGGACTTCGATCAACGTGTTCAGGCTGTTCAGGCCTTCCGCAAATTGCCTGAGGCTGCAGCACTGGCCGCCGTGAACAAGCGGGTTTCCAATCTGTTGAGCAAGGCGGATGGCAACGTCGCCCAGACCGTCGAGCCGAAGTACTTCGATAACGCCAACGAGTTCTCGCTGTATTCGGCGATTCAGCAGGCAGATCAGGCCGTAGCGCCGATGTCCGCCAGCCGTCAGTACAACGAAGCGCTCACGCGTCTTGCGGCACTTCGCGAACCAGTAGATGCGTTTTTCGAGGCTGTGATGGTCAACGCGGAGGACGCTAGCGTGCGGGCTAACCGATACGCCTTGCTCGCCCGCTTGCGCAATCTGTTCCTCGGCGTTGCCGACATCTCCTTGTTGAGCTGACGGCGGAGCCCATGACAGTGAAGTTGCTGATTCTCGATCGGGACGGGGTGATCAACCAGGACTCCGACGCCTACATCAAGTCGGTGGACGAGTGGGTTCCGATTCCTGGCTCCATCGAGGCCATTGCGCAACTGAGCAAAGCCGGTTGGACCGTGGCAGTGGCCACCAATCAGTCCGGCATCGCTCGCGGTTACTACGATCTCGCGACCCTCGATGCCATGCACGCGCGCTTGCGTGAGCGTGTGGCGGAGGAGGGTGGCGAAGTCGGGCTGGTTGTTTATTGTCCCCATGGCCCGGACACGGGGTGCGATTGCCGCAAACCCAAACCGGGAATGCTGAAGACGATTGCCCGCCATTACGCCGTCGATCTAGGCGGCGTCTGGTTTGTGGGCGACAGCAAGGGTGACTTGGAGGCGGCGGTGGCCGTCGATTCACAACCTGTTCTGGTCATGACCGGCAAAGGTCAGAAGACGCGAAGCGGTGCATTGCCCGCAGGCACGTTGGTTTTCGATGATCTGGCGGCGGTTGCCGCAGAACTTATTCACAACAGCGCCCCGTTGAACGGCTAACGGCTATTCAACGGCCCGCTCAATTTCGGGCAATTGCCCCGTAACGGTAAAAGCAGCTATGTCGATTGTGCAGGCCATCAGGATTTTCTTCTTTTACCTGCTGCTGGGCACTACCGCCCTGCTGTGGTGTTCGCTGAGTTTCTTTATTGCACCCTTCCTGCCGTTCCGTCTTCGTTATCGCTTCATCAATGTGTACTGGTGCCGCTGCGCCTTGTGGCTGACCCGCGTGTTCCTCAACATCAAGGTCAACGTTACCGGCGAGGAAAACATTCCCGAGACGCCGTGCGTGATCGTTTCCAATCACCAGAGCACGTGGGAAACATTCTTTCTCTCTGCGCATTTCCAGCCGTTGAGCCAAGTGCTCAAGCGGGAGTTGCTGTACGTGCCTTTCTTCGGCTGGGCCATGGCGATGTTGCGTCCTATCGCCATCGATCGCAACAACCCCAAAGCGGCGCTGAAGGTCGTGGCGAAGAAAGGCGATGAGTTGCTCAAAGATCGCGTCTGGGTGCTGATCTTTCCTGAAGGCACACGCGTACCGTACGGCCAGATCGGAAAATTCTCGCGCAGCGGTTCGGCGCTGGCAGTTAACGCGGACCTACCCGTCCTGCCCATTTCCCACAACGCCGGCCGGTATTGGCCTAAAGAGGGATGGGGTAAAAAGCCGGGGACCATCGAAGTTGTCATTGGCAAACCGATGTACGCAGAGGGCACCGGCCCACGCGCAATCGCTGCACTCAACGACCGCGTTTCCGCTTGGAACGAGCAAACTCAGCGCGACTTGGGATCGCCCGCAATGCCTGCGCCTGCACCCGAAAAATCACCGGCGTGAATTGTGGATAACCTGTGCACGAATAAGTAGAAATTCGAGAAATTCACCGCTAACTCATTAATTTGAATGCTTATTTCTTTGGGCGCTTAAAACGCCGAAACGTGCATAAGTTTTTTCTCATCGTCTGCCGATGACCTGAAAACACCGGTCTTGAGCCTGTGCGGCCAAGACCGATCTGTGAATCAAACCGTTCTGGCCGGTGCTGATATCCGCAGATTGCAGAGCGCCCCTAGACCCACCAGCACAATCCCTCCACATGCCGCTGCGACAAATCCCATGGCGGGGGAAACACTGTCGATGGCGAATCCCACAATCGGCGCCGAAAGCGTCTGACCTATCCGGTACGCCGAATCGTGCAGCCCCATCACTTCACCTCTTACGCTGGAAGGCGCCAGCTTGGCAACCGCTTCCGAACCCGCAGCCAGCGTCGGCGTGCACAGCAGATTGGTGGGCAGCAGCGCGAGCATCAGCCACCACCAGACGTCATCAAAGAAAACCACGGGCAGCAGCAGGAGACTCATTGCCAAGGCGAGTCTCATCTGCGACCACGACCTGTGGACGATCCCGTGAACGTATCCGCCCACAATGGACGCAATGGACATGGCGGCGATGACATACCCAGTGAAGGCAAGCTGGTCACTGGCGCGCAGCACAGCGATCAGTGCCAATTCGGTGCCGTAGAGCACGAACAACGCACCCGCACTGACGAACATCACCGCCAGCAAACGGCCGCTCATCCAGGTACGGATTCTGGGGCGTACGCGATCAGGATTTGCAGCGACTTCGTCGACGTTGCGCGTCGGCCAGTTCAACACATAGAGCACGACATAGGAGAGCGCGCGCCACAGGCCGATGCCCGCCAGCGTGGCCGTCGCCGAATACGTGGTAATAAGCAGAATGCCGCTGGCGGGCCCGATGACGAATGAGAGTTCCATCAGCATCATGTTCAGAGAATACGCAGGCCGGCGCTGATCCTCCGGCACCAGACTGGCGATGAACTGCCTGGCAAGCGATCCCGTTGGCACGGTAAAGAGACCGGCAACAAAAGCCAGAAAGACATAGAGCCAGTAGCTCACCATCGGCAGCAACACCCAGGCGAGGGTCGACAGCGTCCCGCACACGGCCACCACCGGGCGCAGGCCATGACGGTCAATCATCCGGCCGAGGAGGGGAGAGCCCACCGCAAACCCGAGGGCGGTCGCTGTCCCCACCACGCCCGCATCAAAATAACTACCGCCCATTTCGTTGAGTACATGCAGGCTCAGCGTGAGCCCCATGATGGTCAGCGGCAAACCCGCAACGAACATGAACAATGTCGCGGGTAGCACTCGTGGGATGGCCAGCACTCTCTGGTATTTGCGAATCGACATATAACTGAGGCTCCTTGGTCTTACATCTGTCCTGATGCAACGGTTCATTCGACGGGTTATTTAAGTTTTTGCTGCTGTCATCGCCCAATCGAGGCGCAGTGACACACTCCTGCCTAATAAAAACTATCGTTCGAGTTTCAGGGCCAAATTATTGGCTGACAGGGCATGCAGGTAATCCGCATCCCGATTAGGGATGCCAATTAGACGCGCGCCACGCCCGGTGTATCGTTCAGGCTCAACATCATTTCCAACCCTCTCGATATCGCGCGTCCCCGACAGCGTGAGCGTCACAGCGGTGAATGGATCGAACCGACATGACCCTGATCGCGCGCGGAGGCAGTATGAATACGTTGGGTGACCTGGCGTCCAGACGAAGCAACAACTTCAACCTGGTCAGAATGCTTGCCGCCACGGCGGTACTGATCTCCCACAGTTATCCTCTTGCACTCGGCCATGACGCGGTCGAGCCGCTCTCGGACTGTATTGGCATTTCCCTCGGGGAACTCGCAGTAATCACATTTTTCTGCGTCTCCGGCTTTTTTATCTCGCTTAGCCGTGATCGCGCCGGCAGTACGGTGGATTTCTTCACTGCTCGATTTTTGCGCATCTACCCTGGGCTGACACTGGTCCTGCTGCTCAGCGCGTTTCTGATCGGGCCATTGTTTACGACACTGACTGCGTCGGAATATTTCCGCTCAGGTGAAACACACGGTTATGTGACCCACAATTTGACGCTCTTCAGCATGAAATTCCAGCTCCCGGGCGTGTTCGAGAACACCCCTTGGCCTGGCATCAATGGGTCACTGTGGACGCTCTTCTATGAGGTCGCTCTCTACATTCTGGTCGGCACGCTTGGCGCATTCGCCTTTTACAGCGAAGGGCGTAAGTTCGCCGGATTTCTACTGTTTTACGCGGCGCTGTACGTCGCCTTCAAATGCTTGATGTTGAGCAGCGCTCTGCTCAATGACTTCCACCGCGCCGAGTTTTTCTTCAGGTGGAGTTTACCGTTTGTGCTGGGGATGTCTTTCTATCGGTATCGTCATCACATCGCGCATCGATTTGTAGGCTTCCTGCCTTTTGCCGTATTAGCCGCCTGCACATGGCGCACGCCGTATTTCTTCGAGTGCTTTACCGTGGCGTGGACGTATCTGATTTTCTACCTCGGGTTTGCAACCCACCCCGTGATCGACCGCTACAACCAGCTGGGTGATTACTCATACGGCGTTTATATCTATGCCTTCCCGATTCAGGAAATCCTCGCCTACCTGCTCAAAGGTATAGGTCCCGCCAGCATGATGTTGCTCGCGTTCCCACTTGCGTTAGTGGCAGCGGTCTTCTCCTGGCATTTCATCGAGAAGCCAGTTATGGCCTGGCGCCGTGGGCTGACTACGGTTCTGGGTAGCGGAATGGACACCTTGAAAACCCGCTGGGCGAGGACCGGGCAGCGCACTGCATAACGACCTGCGTACCGAAAGAGCCGATTAACGCATCCAGTATCGATTCAACAGGGAGTTGGGGATGAAGAGGTTTCAAGTGCTGGACGGCTTCAGGGGCATCTGCGCACTCAGCGTTGCGGTCTATCACATTCACATTCCACAGAGCTTCGGCGAATGGGCGCTCTTCAGGAATGCTCATTATCTGGTGAGCTTCTTCTTTGTCCTGAGCGGCTTCGTCATGGTCCACACCTACGGACAGCGGCTCGCAACGACGGACCAGTTCAGGCAGTTCTTTATCACCCGCACCTTCCGACTGTACCCCCTGCATGTCTTTGTGCTCGTGATCGCCATCGCATTGGAGGTGATGAAGCTGGCCGCAGAGCATGCTGGCATAGCGTTCAATCAGCCGAGCTTCACCGGACAGCGCTCGCCCCAGGAAATCATCCCCAACCTGCTTCTGTTGCAATCGTGGTGGCCGGGATTCAATCCGCAGTCATTCAACTTTCCGGCGTGGAGCATCAGTGTCGAGTACTACATCTACATGATCTTCGCGGGGATACTCTTGTGTACCCCACGCCTTGCCACGCTGATATTTCTGATGATCTCGTTGGTAGCTGCGGTCTGTTTGTCCTTGGGACTTGCCTCTCTGATGGAGCCCGCATTGCAGGGACTGTCCTGTTTCTTTGCAGGGGTGAAGACCTATCACCTCTATCAGGTTATTCACACCAAGAGCATTTCGCGCTGGCTGCACACTGCCCTGGAAGTAGTCGGGATTTGCCTCACAGTGAGCGTGCTGGTGAGTAACATCGATGACAAACAGATCATTCTGATGCTGGTGTTCTGCACGCTCATGTTGATTTTCTCCTTCGAGGGAGGGGTGATCTCGACCTTGCTGAAAGCTCGCCCGTTCGAGAAGCTGGGCGTGCTGTCCTACTCGATCTACATGACCCATGCGATGGTCCTGTTCGCCTTCACCCTGACCATGCTGCTGGTGGGGAAGATCACGGGCCACACCATCGTCACTTACGCCGGTGCCTCGCCAGGTCCGATGCTTTCTTTCAACAACGCAGTGGCTGATAACTTCCTGCTGCTTGGCCTGTTGATCATCATCGTGGGCATATCTGCGGTCAGCCACCGCCTCATTGAACAGCGCGGTATCGAATGGGGCAAACGCTTGAGCGGTAGAGGGCGGACCCAATCGCCGATTAGTCCAGTCAAGACCGTGAGCTGAATCTCTAAACAAAAAAAACCCCAATCGATCCGCATCGTTGGGGCTTATTTCTCAGCGGCTAGACCTTAGAAATCCAGGTTCGACACCGCCAGTGCGTTGGCTTCAATGAAGTCGCGGCGCGGTTCTACTGCATCACCCATCAGGGTGTTGAAGATCTGATCAGCGCCGATGGCGTCTTCGATCGTCACTTTGAGCATGCGCCGCACGCTTGGGTCCATCGTGGTTTCCCACAACTGATCCGGGTTCATTTCACCGAGACCTTTGTAGCGCTGGATGGTGTGACGCTTGGTGCTCTCTGCCATTAGCCAGGCCAGCGCTTCCTTGAACTCGGTGACCGCTTTCTTGCGCTCGCCACGTTGCACGTAAGCGCCTTCTTCCAGCAGCGTGCTGATCTGAGCACCCAGCGCAGTGACTGTTTTGTAGTCATTACTGCCGAAGAAATCGCGGTTGAACGTCACGTAGTTGGACAGGCCATGGGAGATCAGTTCGACTTCTGGCAGCCACACGTTACGCTCGCGGTCTTCACGCAAACTGGCCTTGTAGACCAGGCCGGACTTCTCACCCACACGCAGACGTTCATCAAACTTCGCCAGCCAGTCTTGCATGGCTGCGTGATCCGACAACTGCTCCATTGGCACAGCCGGCAGATAGACGAAGTGCTCGGTCAGTTCTTGGGGGTACAGGCGGGACAGACGTTTCAAGGTCTTCATGACCATACGGAAATCGTGAACCAGTTTCTCCAGTGCTGCACCGGAAATGCCAGGAGCCGACTCGTTCAGGTGCAGGCTCGCATCTTCAAGGGCCGACTGGGTCATGTACTCTTCCATGGCATCGTCGTCTTTAATGTACTGCTCTTGCTTGCCTTTCTTCACCTTATACAGCGGCGGCTGTGCAATGTAGATGTAGCCACGCTCAACCAGTTCCGGCAATTGACGGAAGAAGAAGGTCAGCAGCAGGGTACGGATGTGCGAACCGTCGACGTCAGCATCGGTCATGATGATGATGTTGTGGTAGCGCAGTTTTTCGATGTTGTATTCGTCACGGCCGATACCGCAGCCCAGTGCCGTGATCAAGGTGCCCACTTCCTGGGACGAGATCATCTTGTCGAAGCGCGCCTTTTCCACGTTCAGGATCTTGCCCTTGAGTGGCAGGATGGCCTGAGTCTTACGGTTACGTCCCTGCTTGGCGGAGCCGCCAGCAGAGTCACCTTCCACGAGATACAGTTCGGAAAGGGCAGGGTCCTTCTCCTGGCAGTCAGCCAGTTTGCCGGGCAGGCCTGCAATATCCAGCGCACCTTTGCGGCGAGTCATTTCACGTGCTTTACGGGCGGCTTCACGAGCACGCGCTGCATCGATCATCTTGCCGACAACGGCTTTCGCCTCGTTCGGGTTCTCGAGCAGGAAGTCAGAGAAGTACTTGCCCATTTCCTGCTCAACCGCGGTCTTCACTTCCGAAGAGACCAGCTTGTCTTTCGTCTGCGAGCTGAACTTCGGATCCGGGACTTTGACAGAAATGATCGCTGTCAGGCCTTCACGCGCATCGTCGCCGGTGGTGGCGACTTTGTGCTTCTTCGCCAGACCTTCCTGCTCGATGTAGTTGTTCAGGTTACGCGTCAGGGCAGAACGGAAACCCACGAGGTGGGTGCCGCCGTCGCGCTGCGGAATGTTGTTGGTGAAGCACAGCAGGTTTTCGTTGAAGCTGTCATTCCACTGCAGAGCAATCTCAACGCCGATGCCGTCTTCACGCTGGATGTTGAAGTGAAAGACCTGGTTCACAGGCGTCTTGTTGGTGTTCAGGTATTCAACGAATGCCCGCAGACCACCTTCATATTTGAACAGTTCTTCCTTGCCGCTACGCTCGTCTTTAAGAACGATACCCACGCCGGAGTTCAGGAAAGACAGCTCACGAATCCGCTTGGCCAGGATGTCCCAGCTGAAGTGAATATTCTTGAAGGTTTCAGATGAAGGCTTAAAGTGAATTTCTGTTCCCGTGGTATCACTTTCACCAACGATTTGCATCGGCTCTTGTGGAACACCATGGACGTACGTCTGCTCCCAGACTTTTCCACTACGGCGAACGGTGAGATTCAAAACCTCGGACAGCGCGTTGACGACTGAAACGCCCACACCGTGCAGACCGCCGGATACCTTGTAGGAGTTATCGTCAAACTTACCGCCTGCGTGCAGCACAGTCATGATGACTTCGGCAGCGGACACGCCTTCTTCTTTGTGCACATCAACCGGAATGCCACGACCGTTGTCGCGAACAGTTATCGACTCATCCGGGTGAATGATGATGCTGATGTCGTCACAGTGACCGGCCAACGCCTCGTCGATCGAGTTGTCCACAACCTCGAACACCATATGGTGGAGGCCGCTGCCGTCATCTGTGTCGCCGATATACATACCAGGACGTTTGCGTACGGCATCGAGCCCTTTCAGCACTTTGATACTGGTCGAGTCGTACGTTTGGTTTTCGCTCATGCCTTCACTCCCGGTGGTCGTGGGTCTGGGTGATATTGCCGTGTTCCACGTGGAACAAAGCAACTGGCGTTTCCGTCTGCCAGCCTTCCCTCAACAATTCATGATCTACGCAGGTGATGAATACCTGGCAGCGTAATTCTTCCAGCAGGCGACATAGCGCACTGCGGTGATTCTCATCGAGCTCTGATGGCAGATCGTCGACGAGATAAATACATTGGCCACGACGGGCCGTACTGACTAAATGTCCCTGAGCAATGCGGAGGGCGCATACCACGAGTTTCTGTTGCCCGCGAGAAAGAATGTCCGCCGCGTTGTGACCGCCGAGTCGCAGCCGTAAATCTGCGCGCTGAGGCCCTGCCTGGGTGTGACCCATCTGCTGATCACGGTAGAGGGACGATGCCAGTACGTCACTCAGGTTTTTGTCCTTGTCCCATCCTCGATAGTAACTAAGCGTCAGCCCATCGATCTGAACAAGCTCACTCAGGGTTTGCTCGAACACCGGCTTCAGCGCCTTGATATAGGCGCGCCGAAACTCGTCAATTTCATCGCTCGCAAGGCACAGCTCGCGGTCCCATGCGGCCTGTGAAGCGGCGTCAAGTGTACCATGGCGAAGCCACGAGTTCCGCTGCCTGAGGGCCTTCTGAAGACGCTGCCAAGTCGACATAAAACGAGGTTCCACGTGGAACACTCCCCAATCCAGAAACTGACGCCGGATCTTGGGAGCACCTTCAAGGAGCCGGAAGCTGTCGGGATTGATCAGCTGAAGTGGCAACGTCTCGGCAAGTTGTGCGGCACTTTTCGCATTCTGACCATCGATGCGAATCTGAAAATCCCCCTGACGGTCTCGTGAGACGCCAAGACTACTGTGGCCACCTTCAGCGAGTTCAACCTGGCCAAAGACCGTGCATGCAGGTTGTTCGTATTGAATGACCGGCTGTAGTCGAACGCTGCGAAAGGAGCGCGCCAAACCGAGTAGATAGATGGCTTCCAGCACACTGGTTTTCCCACTGCCGTTGGCGCCATACAAGATGTTAATGCGGGGAGAAGGGGAGAAGGTCACCGGGTGCAGATTGCGCACCCCGGTGACCGAGACGCGGCTAAGAGACATTGATCAAAGGCTGTTACAGGCGCATCGGCATAACGACATAGGCAGAGTCGTCATTGCCGGATTCCTGCACCAACGCACTGCTGTTCGAATCCGAAAGAATCAAACGGACTTGCTCCGTAGTCATGACACCCAATACGTCGAGCAGATAGCTAACGTTAAATCCGATCTCGAGAGAGCTGCCGTTGTAGTCGACGCTGATTTCTTCCTCGGCTTCTTCCTGCTCCGGGTTGTTCGCTTGAATCTTCAGCTGCCCGTTCGCCAACTGAAGGCGGATACCCCGATACTTCTCGTTGGAGAGAATGGCGGTACGGCTGAACGCCTCGCGCAGTGCCTGACGATCGCCTACAACCAGCTTGTCGCCGCCCTTGGGCAGCACTCGCTCATAGTCAGGGAATTTGCCGTCGACCAGCTTGGATGTGAACGTGAACTCACCCGTGGTCGCACGAATGTGATGCTGACCCAGCACGATGCTGACCAGCCCGTCATGCTCTGTCAGCAGTCGTGCCAGTTCAAGGATGCCCTTACGGGGCACAATTACCTGGTGACGGTCAGGCTGCTCGATCTCTGCAGCCATGGAACACATCGCAAGACGATGTCCATCGGTTGCAACCGCGCGGAGAATGCCCGACTGAACCTCAAGCAGCATGCCGTTGAGGTAATACCGGACGTCCTGCTGGGCCATGGCGAAGCTGGTGCGCTCGATCAACCGGCGCAGCTTGCTTTGAACAAGGCTGAACGTAAGCGAACCCGGGCCTTCTTCGACGGTTGGGAAGTCGTTGGCAGGCAGGGTAGACAGCGTGAAGCGACTACGGCCTGCTTTAACGATCAGCTTCTGCTCGTCGAGCTTGATGTCGATGAGCGCGTCATTGGGAATGCTTTTGCAGATGTCCATCAGCTTGCGCGCAGGAACCGTGATTTCGCCCGGCTCTGCAGGCTCTTCCAGCTGCACGCGGCCGACCAGCTCTACTTCCAGGTCAGTGCCGGTCAAAGACAACTGCTGGCCTTCTACGACCAGGAGCACGTTTGACAGAACCGGCAAGGTCTGACGGCGTTCGACAACGCCCGCGACCAGTTGCAGAGGTTTCAACAGGGCTTCGCGTTGAATGGTGAAATGCATGGTCTAGTCCCTTGCCTTGATAAGCTGCGTTGGCATCACGTTGTCAAAGTCCGCAGCAGGTTCTTGTAGTCCTCGCGGATGTCCGCATCGGATTCTTTCAATTCGTTGATCTTCCGGCACGCATGCAACACGGTTGTGTGATCGCGGCCGCCAAACACATCGCCGATTTCGGGGAGGCTGTGGTTGGTCAGCTCCTTGGACAAGGCCATCGCCACTTGCCGCGGTCGCGCGACAGATCTGGAACGGCGTTTGGACAGTAGGTCGGAGATCTTGATCTTGTAGTACTCAGCAACAGTCCGCTGAATGTTATCCACACTCACTAGCTTGTCCTGCAACGCGAGCAAGTCCTTCAACGATTCCCGGATAAGCTCGATCGTGATGTCCCGCCCCATGAAGTGCGAGTGAGCGATGACGCGCTTCAGCGCACCCTCGAGCTCACGCACATTGGATCGGATGCGCTGCGCGATGAAGAACGCGGCGTCATGAGGGAGGTCGACCTTCGCCTGATCCGCCTTCTTCATCAAAATCGCCACCCGTGTTTCCAGCTCCGGTGGCTCGACCGCGACCGTCAGGCCCCAACCGAAACGAGACTTCAAGCGCTCTTCCAGGCCTTCGATCTCTTTAGGGTAGCGGTCACTCGTAAGAATAACCTGCTGACCCCCTTCGAGAAGCGCGTTAAAGGTGTGGAAAAATTCTTCCTGGGAACGCTCTTTACGGGCAAAGAATTGAATGTCATCGATCAGCAGTGCATCGACTGAGCGATAGAAGCGTTTGAACTCATTGATCGCATTGAGCTGCAACGCCTTGACCATATCTGCGACAAAACGCTCGGAGTGCAGATACACAACCTTGGCATTCGGGTTTTTCTTGAGCAGGTGGTTACCCACAGCGTGCATCAAGTGAGTTTTACCCAAGCCCACGCCGCCATAAAGGAAGAGAGGGTTATAGCCGTGCTTGGGATTGTCCGCTACCTGCCACGCGGCCGCCCGGGCCAGTTGGTTGGATTTACCTTCGACAAAGTTTTCGAACGTGAATGTCCTGTTCAGATAGCTGGTGTGCTTCAGCGCGCCTTCAACCTGAACATTACGCTGCTCGGCGCGAGCAGGGGCTTGCTGGGAACTGGCGCCAGCCATTGGATCGAAGCTCGCCCGGGAGGGCTCGTCCTCGACATTCAAAGAGGTCTGAATCATCGGAGCAGGCGTGACGACGGACTGCGGTACCCGTGAAGCCACCGGCGCTTCGCTGGTGGTGGCCAGCTGAGCGGCCTGAGATGCGGCGGCGGCTGCAGCGAGCGGTGCGTTCGGGGCTGCACGTGGCGCCGAGCTACGCTTGCTGCCTATTAATAAGGAAAGCGCCGGTGCGACCCCCTGGCCGTGCTCGGCCAGCAGCTCGAGCAATCGACCCAGGTACTTTTCATTGACCCAGTCCAGCACAAATCGGTTGGGCGCATACACGCGCAATTCGTCGCCTTCGGCTTCAACCTGTAACGGACGGATCCAGGTGTTGAATTGCTGGGCAGGCAGCTCATCGCGCAAAAGCTCAACGCATTGCTGCCAAAGTTCCACTGACACAAATATCCCCTAGATTCTGAAGCCGGCGCGGCAAAAACAAGCGGCCATTGTAACCACCCGTAGCGGACTTATCCACATGAAGGTAGGGCGCCAAAGCATCAAACCCAACAGAAATCCGTAAAAAGAACAGTCGCCGGTGGACAGTTAAGATCTGTGGATAACCCCACCTCAGCTCGTTGCATAACCCCCGCCTGAAGCCTGTGGATAAAGCACCTGTGCATAACTACGCATTCTATACACAGCTTATAGCCAGCCGCCGCACAACCGCAACACCGCTTGTGGACAGAGTTTCTTCGCTCTGTACATCATGCGCTACGTGGCCTGTAGCACCTTATCCACAGAAATCCCCGCCCTAAGCTTTTATAAGCTTTACAAAGAAGCTTTAAATACCTTCCTTCTTTATTTCTATATCTACGTTTCAAGAATGCACCGTCCGATCGCTCGCTGTCGATGGAGTGCACTCAGGAAGTAAATGCAAGAAACGTTGGTTGGAAATTGACCTGCGTGCCCGCTTTCTCTAGAATCCCCGGTCTCTTAAAACGGGGGCCATTCCGGCCCGTTGTGGACGAACCAGGTAACACGCCATGAAACGTACTTTCCAACCCAGCACTATCAAGCGCGCTCGCACCCACGGTTTCCGTGCTCGTATGGCCACCAAAAACGGTCGCGCAGTTCTGTCGCGTCGTCGCGCCAAAGGCCGTAAGCGTCTGGCAGTTTGATTAATCGGCACAGGTGGTGAGTCAGGACTTCAGTCGGGAAAAGCGTTTGCTGACACCCCGGCATTTCAAGGCAGTCTTTGACTCCCCCACCGGCAAGGTTCCGGGGAAAAATCTCCTGCTCCTTGTGCGCAACAACGACCTTGATCATCCCCGTCTCGGGCTGGTGATCGGGAAGAAGAGCGTGAAGCTCTCCGTCGAGCGCAACCGTTTGAAACGCCTGATGCGTGAGTCGTTTCGCCTTCACCAGGACAACCTGGTCGGATGGGATATCGTCGTCGTCGCACGCAAAGGCTTGGGTGATATTGAAAACCCCGAATTGATTCAGCATTTCGGCAAGCTCTGGAAACGTCTGGCGCGCAGCCGGCCCGATCCCGAACTTAAAACCGAAACTGCGGGGGTAGACAGTCCTGATGCGTAAACTGGCGCTCGTTCCGATCCAGTTTTACCGCTATGCCATCAGTCCTCTGATGGCCAGTCACTGTCGTTTCTACCCCAGTTGCTCCTGCTACGCGTACGAGGCCATTGAAAATTATGGTCTGGTACGCGGTGGCTGGCTGACCTTACGTCGCTTAGGTCGGTGTCATCCGTGGAATCCCGGTGGTTATGACCCGGTTCCACCTGCTCCCACCTCCCGTTCCTCTTCGATGGCCGAGTAATCATGGATATTAAACGCACGATCCTGATCGTCGCCCTAGCAATCGTGACCTATGTCGGTGTCCTGAAATGGAACCAGGACTACGGTCAGGCTGCCTTGCCGACTCAGAATGTTGCTGCCAACACCAATACATCCGCTATTCCTGATGCTCCGCAAGGTTCGGCGACTGCCAATGCAGACGTTCCTAGCGCTACCGGCGAAGTGGCTGCGCCGGCAGAAATGCCGGTGGCCACCATCAAAGACCTGATCCAGGTGAAGACAGACGTCCTCAACCTGGAAATTGATCCGGTAGGTGGCGACGTGGTGCAGCTTCGTTTGCCACTTTATCCACGCCGTCAGGATCATCCCGAGATTCCCTTCCAGTTGTTCGATAACGGCGGCGAGCGGATTTTCCTCGCTCAGAGCGGTCTGACTGGCGCGAACGGTCCTGATGCCCGAGCCACTGGTCGTCCGGTCTACTCGGCTACGCAAAAGAGTTACCAGCTGGCTGACGGTCAGAACGATCTGGTCGTCGACCTGAAATTCAGCGATGGCGGCGTTAACTACATCAAGCGTTTTACGTTCAAGCGCGGCCTGTATGACCTGACCGTTTCTTACGTGATTGACAACCAGAGCGCTCAGCCGTGGAACGGTAACCTGTTCGCACAGTTGAAACGCGATGCGAGCGCTGATCCATCCTCGACGACTGCCACTGGTACCGCAACCTATCTGGGTGCTGCCCTGTGGACACCTTCGGAACCTTACAAAAAGGTTTCCATGAAGGACATCGACAAAGGGTCGGTGAAGGACACTGTTCAGGGTGGCTGGGTTGCCTGGTTGCAGCATTACTTCGTGACCGCCTGGATTCCGAACAAGACTGATAGCAACACCGTCACCACCCGTAAGGACAGTGCCGGCAATTACATCATCGGTTTCACAGGCCCGGCATTGACGGTCGCACCTGGCGCGAAAGCCGAGACGACTGCAACGCTTTACGCGGGTCCGAAGAGTCAGGCAGTCCTGAAGGAGTTGTCTCCAGGTCTGGAATTGACGGTGGACTACGGGATTCTGTGGTTCATTGCCCAGCCTATTTTCTGGCTGCTGCAACATATCCACAGCATCGTGGGTAACTGGGGCTGGTCGATCATCTTCCTGACCATGCTGATCAAGGGGCTGTTCTTCCCTCTGTCGGCGGCCAGTTACAAATCCATGGCACGCATGCGTGCTGTCGCTCCGCGCTTGGCCGCGCTGAAAGAACAGCATGGCGACGATCGTCAGAAGCTTTCTCAGTCGATGATGGAGCTGTACAAGAAAGAGAAGATCAACCCGTTGGGTGGATGCTTGCCGATCCTGGTACAGATGCCGGTATTCCTGTCGCTGTACTGGGTACTGCTTGAAAGCGTCGAAATGCGCCAGGCACCTTGGCTGCTGTGGATAACCGACCTGTCGATCAAGGACCCGTTCTTTATCCTGCCGATCATCATGGGCGCTACCATGTTTATCCAGCAGCGTTTGAACCCGACACCTCCGGATCCGATGCAGGCCAAGGTCATGAAGCTGATGCCAATTATCTTCACGTTCTTCTTCCTGTGGTTCCCGGCCGGTCTGGTGCTGTACTGGGTTGTGAACAACACCTTGTCCATCACTCAACAGTGGTACATCACCCGCAGTATCGAAGCGAAAGCCAAGAAAGCTGAAGCCTGATCTACCCTGTTAACAAGTTATTCAAAACGCCCCCTCGTGGGGCGTTTTGCTATCCGTCGGTTGCCCAGGAGTCGGCCCATGAACGTTCTTTTTGAAACCATTGCGGCTATTGCAACGGCTCCCGGGCGAGGAGGCGTCGGTATCGTCCGCATTTCCGGTCCCAAGGCCGGCAAGTGTGCAGAGGCGATTCTCGGCAAACTGCCACAACCTCGGTACGCGCATTACGGCACTTTCAAGGGAGAAAACGGCGCAGTCATTGACGAAGGCATCGGTCTCTATTTTTCCGGCCCTCACTCATTCACGGGGGAAGACGTGCTTGAACTTCAGGGGCATGGGGGGCCTGTGGTTCTGGACATGTTGCTGCAACGTTGCGTGCAGTTGGGGTGCCGTCTTGCACGGCCCGGGGAATTCAGTGAGCGCGCATTTCTCAACGACAAGCTCGACCTTGCCCAAGCCGAGGCCATCGCTGACCTTATTGAAGCGAGCTCCGCACAGGCCGCACGTAACGCGTTGAAGTCGCTGCAGGGGGCATTTTCCCAGCGAGTGCATGAGCTCACGGAGAAACTGATCAGCCTGCGCATTTATGTCGAAGCAGCAATCGACTTCCCTGAGGAAGAGATCGACTTTCTCGCGGACGGTCATGTTCTAGCCATGCTGGACAACGTTCGCAGTCAGTTATCCACAGTGCTGCACGAAGCCAACCAGGGCGCTTTGCTCAGAGATGGCATGAATGTAGTCATTGCTGGCAGACCCAATGCTGGCAAATCCAGTCTGCTGAACGCCCTTGCAGGCAAAGAGGCGGCGATTGTGACTGAGATCGCCGGCACAACCCGTGATGTCCTGCGCGAACATATTCACATTGATGGAATGCCTCTCCACGTCGTGGACACGGCCGGTTTGCGCGACACCGACGATCAGGTGGAAAAGATAGGCGTACAACGCGCGCTTCAGGCGATAGGTCAGGCAGACCGCATCTTGCTGGTGGTGGATGCGACAGCGCCAGAAGCGGGTGATCCCTTCGCGTTGTGGCCAGAGTTTCTGGATCAACGACCTGACCCTGCCCATGTCACCTTGATTCGTAACAAGGTCGACCTGAGTGGTGAGCCGGTGGAACTGGCGACCAGCATCGATGGCCACGTGACCATCAGCCTCAGCGCCAAGGCCGGTGGTGAAGGCGTGGAGCTTCTGCGTGAGCATCTGAAAGCTTGCATGGGGTATCAGCAAACCGCTGAAGGAAGCTTCAGTGCAAGACGTCGCCATCTTGAGGCGCTGCACAAGGCAAGCGCCTCTCTTGAGCATGGTCGCTCGCAGCTGACACTAGCGGGCGCCGGTGAGTTGCTTGCCGAAGATTTGCGCCAAGCGCAGCAGTCCTTGGGCGAAATTACCGGCGCATTCAGCTCGGACGATTTGCTGGGACGAATTTTCTCCAGCTTCTGCATCGGCAAATAACGGCCCGCTCTCGCCCCAGGCAGGTCAATCTCTCCGGATCTGCCCCATCTCGATTCATTCCTCTGACTTTTCCAGACTCCCAACCAATAGCGGGAGGGGGCAAATGCGCCTCTAATTCCACCGTTCAGCTCCTGTGTCCAAGGATAAGCCCTGTGCATAACCGCGGCTAAGCTCGGTTGATAAGCAGGCTCCTGAGCTGAGGATAATCCCCCCTGTGGACAACCATCAGTTTAATCCACAGGCTCTGGCAGGTTATCCAAGGGGCTCTTGGGCACATGGACACAGGCTTTTGATTCCCTGTACATCAGGCAATAGTAGGCTTACAGAACTTTATCCACAGAAATGTGGCTCAGTAGAAATAAACATAAAAACAAAGATCTTATAAATTTCTTTCTTTTTAATTTCTATAACCGCCATTCATCCACAGCTGGTTAGATTTTGCGCAACGGGTTTCTTAAGGGGGGGTAAGTCCCTATACTTGCCGCCATTCCTATTCCCCCCAAATAACAGGCACGAGGTGCGTGGTGGATTTCCCTTCCCGTTTTCAAGTGATCGTCATCGGCGGCGGTCATGCCGGTACCGAGGCAGCACTGGCGTCCGCACGTATGGGTGCTACCACCCTGCTGCTTACGCACAACGTGGAAACCCTCGGCCAAATGAGTTGCAACCCGGCCATTGGTGGCATCGGTAAAAGTCATCTGGTCAAAGAGATCGATGCACTGGGCGGTGCGATGGCAACGGCCACTGACAAAAGCGGCATCCAGTTCCGCGTGCTTAACAGCCGCAAAGGCCCAGCAGTCCGGGCGACCCGTGCCCAGGCCGACCGCGTGCTGTACAAGGCCGCGGTCAGAGAAATAATCGAAAACCAGCGCAACTTGTGGGTATTCCAGCAGGCATGCGACGACCTGATTGTCGAGCAGGATCAGGTGCGCGGCGTCGTTACCCAGATGGGCCTGCGTTTTCTGGCTGACTCTGTGGTCCTCACCACAGGTACCTTTCTTGGCGGACTTATCCACATTGGTCTGCAGAACTATTCGGGTGGTCGCGCAGGTGATCCGCCGTCCATTGCACTTGCACGCAGGCTTCGTGAGCTGCCGCTGAGAGTGGGCCGCCTGAAAACGGGCACACCTCCGCGCATCGATGGCCGATCTGTGGATTTCTCGCGGATGACTGAACAACCGGGGGATACGCCGATTCCCGTGATGTCGTTCATGGGCTCCAAGGCTCAGCATCCGAGCCAGGTCAGCTGCTGGATAACCCACACCAACGCTCGGACCCACGAAATCATCGCGGCCAATCTCGATCGGTCGCCGATGTACTCTGCTGCCGGAGAAATCGAAGGGGTCGGGCCGCGTTATTGCCCGTCGATTGAAGACAAGATCCATCGTTTTGCCGACAAGGAAAGCCATCAGGTGTTCATCGAACCGGAAGGTTTGACGACCCATGAGCTTTATCCAAACGGTATTTCGACCTCGCTGCCGTTTGACGTGCAACTGCAGATCGTTCGGTCTATCCGCGGAATGGAAAACGCCCACATCGTGCGGCCTGGCTATGCCATCGAGTACGACTATTTCGATCCGCGCGACCTGAAGTACAGCCTGGAAACCAAGGTTATCGGTGGGTTGTTTTTCGCAGGACAGATCAACGGCACAACCGGTTACGAAGAAGCCGGTGCCCAAGGTTTACTCGCTGGCGCCAACGCAGCGCTTCTCGCTCAAGGCAAGGACAGTTGGTGTCCGCGTCGCGATGAGGCTTACATCGGCGTGTTGGTGGATGACCTGATTACGCTGGGCACCCAAGAGCCGTACCGGATGTTCACCTCGCGTGCCGAGTACCGCTTGATTTTGCGGGAAGACAATGCGGACTTGCGTTTGACCGAACAAGGTCGGGCGCTTGGCTTGGTCGACGATGCCCGCTGGGCGGCGTTCTGTGCCAAGCGAGAAGGCATCGAGTTGGAAGAACAGCGTCTGAAATCCACCTGGATTCGTCCAGGTACCGAGCAGGGCGACGCAGTCTCGGCTCACTTCGGCACCCCGTTGACCCACGAATACAATCTGCTGAATCTGCTGAGCCGTCCCGAAGTGGACTACGCCAGTCTGGTTGCGCTGACCGGTAACGGCTCGCCTGACCCGCAGGTCGCTGAACAAGTCGAAATCAAGACCAAGTACGCCGGTTACATCGACCGTCAGCAAGACGAGATCACTCGTCTGCGGGCCAGCGAAAACACCCGGCTCCCTGCGGATATCGATTACACCGGGATTTCCGGTCTGTCCAAGGAAATCCAGAGCAAGCTGGGGATAACTCGTCCGGAAACGCTGGGCCAGGCCTCGCGGATTCCAGGCGTCACACCCGCGGCGATTTCTCTGTTGATGATTCATTTGAAAAAACGCGGCGCGGGCCGTCAGTTGGAGCAAAGCGCTTGAGTTCGATGGTTACCCCGCAGCATGCAGAAGAACTGACCCTTGGCGCTCGAGAGCTAAGCGTCGAGTTAAGCGAAAGCCAACACAGCCAGTTGCTGGCGTATCTGGCTTTGCTGATCAAGTGGAACAAGGCCTACAACCTGACCGCGGTTCGTGATCCGGATGAAATGGTCTCCCGCCATCTGCTGGACAGCTTGAGCGTGGTGCGTTTCATCGAAGGTGAGCGTCAGCTGGATGTCGGCAGCGGCGGCGGGATGCCGGGTATCCCGCTGGCCATCCTGTTTCCGGACATGAAAGTGACGGTGCTGGACAGCAATGGCAAGAAGACCCGGTTTCTGACTCAGGTCAAACTCGAGCTCGCGCTCGCTAACCTGGAAGTTATCCACAGCCGCGCCGAAGCATTCCAGCCTGCGCTGCCGTTCAACGGCATCATCTCTCGCGCCTTCAGCAGCTTGGGAGACTTTACCCAGTGGACTCGGCACATGGGCGATGGTGAAACGCGCTGGTTGGCAATGAAGGGTCTGCATCCAGTGGATGAACTGGTAGCATTGCCCGCAGATTTTCATCTGGAAAGCGCGCAAGCCTTGGCCGTACCCGGTTGCCAAGGTCAACGGCATCTGCTGATACTGCGCCGCACGGCATGACAGGGAACACACGCAAGAATGGCTAAGGTATTCGCGATAGCGAACCAAAAAGGGGGGGTGGGTAAAACCACAACCTGCATCAACCTCGCGGCTTCGCTGGTGGCAACCAAGCGTCGGGTGCTGTTGATCGATCTCGATCCGCAAGGCAATGCCACCATGGGCAGTGGTGTGGATAAGCACGGGCTTGAGCATTCGGTTTACGACTTGCTGATCGGCGAGTGCGACCTGAATCAGGCCATGCACTTTTCCGAGCACGGGGGTTATCAGCTGCTGCCTGCAAACCGCGATCTTACGGCTGCCGAGGTCGTCCTGCTGGAAATGCAGATGAAGGAATCGCGTCTGCGGGCAGCACTGGCGCCCATTCGCGATAACTACGATTACATTCTCATCGACTGCCCTCCATCTTTGTCGATGCTGACGCTCAACGCTCTGGTCGCTGCCGACGGCGTCATTATCCCCATGCAGTGCGAGTACTTTGCACTCGAAGGTCTCAGTGACCTTGTGGATAACATCAAGCGCATTGGTGAATTGCTCAATCCCCAACTCAAGATCGAAGGTTTGCTGCGGACCATGTACGACCCGCGGCTTAGTCTGATCAACGATGTTTCGGCGCAGCTCAAAGAGCACTTCGGCGAGCAGCTGTACGACACCGTTATTCCGCGCAATATTCGTCTGGCCGAGGCGCCTAGCTTCGGCATGCCGGCATTGGCGTACGACAAGACTTCTCGCGGCGCGCTGGCTTACCTGGCGCTTGCGGGCGAAATGGTCCGTCGCCAACGTCGCGGCAGTCGCACCGCGGCTCAGCCCACTTAAGGAAATTCCATGGCCGTCAAGAAACGTGGACTCGGACGTGGGCTGGACGCACTGCTGAGCAGCCCCACCGTCACCGCATTGGAAGAACAGGCGGTGAAGGCGAGTGAGCGCGAGCTTCAACACATTCCCCTGGACCTGATTCAACGAGGCAAATATCAGCCGCGTCGTGATATGGATCCCCAGGCGCTGGAAGAACTGGCGAACTCGATCAAGGCGCAAGGGGTTATGCAGCCGATCGTGGTCCGCCCGATTGCCGACAACCGCTTCGAGATCATTGCCGGTGAACGCCGCTGGCGCGCCAGCCAGCAGGCAGGGATCGAGACGATTCCTGCCATGGTGCGTGATGTGCCCGATGAAGCAGCCATCGCGATGGCGCTGATTGAGAACATTCAGCGCGAAGACCTGAATCCGATCGAGGAGGCGATTGCCCTGCAGCGTCTGCAGCAGGAATTTCAGCTGACCCAGCAGCAAGTTGCCGAGGCGGTGGGCAAGTCGCGAGTCAGCGTCGCCAATTTGCTGCGACTGATCGCATTGCCGGAAGTGATCAAGACCATGCTCTCCCATGGTGATCTGGAGATGGGCCACGCCCGTGCGCTGTTGGGGCTGCCTGAAGATCAGCAGGTTGAAGGGGCGCGACATGTTGTCGCACGCGGTTTGACCGTGCGCCAGACTGAAGCACTGGTTCGCCAGTGGCTGAGCGGCAAACAGGAGGCTGCGGAGCCTGTGAAGGCCGATCCTGATATCACACGCCTGGAGCAGCGCCTGGCCGAGCGGCTGGGCTCCGCGGTGCAAATCCGCCATGGCCAGAAGGGCAAAGGTCAGTTGGTCATCCGTTATAACTCGCTGGATGAGCTACAGGGTGTGCTCGCTCACATTCGCTGAAACAAATCATGCGTAGCGCGTAGTCGGAAATCACTACCTGGCAGTTGAATAGGGGCTGAACCGCCCCTATACTCTGCGCGCATTTTGTCGGCACAATTTATGCCAAGTTGTTGATTTTGGCGGCCGGCTCACGAGGAGCCCATGTGATGGAGACACGCACGCCAAACCGCTTGCCATTCCATCGCCTGGCTGTTTTCCCGATCTTGCTGGCTCAGTTGATTGTCCTCCTGGGGACAGCGCTGGCGCTTTGGCAGTGGCACGGCGTCGTAGCCGGGTATTCGGGGCTTTGCGGTGGCCTGATAGCCTGGCTGCCGAATGTGTATTTTGCTCATAAGGCATTCCGGTACTCCGGGGCCAGGGCAGCGCAGGCCATCGTTCGGTCGTTTTACGCCGGCGAGGCAGGCAAGCTGATTTTTACGGCAGTGCTCTTTGCACTGACGTTTGCAGGAGTAAAGCCGCTGGCTCCGCTGGCGGTTTTCGGCGTGTTCATACTGACCCAACTGGTCAGTTGGTTTGCGCCCCTGCTACTGAGAACAAGACTTTCGAGACCTTAGGGCGTTTGAGGCAACCATGGCAGAGCAAACAGCTTCGGGCTATATCCAGCACCACTTGCAGAACTTGACCTTCGGTCATTTGCCTGACGGCAGTTGGGGCTTCGCGCATTCCGCAGCGGAAGCAAAAGAAATGGGCTTTTGGGCTTTCCACGTCGATACACTCGGCTGGTCGGTCGCACTGGGTCTGATTTTCGTCCTCATCTTCCGCATGGCCGCAAAGAAGGCGACTTCCGGTCAGCCGGGCGCGCTGCAGAACTTTGTTGAAGTGCTCGTCGAGTTCGTCGACGGCAGCGTCCGGGACAGCTTCCATGGCCGTAGCGCCGTGATTGCTCCTCTGGCATTGACCATCTTCGCCTGGGTGTTCCTCATGAACGCCGTCGACCTGATTCCTGTCGACTGGATCCCGCAGTTGGCGATCATGATCACCGGTGATCACCACATTCCTTTCCGCGCCGTATCGACCACCGATCCGAACGCGACGCTGGGCATGGCACTGTCCGTCTTTGCCCTGATCATTTTCTACAGCATAAAAATCAAGGGTATCGGCGGCTTTATCGGCGAATTGACCCTGCACCCGTTCGGCAGCAAGAACATTTTCGTTCAAGCGCTGTTGATTCCGGTGAACTTCCTGCTTGAATTCGTGACTCTGGTGGCCAAGCCGATCTCCTTGGCACTGCGGCTGTTCGGCAACATGTACGCGGGTGAACTGGTGTTCATTCTGATCGCGGTCATGTTCGGTAGCGGCCTGCTGTGGCTCAGCGGTCTGGGCGTGGTCCTGCAATGGGCGTGGGCTGTGTTCCACATCCTGATCATCACCCTGCAAGCGTTCATCTTCATGATGCTGACCATCGTCTACCTGTCGATGGCTCACGAAGATAACCATTGAGACCCGCCTGGCGAGTCTGATGATCCCCTCGCTTAGGTGAGGGGGTG
This sequence comes from Pseudomonas sp. W2-17, assembly GCF_041060445.1. Lineage (NCBI taxonomy): Bacteria > Pseudomonadati > Pseudomonadota > Gammaproteobacteria > Pseudomonadales > Pseudomonadaceae > Pseudomonas > Pseudomonas sp. W2-17. The sequence continues at coordinate 267,999 of NZ_JAUFNS010000005.1, read as the reverse complement.
CCCGCGAGGGCTTGATGTAAGAAACGATTTTGCTTTACCGCTTTAATCTAAGAAAACCTAACCAATACGACGTAAAAGTCGGGAGGAAAGATGGAAACTGTAGTTGGTCTAACTGCTATCGCTGTTGCACTGCTGATCGGCCTGGGCGCACTGGGTACTGCAATCGGTTTCGGCCTGCTGGGCGGTAAGTTCCTGGAAGGCGCTGCGCGTCAACCGGAAATGGTTCCAATGCTGCAAGTTAAAATGTTCATCGTGGCTGGTCTGCTCGACGCCGTGACCATGATCGGTGTTGGTATCGCTCTGTTCTTCACTTTTGCGAACCCCTTCGTTGGTCAACTCGCTGGCTGATCACTCGAATTTTCGAGTTGATTGGTGTGATGGACAACGAACGAGCGAGGTGTTGGCGTGAACATTAATGCAACCCTGATTGGCCAGTCCGTTGCGTTCTTCATTTTTGTGCTGTTCTGCATGAAGTTCGTGTGGCCTCCGGTCATCGCGGCTTTGCACGAACGTCAGAAGAAGATTGCGGATGGACTGGACGCTGCTACACGAGCAGCTCGCGACCTGGAGCTGGCCCAAGACAAAGTGGGTCAGCAACTGCGCGAAGCTAAGGCTCAAGCAGCTGAGATCATTGAGCAAGCCAAGAAACGCGGTACCCAGATTGTCGACGAAGCCCGTGAACAGGCTCGCGTTGAAGCTGACCGTATCAAGGCTCAGGCTCAGGCCGAGATCGAACAGGAACTGAACGGCGTCAAAGACGCGCTGCGCGCCCAACTGGGTAGCCTGGCAGTCAACGGCGCAGAGAAGATCCTGGGTGCCACAATCGATCAAAACGCGCACGCGGAGCTGGTAAACAAACTGGCTGCTGAAATTTAAGCGAGGGCGATCATGGCAGAACTGACCACGTTGGCCCGACCTTACGCTAAGGCAGCCTTCGAGCATGCACAGGCGCACCAGCAACTGGCCAATTGGTCAGCCATGCTCGGCCTGGCTGCTGCGGTGTCGCAAGACGACACGATGCAGCGCATGCTCAAGGCCCCGCGACTGACGAGCGCAGACAAGGCCGCCACTTTTATTGAAGTGTGCGGCGACAAGTTCGATGCCAAGGCACAGAATTTCATTCACGTCGTTGCTGAAAACGACCGTCTCCAGCTTCTGCCGGAGATCTCCGAACTGTTCGAGCTTTACAAGGCCGAGCAGGAAAAATCGGTAGATGTGGATGTGACCAGTGCTTTTGCATTGAACCAAGAACAGCAAGACAAACTCGCCAAGGTTCTCAGTGCACGGCTCGGCCGGGAAGTGCGCCTGCACGCTGCGGAGGATGCCGCCCTGATAGGTGGTGTCATCATCCGCGCCGGCGACCTGGTTATCGATGGCTCAGTTCGCGGCAAACTCGCGCAACTAGCCGAAGCATTGAAATCTTGAGTTTGAAGGGGCAGCAGAGCAATGCAGCAACTCAATCCTTCCGAAATAAGTGAAATCATCAAGGGCCGCATCGAGAACCTCGATGTAGCCTCCCAAGCCCGAAACGAAGGCACAGTCGTCAGCGTGTCTGACGGTATCGTGCGGATTCACGGTCTCGCCGACGCTATGTACGGCGAAATGATCGAGTTCCCGGGCGGCGTTTACGGTATGGCACTGAACCTGGAGCAAGACTCCGTGGGTGCTGTCGTACTGGGCGCTTACACCTCTCTGGCTGAAGGCATGAGTGCCAAGTGCACCGGCCGCATCCTCGAAGTTCCGGTTGGTAAGGAACTCCTGGGTCGCGTAGTCGACGCACTGGGCAACCCTGTTGACGGCAAAGGTCCGCTGAACAACACCGAGACCGACGCGGTCGAGAAAGTTGCTCCAGGCGTGATCTGGCGTAAGTCGGTAGACCAGCCTGTACAGACTGGCTACAAGGCTGTCGACGCGATGATCCCTGTCGGCCGTGGCCAGCGCGAGCTGATCATCGGTGACCGTCAGATCGGTAAAACCGCTCTGGCGATCGACGCGATCATCAACCAGAAAAACAGCGGTATTTTCTGCGTCTACGTTGCAATCGGTCAGAAGCAATCGACCATCGCCAACGTTGTTCGCAAGCTGGAAGAAAACGGCGCTCTGGCCAACACGATCATCGTGGCGGCCAGTGCTTCGGAATCGCCTGCGCTGCAATTCCTGGCTCCGTATGCCGGTTGCACCATGGGCGAATACTTCCGCGACCGCGGTGAAGACGCACTGATCGTCTATGACGATCTGTCCAAGCAGGCTGTGGCTTACCGCCAGATCTCCCTGCTGCTGCGTCGTCCACCAGGCCGTGAAGCCTACCCAGGCGACGTGTTCTATCTCCACTCCCGTCTGCTGGAGCGTGCATCCCGCGTTTCGGAAGAGTATGTAGAGAAGTTCACCAATGGCGCAGTGACCGGCAAAACCGGCTCCCTGACCGCATTGCCGATCATCGAAACCCAGGCTGGCGACGTTTCCGCGTTCGTTCCGACCAACGTGATTTCCATCACAGACGGTCAGATCTTCCTGGAATCGGCCATGTTCAACTCCGGCATCCGCCCGGCAGTGAACGCCGGCGTTTCGGTATCCCGTGTGGGTGGTGCCGCTCAGACCAAGATCATCAAGAAGCTTTCCGGTGGTATCCGTACCGCTCTGGCTCAGTACCGTGAACTGGCAGCATTTGCCCAGTTCGCCTCTGACCTGGACGAAGCGACCCGTAAGCAACTTGAGCATGGTCAGCGCGTTACCGAACTGATGAAGCAGAAGCAATATGCGCCAATGTCGATCGCTGACATGTCGCTGTCGCTGTATGCCGCTGAGCGTGGGTTCCTGACTGACGTCGAAATCGCCAAGGTTGGCAGCTTTGAACAAGCGCTGATTGCTTACTTCAACCGAGATCACGCCGATTTGATGGCGAAGATCAACGTGAAGGGTGACTTCAATGACGAAATCGACTCTGGCCTGAAAGCCGGCATCGAGAAGTTCAAGGCCACCCAAACCTGGTAAGCCGCAGCGGGAGTCGCGAGGCTCCCGCTTGCTAACCTGATAGGTGTTACATGGCAGGCGCAAAAGAGATTCGCAGCAAGATTGCGAGCATCAAAAGCACGCAAAAGATCACCAGCGCCATGGAAAAAGTGGCGGTCAGTAAAATGCGCAAGGCTCAAATGCGCATGGCTGCTAGCCGCCCTTACGCGGAGCGCATCCGCCAGGTGATTGGTCATCTCGCCAACGCTAACCCGGAATACCGTCATCCCTTCATGATCGAACGCGAAGTAAAGCGCGTCGGTTACGTCGTGGTGAGCAGTGACCGTGGTCTGTGTGGTGGCTTGAATACCAACCTGTTCAAGGCTTTGGTCAAGGACATGGCGAAGAACCGTGAAAACGGCGTAGAGATCGATCTGTGCGTGGTCGGCAGCAAAGGTGCGGCGTTTTTCCGCAACTTCGGCGGTAACGTCGTCGCTGCGATCAGCCACTTGGGCGAAGAGCCGTCGATCAACGATTTGATCGGCAGCGTCAAGGTGATGCTGGATGCCTACCTGGAGGGCCGTATTGATCGCCTGTCCGTGGTGTCCAACAAGTTCATCAACACCATGACTCAGCAACCAACGGTCGAGCAGTTGATTCCGTTGGTCGCGACCCAGGATCAAGAACTCAAGCACCACTGGGATTACCTGTACGAACCCGACGCCAAGGAGCTGCTGGACGGCTTGATGGTCCGTTATGTGGAGTCGCAGGTCTATCAGGCGGTGGTCGAGAACAACGCGGCTGAACAGGCTGCGCGGATGATCGCGATGAAGAACGCCACTGACAACGCCGGTGACCTGATCAGCGATTTGCAGCTGATCTACAACAAGGCGCGTCAGGCAGCGATCACCCAAGAGATCTCGGAAATCGTCGGCGGCGCTGCCGCGGTTTAACGGTTCAAATATTCAGAGGATCCAGCTAATGAGTAGCGGACGTATCGTTCAAATCATCGGCGCCGTGATCGACGTGGAATTTCCACGCGACAGCGTACCGAGCATCTACAACGCGCTGAAAGTACAAGGCGCGGAAACTACTCTGGAAGTTCAGCAGCAGCTGGGCGACGGCGTAGTTCGTACCATTGCGATGGGTTCCACCGAAGGCTTGAAGCGCGGTCTGGACGTTATCGACAGCGGCGCAGCCATCTCCGTACCGGTCGGTAAAGCGACGCTGGGCCGGATCATGGACGTACTGGGCAACCCGATCGACGAAGCGGGCCCGATCGAAACCGAAGAGCGCTGGGGCATTCACCGTCCTGCGCCTTCGTTCGCTGATCAGGCTGGCGGCAACGACCTCCTGGAAACCGGCATCAAGGTCATCGACCTGGTTTGCCCGTTTGCCAAGGGCGGTAAAGTCGGTCTGTTCGGTGGTGCCGGTGTCGGCAAGACCGTAAACATGATGGAACTGATCCGTAACATCGCCATCGAGCACAGCGGTTATTCCGTGTTCGCCGGTGTGGGCGAGCGTACCCGTGAGGGTAACGACTTCTACCACGAGATGAAGGACTCCAACGTTCTGGACAAAGTAGCGCTGGTCTACGGTCAGATGAACGAGCCGCCGGGTAACCGTCTGCGCGTCGCCCTGACTGGCCTGACCATGGCTGAAAAGTTCCGTGACGAAGGTAACGACGTTCTGTTGTTCGTTGACAACATCTACCGTTACACACTGGCCGGTACTGAAGTATCCGCACTGCTGGGCCGTATGCCTTCTGCAGTAGGTTACCAGCCGACGCTGGCTGAAGAGATGGGCGTGCTGCAAGAGCGCATCACTTCGACCAAGGAAGGCTCGATCACTTCGATCCAGGCGGTATACGTACCGGCGGACGACTTGACCGACCCATCGCCAGCCACAACGTTTGCTCACTTGGACGCCACCGTCGTTCTGTCCCGTGACATCGCTTCCCTGGGTATCTACCCGGCGGTCGATCCACTGGACTCGACTTCGCGCCAGCTGGACCCGAACGTCATCGGTCAGGACCACTACGACACCGCTCGCGGCGTTCAGTATGTTCTGCAGCGTTACAAAGAGCTGAAAGACATCATCGCGATCCTGGGTATGGACGAGTTGTCGGAAACCGACAAGCAGTTGGTATCCCGCGCTCGTAAGATTCAGCGCTTCCTGTCGCAGCCGTTCTTCGTGGCTGAAGTCTTCACCGGTGCCTCGGGTAAATACGTTTCCCTGAAAGACACCATTGCTGGCTTCAAAGGCATCCTCGCCGGTGACTACGACCATCTGCCTGAACAGGCGTTCTACATGGTCGGCGGCATCGAAGAAGCGATCGAGAAAGCCAAGAAACTGTAATCCAGGCGCCCGGCAACGGGCGCTAATCAGGTTGAGGCATGCAAATGGCTATGACAGTCCATTGCGATATCGTCAGCGCGGAAGGAGAGATTTTCTCCGGTCTGGTCGAGATGGTGATTGCACACGGTAACCTGGGTGATATCGGTATTGCTCCAGGTCACGCACCGTTGATCACCGATCTGAAGCCAGGTCCGATCCGCCTGATCAAGCAGGGTGGCGAAGCCGAGGTGTTTTACATCTCCGGTGGTTTCCTTGAGGTTCAACCGAACATGGTCAAAGTGCTTGCCGATACTGTGCAACGCGCTGCAGATCTGGACGAAGCCTCTGCTCAGGAAGCCGTCAAGGCTGCCGAGCGTGCTCTGAATGAAAAAGGCGCAGATTTCGATTACGGAGCTGCTGCTGCACGTCTGGCGGAGGCCGCAGCTCAGCTGCGCACCGTTCAGCAAATTCGCAAGAAGTTCGGCGGCTAAACCCGACGGCTCGTTGCGCGATTGAGTAAAAGGGTAGCCTCGGCTACCCTTTTTCTTTTTTCGGCTTTCTCGCCTGAATCATCAGCCTGGCTAATGTGGCCTGCTCGTCTGGAATTCCTTCATGTCTCTCGATATCGTCATTCTTGCCGCGGGTCAGGGCACTCGCATGCGTTCCGCTCTGCCCAAGGTGTTGCATCCTGTAGCCGGTAAATCGATGCTCGGCCATGTTATCCACAGCGCACGCCAGCTTTCGCCCCAAGGCATTCACGTGGTCATTGGCCATGGAGCAGAGCGGGTCCAAGAGCAACTGGCGGGCGATGATCTGAATTTCGTGCTCCAAGACAAACAATTGGGCACTGGCCACGCCGTTGCTCAGGCGTTGCCAGCGCTGACGGCCGAGACGGTACTCATTCTTTATGGCGACGTCCCGCTCATACAAGTAGAGACCCTGCACCGCCTCCTTGCGCTGGTAAATGATCAGCAACTGGGTCTGCTGACGGTCACGCTGGAAGACCCGACCGGTTATGGCCGCATCGTTCGTGACACGCAGCACCGCGTCAGCGCCATTGTCGAGCACAAGGATGCAACTGAAGCGCAGAAGGCTATCAAGGAAGGGAACACCGGGATTCTGGCCGTACCGGGCAAGCGACTGGCCGACTGGCTGGGCCGCCTCTCCAACGACAATGTTCAGGGTGAGTATTACCTGACGGACGTTATTGCCATGGCCGTCAACGATGGCCTGGTGGTCGCAACTGCTCAGCCTGACGATGTGATGGAAGTGCAGGGCGCCAATGATCGTAAACAGCTTGCCGAGCTCGAGCGCCACTACCAGCAGCGGGAGGCCCGCCGACTCATGGCGCTGGGTGTCACGTTGCGCGACCCGGCGCGTTTTGACGTTCGTGGCGACGTTACTGTTGGCCGCGACGTGATGATCGACGTGAACGTCATCCTTGAGGGGCGAGTCGTCATCGAAGACGACGTCTCCATCGGGCCGAACTGCGTGATCAAGGACAGCACCTTGCGCAAGGGCGCAATCATCAAGGCGAACAGTCACCTTGAAGGGGCGATCGTTGGCGAAGGTGCGGATGCAGGGCCTTTCGCTCGTCTGCGCCCTGGCAGTGTTCTCGACGCTCGTGCTCATGTGGGGAACTTCGTCGAATTGAAGAATGCTCATTTGGGCGAGGGTGCCAAGGCAGGTCATCTGACCTATTTGGGTGACGCAGTCATCGGCGCGCGCACCAACATTGGCGCAGGCACCATTACGTGCAACTACGATGGCGCGAACAAGCACAAGACGGTGATGGGCGATGACGTATTCATCGGCTCGAACAACTCGCTGGTCGCACCTGTGCATATCGCGTCAGGCGCTAGCACTGCCGCCGGCTCAACCATCAATCAGGATGTGCCGGCCGAACAGCTTGCGGTCGCCCGTGCGCGTCAACGGAACATCGAAGGCTGGAAGCGGCCGGCGAAACTCAAGAAAGACTAAGTTATCCACAGGTCACATCGGCTGCTTGCCAGACAGGTAGCTGATGCCGACTCTCCAAGCAGCTACTCCTCGGAAATCGTTTACCCATCCTCCCTGATACCCATCTCCCCCTTGACGTATATCTTTCGATGAGCTTTCATTGCGTTCGTTAACTTTCGAATCGAAACTTAAGATCATCATGTCGAAACGTAATACGCCTCAACGCCGCCATAACATTCTTGCTTTGCTCAATGAGCAGGGCGAGGTAAGCGTGGACGAGTTGGCTAAACGCTTCGAGACCTCCGAGGTAACGGTCCGTAAGGATCTGGCTGCGCTCGAAAGCAACGGGTTGCTGCTTCGTCGTTACGGCGGCGCCATCCCCATGCCCCAGGAATTGATTGGCGAACCTGGCCAGCCCGTTTCCAGGTTCAAACAGGCCATTGCCCGAGCTGCTGTTGCCCGCATCCGGGAACACGCACGGATCATCATCGACAGCGGCAGCACCACCGCTGCGATGATTCCGGAGCTGGGTTTGCAGCCGGGCTTGGTGGTGATGACCAATTCCCTGCACGTCGCCAATGCGCTGGGTGAGCTGGAGCACGAACCGGTCCTGCTCATGACGGGCGGGACGTGGGACCCGCATTCAGAGTCGTTTCAGGGCCAGGTGGCGGAGCAGGTGCTGCGTTCCTACGACTTTGATCAGCTGTTCATCGGCGCCGACGGTATTGATCTGACCCGCGGTACAACCACATTCAACGAACTGCTTGGCCTCAGCCGGGTGATGGCCGAAGTCGCCCGGGAAGTGATCGTGATGGTCGAGGCCGACAAGGTCGGTCGCAAGATTCCCAATCTGGAGCTGCCCTGGAGCAGCGTCCATACCCTCATTACCGATGACCGCCTGCCTCAAGAGGCACGCGAACAAATTCAGGCTCGCGGCGTAACCTTGATTTGCGCTGCTGTTTCCTAGGAGAAGACCATGTGTGGAATTGTCGGCGCTGTTGCTGAACGGAATGTTACTGCCATCCTGCTGGAAGGCCTCAAGCGCCTGGAATACCGGGGCTACGACAGCGCTGGCGTGGCGTTATTCAATAACGCCGGCGTGCTTGAGCGTCGTCGTCGGGTCGGCAAGGTCAACGAACTGGAGCGGGCACTTGCCGGTGAACCGGTCACAGGCCGACTCGGCATTGCCCACACTCGCTGGGCAACACACGGTGCGCCATTGGAGCGTAACGCTCATCCACATTTCTCCAACGAGCAACTGGCGGTGGTGCACAACGGCATCATCGAAAACCATGAGCCGCTTCGAGAGCGCTTGAAGGGTCTGGGTTACGTGTTCTCGTCTGACACGGACACCGAGGTCATTGTCCACCTGCTGCACCATAAACTGCAGGACACACCCGATCTGGCTGCGGCTCTGAAGGCTACGGTCAAGGAACTGCACGGCGCCTATGGCCTTGCGGTCATCAGCGCACAACAACCGGATCGCCTGATTGCCGCTCGCAGTGGCAGCCCGCTGGTTGTAGGTCTGGGCCTTGGGGAAAACTTCCTCGCCTCCGATCAACTGGCCTTGCGTCAGGTCACTGACCGCTTCATGTACCTGGAAGAGGGCGACATTGCTGAGATCCGTCGCGACAGCGTGCAGATCTGGGACGCATCCGGCTTGCCCGTCGAGCGTGAGATCGTTCAGTACCACGAGGGCGCAGAAGCAGCGGACAAAGGCGAGTACCGCCACTTCATGCTCAAGGAAATCCACGAGCAGCCAAAAGTCGTGCAGCGCACTCTGGAAGGCCGCCTCGGTCAGCAGCAGGTTCTGGTGCAGGCATTCGGACCGCAAGCGGCGGAGCTGTTCGCCAAAGTACGTAACGTGCAAATCGTCGCCTGCGGCACCAGCTATCACGCCGGCATGGTCGCGCGTTACTGGCTCGAAGGCCTGGCCGGCATTCCCTGCCAGGTCGAAGTCGCCAGCGAATTCCGCTACCGCAAGGTCGTGGTCCAGCCGGACACGCTGTTCGTTTCGATCTCCCAGTCCGGCGAGACCGCCGATACCCTGGCCGCGCTGCGTAACGCCAAGGAGCTGGGCTTCCTCGCCAGCCTGGCAATCTGCAACGTGGGCATCAGTTCGCTGGTGCGTGAATCGGATCTGACCCTGCTCACTCAGGCCGGCCCGGAAATCGGTGTCGCGTCGACCAAGGCGTTCACCACGCAGCTGGTCGCGCTGATGCTGCTGACGCTGTCACTGGGTCAGGTCAAGGGCACGCTGGGCGCTGGCGTGGAAGCAGAACTGGTTGAAGAGCTGCGCCGCCTGCCGACCCGCCTGGGTGAAGCGCTGGCGATGGACACAACGGTGGAGAAAATTGCCGAACTGTTCGCCGAGAAGAATCACACCCTGTTCCTGGGTCGTGGCGCGCAATTCCCGGTGGCGATGGAAGGGGCGTTGAAGCTCAAGGAGATCTCCTACATCCACGCCGAAGCCTACCCGGCCGGCGAACTGAAACACGGCCCGCTGGCACTGGTGGACAGCGACATGCCGGTTGTCACCGTGGCACCTAACAACGAGCTGCTGGAGAAGCTGAAATCCAACCTGCAGGAAGTGCGTGCACGGGGCGGCGAGCTGATCGTCTTCGCGGACGAACAGGCCGGGCTGGTCAACGGAGAGGGGACCCACGTGGTTTCCATGCCCCATATCCTCGACGCATTGACGCCGATCCTTTACACGATTCCGCTGCAACTGCTTTCGTATTACGTGGCAGTGCTCAAGGGTACGGACGTGGATCAGCCGCGCAATTTGGCGAAGTCCGTGACGGTGGAATAAGTTATCCACAGCGTACTGCGCTGGTTCTTAGGAATCAGAGCAGTCGCAAGTTGTTAATGTGTAGGCAAAGGAGGGCCTACACGCTGGATTGAATGCCTGATCTGCACCCAGCCATCAGGCATGCTGACCATGCTTCTCAAGGTTTCGCTCGTCGCGTCGATAGCTTCTCAAGTCAATGCGAGCGGCCCCCATGTTTAATACCCGGTTAAAAGATAAAATCCAGCAATTGGAAAAACGGCTGGGGGCTCTTGAGCAGGTCAAGGCAACGCTGGATCTCGAAACCGTGTCGGTCACCCTGGACGCGGCAGGCATCATCCTGGAGGTGAACGCCCTGTTCGAAACAGAGCTGGGATTCACCCAGGCTGAATTGTCCGGTCGTGCCCTCCGTGAATTCAGTCCTTCAGAGCTGAGCGGAGACGTACATCAGCGCCGGGCTCTTGATGCCGTTGCCCAGGGCAAGCATTACAGCGGCACGTTGCGTCTGTGCAGCCGTGAAGGTCGACACGTCTGGCTACGGGCAATGGTCATACCCTTCGCAGGTGACAGCGGGCGGGTCGAACGCATCGTTTTGTATTCAAGCGTGCTGACGAGGACCATTGAGGCCTCCAGGGAGAATGAAGCGCTGGTAGGGGCTCTGATGCGCTCCACTGCCGTCATCGAGTTTTCTCTGGATGGATTAGTGCTGGCAGCCAATCAGAATTTTCTGGACGCTATGGGCTATACGCTTCCCCAAATCCTGGGCAAGCATCACCGAATCTTTTGCATGCCATCCGACGCTCAGTCGGAAGAATATGATCGGTTTTGGCAGACCCTTAGACAGGCATCCTATGTCGCGGGAAGGTTTTGCCGAGTGGATAAACATGGCAACGAGGTATGGCTGGAGGCTTCCTACAATCCAATCGTGGATGCCAATGGCAAGCTGTACAAGATTGCCAAAATAGCCACCGTTATTACCGACCAGGTTACCCGCGAGCGCGCTGTATCCGAGGCAGCTGGCATGGCCCACGGCACGTCGGTTCGAACCAATGCCAGCGCACAGCAAGGCCGCGAAGTCATTCAGAACACCGTGACGACCCTCAATACACTGTCGGCGTTGATGGAAGATGCTGCCCATGGCATAGAAGCACTGGATGCCCAGAGCCAGGAAATCGGCACCATCGTCAAAACCATCGGCAGCATCGCGGACCAGACCAATCTGTTGGCCTTGAACGCAGCAATCGAAGCCGCACGTGCCGGGGAACAGGGCCGGGGTTTTGCTGTGGTCGCCGACGAGGTCAGAAACCTCGCCCTTCGAACCACTAAAGCGACGGCGGAAATCTTCGAGGTCGTGAAAAACAATCAGGTTCTGGCGTCCAGCGCTGTGACCATGATCGGAAAAAGCAGGCAGCAGGCCGGGGCGGCGCTGGATTTGGCCAGTGAGGCGGACGAGGTGATCAAGGACATTCAGCAAGGTGCCAACAGTGTTGTGGTTGCCGTTGAGCAGTTCTCGGGTCAAGCCGGGCAGTAATGATTGCTGCAATGCTTCACGTCTGCACCTCTCAGTGACCCCAAGGTAAAGCGCGATCCAGGTGATCCTTATGCTCGATGCTCTCAAGCAATCTATAAACGATCTGCATAAGGTCGACCGGCCCAGGCTTGAAGATGAGTGTGACGCGTTGTTCAGCCGGATCGAGCAGGCACGAACAGAAGGCACTGTGACTGGCGAGCAGGCCACACAGCTGTTCTATGATGTCCGTAACGAACGTTCAAGGTGCTTCCGCAGCGGAAGCCAGCGGCGCATCGCAGATTCCCAAGCCGACGGAAAGTCGTGCGAGTCGTAGGCACCCACAAATAAAACTCACCACAGTAAGCTTTAGGCAGCATAAAACGCATTTAAGTGCGTATTAATTGACTTTCAGATCGCGCTAATACTCCGCTTGGTTTACCTTTGAAACGGGGTGGATGGGTGCCAGATCCCATCAACTACCCTCTACGGTCCGAGGCCTACACGGGCATCACGAAAAATCGTGGCGTCCCTGGTTTCATCAATGATGCGATGCCGGATGGCTGGGGCGAGCGATTGCTTCATCGTGCTTTCGGCCAAACACTGGCGCCGATCGACTATCTGCTCAAGTCGCCGAACAATGACCGTATTGGCAACCTCATGGCCGGTACAACCTCCGCGCCCCCACAGGGGCTCGGAGAAAGCCCGATACCCACGCTCAAAGGTCTGGCGAAATTCATTGAAGCCTGTGAAGCGGTTTACGACAGGCAGCTGGATGCCGAATCGCTCGTAACGCTAAACATACGGCAGCAGCGTTCGTCCCTCGGTGGAGCCAGGCCCAAGCGAACGCTGCAAGACAAAGGCATGCTGATCCTGGCCAAGCCCCGTGACCGGTTTGATGAGTATGATTTCCCCTCCATCGAATTTGCCTGCATGACCTTCGCTGCTTCCAAGGGCATGCGCGTCGCGAACACCGGGTTGTACGCCGGGCACCCCTCTACCTTGTTGGTCGAACGCTTTGACCGTACTTCTATTGCGGACGGCGCCCATCGCATTCCAATGCTGAGCGCACTCACTTTGCTCGATTCAGAGTGGAACGAACCGCACCACCGCGACTGGCGGTATGCATCGGTGGCAGACGAGATGCGACGCAGAGGCGTCCCGGACGAGGACCTGCAAGAGCTGTTCAAACGCATGTGCTACAACGCATTGGCCGGTAACAGCGACGACCACCCACGTAATCACGCCATTATCTGCCTCGAAGGGAGGTGGCGACTCTCGCCTATGTACGATGTCCTGCCGATGCTCGACGAGGGGCCGGCGAAGACGTTGGCCATGGCTGTCGGGCGCGATGGAAGCGCAATCAACCGAACCAATATGCTCAGCCATCACGCCCATTTCGCTTTATCCCGTACGCAAGCGGAGCAAGTGCTGAATGAGGTGGCGAGTTGGGAAGACGAGCTCAAAGCTCATTACGGCAAATGGCTAAGGGGCACAGATCTGCACATGGCATGCGACGCCGTCAGCTCAATACGTATCACCCAGTGAAACCCACCCGCCGAGCCTCGTGAATCAAGCCACCTGGCTTGCGCTTTCAATCTCCCGGGCATGCCCCTTCGCTGTCTTGCCCGCCTGCTGCACAGCCCATTTCATGAACTCAGCAATCGCCCATTCTTCCCGCCGCTCTTTCGCGCAATAGACGAAATAGTCGAACTTGAGCTCCGCCGTGGCATTGGTGACCTGCACCAGCCGTTTGCTCTGCAAGGCCTCGGACGCGAAGACGCTGTTGACTAGCGCGATGCCCTGCCCGGCACAGGCCGCACTGATCAACAGGGACTCGTCGCCATAACTGGAGCCCTGAATCATCTTGCGGTTGCTCATGCCGAACGCGTTCATCCAGACCTTCCAGTAGTTTCGCTCGGTGTCCTGCAGCAGCGGGAAGGTCAGGCAATCCTGCGGGCTCTCGATATTGCGCTGGGTGCTGAGCAGATGCGGGCTGCACACAGGGATCAAGTAGGAGGACCACAAGTGCGTGGCGTGGTTTTCACAACTGGCGGCCATCTCGCGCTGGATGCAGATATCCACATGGCCGTGCTTGAGCTCCGAAAGACCGTTACAGATCTGAATCGAGATTTCGACGTTGGGGCAACGCTCCTTGAAACCACCCAGTGCCGGGATCAGCCACGAACTTGCGATGGTGGACGTCGTGCTGATCACCAGGCGCGTCTGACGTGGCGCCTTGAGTGCAGCGCGCGACCAGGCTTTTTCGATGACGTCAAAGGTGCCGGCGAGCTCGTCGAACAGGCTGCGTCCGGAAGGGGTGAGCTGGATGCCCTTGGCGTCTCGCTCGAACAGCCGCCTGCCGATCTGGTCTTCCAGCCCTTTGATCTGCTGACTGATGGCGGCCGGTGAGACACACAGCTGGTCCGCTGCACGTTTCATGCTCCCGGCCTTGCACACCTCAACGAACGTGCGGAGGGCTATCAACGGGATCGCTCTGCTCATCCTGCATCCCTCGCCGTGAGAGTGCTGCCAGTGCGCCAGGTGACGGAAAAGCGTGTTGGAGTTGCCATCGGATGAATCCCCCAAGCGTTCTTATCACCCGACCTTGGATATTTCAGGCACAGCCGGGCCCTGCCGGGTGTTTTACCCGGCGCCGAAAACAGTTGTGGATAACGTTGCTGTCAGGTTGTGGCGGCGCGGTCTTGAGGAGCAGGTGCCGGCTTGGGTTTGCTTTGGCTCAACACGAACCAGACCGCGAGGCAGATGAGACCGCCGCCGTAAAAGTGTCCGGCGGAGACCTTTTCACCGAGGAACATCACCCCCCAAAGGACGCCGAATGGCGGAATCAGGAAAGTGACGGTCAGCGAGCGGACCGGGCCGATATCGGCGATCAGGCGGAAGTACAAAATGTAAGCACAGGCCGTGCACACGAAACCGACGGCCGCCAGGGACAGCCACACGGTTGAGTCGCCCCAGGTGGCCGGCGGGTTGACGGTGGCGGAGACAGCGAAGAAGGGCAGCAGAAACAGCGTCGCGCCAATCTGGCTGCCGAACGCCACGAGTTTCGCGTCCAGGCCTCCCCGGTCGCCGATCCACTGACGGGTCAGGAATCCTGCGGCGCCGTAGCAACTGGTCGCGACCAGGCAAGCAATTGCGCCCATGACCACCGACGTGGTGAAAGTCACCGGGCCTGTCGTGGTCAGCAACGTTATCCCCAGCAAACCGAGAAATACGCCAACCGCTTTTTTGGGTGTCAGCGAATCATTGAAAAACACTGAGCCTATCAACACGCCCATCAATGGTGTGGTTGCATTCAAGATGGCGGAATAACCTGCGGGCAATAACAGGGCCGCCATGCTGTACATCAAAAACGGAATGCCGGAATTGATGATGCCCAGGATCAAGGTGGATTTGAACTTGCCGTTGAACTCATGCCGGGTTCTTAAAATGGCCAGAATCACCATTAAGCCAATGGCGCCGAGCAACACCCGGAAGAAGGCGGTAGGCAACGCGCCTAATACAGGGGCAGCAACGCGCATGAAGAGAAAACTGGCTCCCCAGATGGCAGCCAGAACAATCAGTCGAACATAGTCGGAGACTTTCATTGCGCTTCCTTTCTTGATCCGTATCGCCGATCCGCTGACCGAAAAGTTGTTGATTGACGCTCGTCGAGTCAGGGTGTGATGATTTGAGCAGTGTCTGGGGTGGTGCTCAAGCGAGCTTTTCTTAAGCACATTAGATTTTCTTAACCGAGGTCAGGCATGAAATTTCCGCCCCTGCACGCGCTGTTATGTTTTGAAGCGACGGGGCGCCACGCCAGCATGAAAGGCGCGGCAGGTGAGCTGTTCGTAACCCCT
This sequence comes from Pseudomonas sp. W2-17, assembly GCF_041060445.1. NCBI lineage: Bacteria > Pseudomonadati > Pseudomonadota > Gammaproteobacteria > Pseudomonadales > Pseudomonadaceae > Pseudomonas > Pseudomonas sp. W2-17. Next base: position 252,599 of record NZ_JAUFNS010000005.1, on the reverse strand, counting down.
GCGGCCATTAGCCAACAGATCGCCAAGCTCGAAAAAGCCGTTGGCGTCACGTTGTTCATCCGTAACACCAAGCGCCTGGAGCTGACCGCCGAGGGCAAGATTTACCTGCGGGCCATTCGTCCCGCGCTCGGGCAGATCTCTGACGCGACTCAGCGACTGATGAGCGACAACGGCCCCAATACAATCACTGTCAGCTGCACCAGCGGCTTTGCGATGCAATGGCTGCTGCCCCGACTGCCTGATTTTCAGGCCATCTGCCCCGGCATCGAGGTGCTGATCAGCACCACCAATCGGCTGGTCGATTTGCTCGGCGACGGCGTCGATTTCGCCGTGCGCCATGGCCTCGGTCGTTATCCCGGTCTGGAAGTGGAGATGCTGATCAACGACCGACTGCAGCCTGTCTGCAGCCCCTCTCTGCTGCCGGATTCCCGGTACCTGTCCTCGCCCATTGACCTGAAAAGCTACAACCTCTTGCACGACGAACACCGCGAAGACTGGGCGTTGTGGCTCCGTGCAGTGGGTATCGAAGACGGCGAGGCGGCCGTACACAAAGGTTCGGTGTTCGTGGATTCCAACGGCGTCATCGAGGCTGCGCTGGCGGGAATGGGAATTGCGCTGGTGCGCCGTTCGCTGATTCGGGAAGAGCTGGCGTCTGGTCGTTTGGTCGTGCCGTTTCGCGCGACGATCGACACGCCGATCGCTTATTACCTGGTGTATGACGAGACGGCCATTCTCCCCAAATCCAGCAAACAGTTTCGCGACTGGCTGGTGTCCCAGGCCATCGCCAGTCAACGTGAATTCACCACGCGATAGTTTGCATTCACGTCCCCCCGACAACGTGTTGATTAGTTATCAGGGCAGTTAAGTCCTGCTTCAGTGTCCGCGGGTGATACACCCATACGCGTAAACCTGATCAACCTGTTGATTAGTCAAACAATTGAGTCGACACCGGTTAAGTCAAACTTAACCGTTGATTGCGGATTTCTAGTTTGCCCCGTCGCGCACTTTTCTTCAGTTTATTCCTTAACTGGCACGCGCCCGTCAGCTCAGCCTGGCGCCGATAAAACAGCGAGCAGGATGCTCTGGCTGAAGGAAACCCTCATGACTGATTTCGATATTTTTCGCCCGATGGCGTGGGACAAACTGGTTCATGAATATGACCTGGATGGCGCGAGATTACTGCCCTGGAACGGCTATCCGACGCCCATTGGTGGTGGCTGGTGCGTGGTGCGCCCGCACACCAAATCCTTGTCGCATACGCAGATAGACCAGGAATTCTTCATAGGCATCAAAGGCACCGCTCAGTTGATTGTGGGAGATCAGATGTACCCGTTCACTATGGGTGACATCGCTGCCATCCCCAAACACACCGATCACTATGTGTTCAACGACACCGACGAAGACTTCCACTTCTACGTCGTGTGGTGGGACCGTGACTCTGCCAACCGCTTCCTCGATGAAGATGCCCAGCAGGCAATGGCGGCCAATGAGTTCGCTCTGCACAAAGCGACCATTCATGACGTGTCCGATCAGAGGGCGTCGTGATGGGCAAGTTACTCGTCACGATCACGCCGCCGACGCCAAATGGTGATTTGCATATTGGTCATATGGCGGGGCCTTTTCTCGCGGCAGATATCTACACCCGTGCCCAACGTCAACGCGGCCACGATTGCACCCTCGTTTCATACTCCGATGACTATCAGTCCTACATGTTGCGTCGAGGTATCGAACTGGACCGTGCGCCTCAAACGCTGGCGCTGGAGAACACCGACAAAATCAACGACACGCTGAAGAAGATGGGCATTCAGGTGGATTTCTGGATGCGCCCGTACCGCAACAGCTACTTCAAGAACGCCGTCGAGGAGATGTACGAGTACGCGGTAAAGGCGGGGGCCATTTACAAAAAAGTGAGCCAGGAACCCTATTGCGAACACTGTGACAAGTGGGGTTACGAAGCATTCGGCCGGGGTAACTGCGATCACTGTGGCTCGGACTCGGATGCCAGCCAGTGCGAAGAGTGCGCGCACACGCCCAATGCCTCGAAGATGAGTAACTTCCGCTGCAAGTTATGTGCGACGCCCATGATCTGGCGTCCCATTGAGCGTGAATTTCTGGCGCTGTCGAATTTTCGCAACCACCTCAAAAGCACGTTCGAACATGCGCCGCTGCGGCCTTTCATCCGCCGGTTCCTGGAGGAGGAATTCGAAATCGGTCCGGTGGACTGGGGCATTACCCGGCCCCACGACGGCGGGCTGGATCTCAAGCCGGATGGCAGCCGGCGCATACATACCTGGGTCATGGGCCTGTCCGGTTACTTGGCGGCTTTTCGCGAATACCTGAACGAACACAAGCTTGCGCCGTGGGAGTACGACGAATACTGCCGCTCCGGCAAAGGCCGCCTAGTGCACTTTCTGGGTTATGACTGCGCCTTCAGCCACATGATGGTTTACCCCTCGCTGCTGCAGACCATGCACGGCTATCGCATGCGCCAGACCTTCTACACCAACCAGTTCCTGACCTTGAACGGCAAGAACCTTTCCACCAGCCGCAACTATGCGATCTGGGCGCGGGACCTGGTGGCAGACGCCTGTACCGACAGCGCGCGCTTCTATCTGGCGCTGATCGCGCCCGAGCAGGACACCGATGACTTCGATGTCGAGAAGTTCTCCGCCTGGCGTGAGCAAACCTTCAACGAGGTGCTGGTCAAGCTGGCCGCCGAGGCCGAGCGCGAGCGGGTGGACGGCGACAGCCTGAAAGTCAGTGCGGCGGACGCGGCGGCTCTCAAGATTCTGATAGCGCGCTGGTTCGAAGCGACGTCGGTGGATCACTTCAGCATGAAGGGGCTTGCGGTGCTGCTGTCGGACATCATTAACGCCGCCCGTGATCGTCAGACCCTCGGCAAGCGGATTCTGCCTTACATGGCGCTGATCGGTGCCATCGGCGCGCCGGTGTTCCCGGACCTGGCGAAACAGATCCTGCGCTATTGCCGCTTCACTGAAAACGAAGTCCTGCAGCAGCTGGTGTATGTCAGTGCGGTCGAGTACGAAATCTGACCGAGAGGCGCGCGACGACGATGAAAACTTCATTTGATGTGATCGTGATCGGAGCCGGCATCATGGGCGCTTCGATCGCAGCGGCGCTGGTTGAAAGCGGACTCGATGTGGCGCTGATGGAGAAAGGCATCGCTGGCGCCCAGGGTGCAACGCGGGACACCGGCGGCATCGTTCGCGGTCTGGAGCTGGACGCCGCGCTGCGCCCTTTGACCCGGCGCGTATCACTTCACGGCAATTCCGGCATCGTCCACGCCCTCTACGAGAGCGCACTGAATCGCAGTGGCGTCGCTTACATCGCCAGCGCCGAGGTGTGTGGGCAATACCTGGAAGCGGTGGACAGCGAAGGGTCCGAGAGCATTGAGCTGCACGCTTCCGTCGACGCCCTGGATAACGGGCGTTTTTCGCCATTTTGTGTCGGCGAATGCCTGCTTATCGAACGCAGTGGCGGCACGGTGGATGCCCGCGTCACGGTGTCGAATCTGTGCCGCTACGTCAGTGAAAAGGCGACGTACCTTGATCACCTGGCTGTCGACCGCTGCGTCGAACTGGACGGCTATGTTCAGGTTCATGCCGGCAAGCTGTGCCTGGAAGCGACGTGGGTCGTCGATGCCTGTGGTGCCAGTGGCCCGTTGCCCCGGCCGCACAACGCCGTGCACGCGCGGACGATTCCATTCACGCGCTTCGGCTGCGATCAGGCTCCGAGCATGCCGATCATTGCTCACCATCTGAATACCTACCTGCTGCCGCTGGGACGCAATCTCGTGCAAGTGGGCGGCCAGCGGCGCCACCGCGCAGGACATGCGGATCAGCTGAACATGTCGCCGCTGGATAACGAGCTGGACGTCATGGACCGCGTCTCTCTTCTGGGCTACGACCGGCACCACAGTTTGCCGGTGGTCACACAGGTGGGCTGGGACGCGTACACCGAAGACGGCCGCCCGCTGATCGGCCGTTCCAGCGCCAACAGCCATGTGTTTGTCGCCACCGGCTTTTGCGGCATCGGTTTCAAAATGGCACCCAATGTTGCCGAGCTGCTGGCATTCGAGCTGAGCGGATTGATGACCGGCGTGTCGATGGATGCGGCTTACAGATCGGTCATGGAAGCGTTCCGCCCTTCGCGGTTTGCCGAGGTGGCCTTGTCATGATGCGCCTGGGTATCTGCGCGGCACTCGACGTCGGCACGACACTGCATGCGCGCGGTTTCTTGCGCAGCGTGTACCTGTCCAGTCACCTGTTTCCCCACGTTCGCCGCGCGCGCCATTTCTACTTTGATGACGGCGCGAGCGCAGCGGGCGGCCATGCGGCGGCGAGGCATTTCATCGACGCGAATGTGGATGCCGTGATCGGTCACTTCGCTTCCGACTCTGCCGCCGCAGCGGTTGAGAGTTATGCACAGGCGGGAATTCCGCTGATCTTGCCCGCGTCTACCTGCGCAGCCTTGACCCGCGCTGGAGAAACCACGTTCCGCATTTGTGCGTCTGACCGACTACTTGCCACGCGGTTGATCGAGTTTGCCGAATCTGAAGGCCTACGCCGGCTCGATTTGTTCACTGACCCGAGCCTGCACGGGCGCCAGCAGATGCAGGAGCTGCAGGAAGCCGCGCAGTTATCCACAGTTGAGTTAGTGGACGATGCAAATAACGTGGACGCCGTAGTGTTTTGCGGACGTTTGCGAGCCAGCCGCCAGTTCCTTGTGGATAAGCGTGCTACTGGCTGTGAATTGCCAATCTTCTTCACCGACGACGCCGCATCTCCTGCGCTGGTGGAAGGGATGGCGCAAACCGGCACGGTGTATGTCATCAGCTTCCCCATCGCGGGAGATCTGGCTGAGGCACAGTCGTTCGATGCGACTTATCAACAGATCTACGCCGAACAGGCGCCGGTTTACGCCGTCGAGACGCTTGCAGCGTTTGCCTTGGTGGACCGAGCCGCCGCTGATCAGCGCGGACTGCTTGATGCGCTGCGCTTCGATCAATTTGCCACCCCTGCCGGCCCTGTCAGTTTCAGCGATGGGGAGAACGATCACGCCCGGGTTTCGCTGTGGGTCTATACCGACGAGCACGGCCATGAGCGGCGTCTGCTGTGTTGAAGCGGCCTGCGTAGAAGCTCGCCACATCTTTTGCAACTTTCAGGAAGAATGACCATGACTCAGTATGAAATCGAAGGTGTGCGTGAAACGCTTGATGTCGTTTCGATCGGGTTCGGCCCGGCCGGTATCGCACTGGCCTGTGCGCTGGAAGACGAGGCGGAAGACAGCGGCCGGAAGCCTTTCCAGCGCGTGCGTTTTTTCGAAAAAGGGCGTGATTCAACCTGGCATGGCGCGTTTCTGCTGGCGGGCACCGACATCAACCACCATGTGTTTCGAGACCTTGTGACGCCGCGCAATCCGCGCAGTCGGTTCTCCTTCGCCATGTACCTGAAGGAGAAGGGTCGTCTGCACACGTTCGGCCTGCTCGGGCGTCCGGCCAGCCGGGTGGAATGGTCCGACTACATCGCCTGGGTCGCTGCACAACTCAAGGACTACGTTGCCTACGACGAAGGCGTCCTCGACGTGTTGCCGGTGGCGGAAAAGGGCATCCTGAAGGGCGTTGATGTCGTCACGGCCAAGGGCACTTATCGCACCAAACGGCTGGTGCTTTCCCACGGCAGCCTGCCCCGGATACCGGACGCGTTCAGCCCGCATCTCGGCGGCCGTGTCTTCCACACATCCCAGTATCTGAAAAACATCCACCTCGGCGGCGGTCCTATCGCGCAGCGCTGGCTGGTGCTGGGCTCGGGTCAAAGCGCGGGGGAGGCGGTCACACACCTGCTCGGCGCCGCGCCCACCACGCAGGTCCATTCGGTGCACCGCGGCGTGGGTTTCAAGGTGGGACAGCTCGGGCAGTTTCCCAACATGGCCTTCCTGCCGGAGCACATCGACTATTTCCACGACCTTGAGCCCGGCAGACGCAATCGGGTATTCGAAGAGATCCGGTCGACCAATTACGCAGGCATCGACGTCGACGAGAGTCAGGCGCTGTACTCCTTCCTGTACGAAGGCGAGGTCACCGGGCACCGACGTCTGAACCTGCATGCGTGGTCCGAAGTGGCCTCGGTGGAAAAAGTGGGCGATGCCTATTCGGTGGTGCTGCGTGACAGCAATACCGGCATTGAAACCGTGCTGTACGTTGACGGCATTGTCTTGGGCACAGGCTACGAGCAGCTTGCAGTGCCACCACTGCTGACCCTGCTGCAACCCTGGCTGGTCCGCGACGAGGACGGCACCCTTGCGGTCGACCGGCATTACCGCGTCGCCCTGCAGCACAGCGAGGGCATGCAGATTTTGGCGAACGGCACGTCGGAAAAGACCCATGGCATCAGCGACGCCCAGTCGTTTTCCATGGTTGCCTTACGGGCGCAGCACCTGACCGATGCGCTGCTGGCGAACCAGCCCCGGCAGCGTGCGCCGGTGGTGGCCATGCCGAGCTACACCCGGCCCGCACGCGTCGAGGCACGGCCATGAATTTCATCTCCCACATCGTCGGCGATTCGAACTTCGTCAGGGTAAAAGGCCTGGGTTTTGAAAACCTGCATCTGAAGCTTGAGTCATGCAACCCTGCGGGCTCGATCAAGATGAAGACGGCCATCGGCTTGATCGACTCCTATGCCGAGCGCCGACTTATCCACAAGGACACCGTGCTGATCGAGTCCTCGTCCGGGAACCTCGGTGTGGCGCTGGCGATGATCTGCGCCGAGCGCGGTTACAAGTTCTGCTGCGTCGTCGACCCCAACACCAACCTGCACAACATCAAGATGATGGAAGCCTTTGGCGCACAGATCGTCATCGTCACCGAGCGCGATGACAACGACGGCTATCTGGGCACGCGCATTCGTTACATCCGCGATGCCGTGGCCCGCGATCCCCGTCATCTGTGGCTCAACCAGTACAGCAACCCGGCCAACGCCCGCACCCATGAATACACCACGGCGCGTTCGATTCATATCGCGTTTCCGGCGCTGGACTACCTGGTCGTCGGCGCCGGCACCACGGGCACCTTGATGGGCTGTGTGCAGTATTTTCGCAAGCATTCGCCGCGCACCAAGATCATCGCGGTAGACAGCGCGGGTTCGGTGACTTTCGGCCAGGCGCCCGGCCCGCGTTTCATTCCAGGACTCGGCTCCAGCCAAATGCCGCCGATATTCCGCGCCCATCACTTGCACAAGCAGCAAGTGGTCGATGAGCGCGCCACCGTGGCCATGTGCAGATGGCTGGCGAAATCCAATGGTGTGCTGGCCGGCGGCTCCACCGGGACCGTGGTGGCCGGGTTGGCCTCGCCCTCGCTAGGGATTCCCAAAGACGCCGTTGTCGTGGCGATCTCCCCGGACGCCGGCGAGCGTTACCTGGAAACCATCTACAACGATGAGTGGGTCATGCAGAAGTTCGGCCGCGCCGAGCTGACTGCGCTCAACTCGCAACCGATCACCCGGTATCTGAAGCAGTACGTCCACACGTTCGAGGGAGAAGCGCTGAATGTCTGACTTTCACGTGATCCCCGGCGCAGTCATCAAAGACATCCTCGACAGCCACGCCCACGACATGGTGCGGCGCATCGAGCAGGTGTATCTGCAGCACCACGACGGCCAGACGCTCAACCCGGACAGCTACTTTCTGCGTTTCCCTCAACAGCCTGGCAACCGGATCATCGCCCTGCCTGCGGCGCTGGACGGAGAGGACGCCGTGGCGGGAATCAAGTGGATCTCCAGCTTTCCCGGCAATGTCGCGCAGCAGAAGCCGAGGGCGTCGGCCGTGGTCATCCTCAACGACCGCGAGACCGGCTATCCCTATGCCTGCCTGGAAGGCGCGCAGATCAGCGCGGTGCGAACGGCCGCCTCGGCGGTGTCAGGCGCTTACTGGCTCAACGGTCAGTCACGTAAAGCGGCGTCAGTAGGATTTATCGGCGCAGGGGTCATTGCCCGCAACATCGCGCGAATGCTCAGCGTCGAAGGGTGGGGCATTGGCCACGCCGTTGTGCATGATTTCAACGCGGCATCGGCGGACGCTCTGACTGGCTTCATTGAAAATGCCGACTTATGCACAGCCCGGACTGGGTCATTGGGGCAAGCGCTGGCGGCAGATCTGGTGATCTTCGCCACCACAGCGGGCGAGCCATACGTCAAATCACCCATGGCGTTTCGCGCCGGGCAGGTCGTGCTGAACATCTCGTTGCGGGACATCGCGCCGCAGTTGCTGCTGGAGGCCAACAACCTCTGCGACGACATCGAGCACTGCATGAAGGCCAACACATCGCCCCATCTGGCAGAGCAATTGACCGGCAGCCGCGCTTTCATGAGCGGCACGCTGGCCGGCCTCATCCGTGGCGAGGTCGAGCTTGATCCTGCAAAGCCCTCGATTTTCTCGCCTTTCGGCCTGGGCGTGTTGGACCTGGCCCTCAGCAAATTCATCGTCGACACCGCACTGGCAGAATCCCGTGGCATCGCCATTGACTCATTCTTCGGAGAAACCCTGAGATGGAACTGAGCACAGCGCTGGCCGGCGAAAAGTTATCCCCAGGGTCTGATAAACCCGTCGTCAGGATCGGCATTGTCGGTTGTGGCTCACGCGGGCTGACAGTGCTGGAGCGTATCTGTGCGCTGGCGGTCAACACGGCCCGACGCATCGAGATAAACGTATTTGATCCCCAGCCTCCGGGGCCAGGTTTGCATGCCGTCGACCAGCCTGAATACCTGATGCTCAACACCGTTGCCTCGCAGATTTCGATGTTTCCGGACGCGGCCGCCCTTGACGGACACGTGGGACGCCAGGGACCCGACTTCTATGAATGGTGCCTGCGTTTCAAATCGGCGGAACGCAATGTACAGCCCAATGAGTTCCTGCCGCGCAGCTGGTTGGGGGAGTACCTGGCGTGGACCTATGAACAGGTAATTCTCGGTCTGCCCGCAAATGTGTATGTCATTCATCATTCTCACGCTGTGGATAACATCGAACACACCGACATGGGGCAGTTTGTTCTGTCCACAGGTGAGTTGAATTGTGCGGTGGATTGGCTGGCAATCACCGTTGGCCACGCGCAGCCGCTGCGAAGTTCGAACGGTGGGCTGTACGCCCAATCCATTGCTTATTCACACCTCGGTTTACTCGATTCGGTGTTATCCACAGAGGCGGTCGGTATTGAGGGGCTGGGCCTTACAGCGATGGATATTGTCGCGGGCCTAACGGTCGGGCGCGGAGGCCACTTTCGCAAACTGGCGGACGGCTTGCGCTATGAGCCTGGTGGAAGGGAGCCGACCATCTATCTGTTCTCGCGTAGCGGTCTGCCATACCGGACCCGGCCGGACATCGTGCCCCATCGGACCTCAAATACTGCGTTGATTTTCACATTGTCGGCCGTAGCAAGTCTTCGAGAGGAAAACCCTGATGGCCTGGATTTCGAGCAGCAGGTCCTTCCTATGATCAAAGCTGAAATGCTCGCAGAATACTTCGGGATGATCGCGTCCCAGAGAGGCGAATCGGCAGTAAGGATCAAAGCGGAGATTGCGCACGCGTATTACGCGGACCGGCTTGAAACCGTGTCGTCGGAAATGGCCGTCCGTTTTGAAGCGCTGCCGCTGGATGAAGCTGTGTATAACCCGCGCGGGTCGACCATGGACGCTGCGGATTATTCTCAGCAGATACGCGAATCCATCGCACGCGACGTCGCGCAAAGTGTATTGGGCCTTGATTCGAGTCCGACCAAGGCCGCAATCGAAGTCTGGAGAAGCTGCCGCGAGCAGCTCCGCCGGGTTGTGGATAACCGCGGGCTGACCAGTCATTCACGCCGTGTCTTCTTCAGCGAGTACGCGCCACATGTCAATCGGATGGTCGCTGGGCCGCAGAAGGAGCGTCATCAGGAGCTGCTGGCTTTGGCCGACGCGGGAATCGTCCACTGGGTGCACCATTCTCAAGTTATCCACAATACGAGAGGTGAACCGGCCGCGGTGAGTCTCTCGGAGAATCTGGCGGAGCCTTTACAACCTCTGCAAAGAGTCATCAAGGCACATGTCAGCAATGCCTGTGACATTTCGTCGCTGCCAACAATCATCCGCTCGCTTAAAGCCAGCGGAATTATCCACAGCCTGACCAAAGATGGGGAGGGCGTGCTCGTCGACAGCGAAGGCAAAGCCCAACCCAATTTGTGGATAACCGGCCCTCTTGTCGAAGGCTCGACTTATTACAACCACTACGTCCCGTCGTCGGGCAGCTATTCGCGAGCCTTCGTCGATGCCGACCGAATCGCCCGCGAGATGTTGGGGTTGAATGTGGAAGTCAGGGCAATCGTTTGAGCGTTCACAGTTGGACTGGCTTCAGCCGGGAAGGTCACTTCGCCACCTGCCTCCCCGGCAAATACGTGCGTCGAATGCGCTCCAGCTCGCCCGTCTTGTTCAGGCTGTCGATCGCGCCGTTGATCCGCGGCAACCATGAGGCGTATTGCGGCTGAAGCTTGAACACCAGGGGCGCTTCGCTGAGTCGTGCGCCCTGGACGAACTGGCCGGGATCGAGGTCGTTGCTTGAAATCAGCTCATCAAAGATGTCGTCGACCATGGCGATGGCGTCAACGCGTTTGCTCTGGAGTAGCTTGATCAGCGCTTCATCTCTGGAGGTTTCCAGCCGGGTCAGGCGGCGCTTCTCGATGGCCGGGTCCAAGGCCCAGTAGTTGTAGCCCCGAACCATGCCGATGGTCAGGTGTTCCAGTTGTGCGATGGTCTGGCTGCGGGCAGGGTGGTCGGCCAGAAAGTACAGGTGCTCTCTGACCGTGGAGTAGGGCTTGGAGAACACGTATCGACGTTGCTCCTCGGGGCTGTTCCAGATCAGCGCGTCAGCGTAGTTGATATCGATCTCGCCCTTGCGCAGCATCGACTGCAGGCGATTGACCGGGTAGCTGACGAAGGTAACGTCCAGGTCGGCCAGCTTCATCACGCGTCGCGCGATGTCGATGGAGATCCCCGCCAGATGGCCATCCTCGTCCTCAAAGGCATACGGCTTCCACTGAGCTCCGCCAGCGACGTACGGTTCAGCTACTGCTGGCAGCATGAGCAGCCCGAGTAAACAGCCGACGATGAATCTTCCCCGAAGCCCCATACGTTCCCCCGGCAGCGTGTCTGCCCCCAAGCCGTAAGGTAGCAGTAAGACATGTCCAGTAAATGTCGTAACGCCACTATCTGAATCTGCCGCACATAAAAAAACCCGCGCTGACAGGTCAGGCGGGTTGGAACAGATGCCATCGTCAGGCGTCGCGGCTCAGATGTCAGGGCTTAGGCGAATGATTTTCGGAAACTCCGTCAGCGTCAGCCGGGCCGAGCAGCGCTGGGCGTCGCACACCCACTGCTGCGGGGAGTCGGTCATGCCTTTGTCCGGCGTCTGCGTGTCGAGGATGCGCACCGGCTTGTTCTTCATGGCGGGGGCGCTGATGGTGACTTCGTGCTCGCGACCGCTGACCCACGCCACCAGAATGCGCTCGCGGCCATTGCTGAATGCCAGTTGGAAGACGCCGTCGGACTGCAGGCTGTTTGCCGGCTCGTAGGTGAACTGAGGCAGATAAGGGCTGATGGCCTTCAGTACGGAATAAGCCGGTTTCGCACGGAGATCGGCATCAAGCAGGCCAAAGTTGTGCTCCTGCTCGTTGCGGTTGGTGCCATCGTTGATCAGGTCATACCACCACATGCCTTTTACATTCGGCACGGTGCGGATGAGGAAGTACGCGCGCGCCAGGTACGCAGACTGGCGCTCGGCGCTGACGCCGCAGTTGCCATTGTGGCTTGGCCAGCTCATCTCGGTCAGATACAGCGGCACCGGCCTCCCAACCTTGGTGCTGATTCGACGGTCCAGATCACGCATCCAGCCGATCCAGCTTTCCGGCGTGTTGCGGTAGCTGCCTTCGCAGTGCACGTATGGGTGCAGGGAGATGCCATCGGCGTACTTCATCACCCCTGCAGCCAGGATACGGTCGACGAAGCCACTCTTGATGCCCATGGTCGTTACGGCGCCAGCGAGTACCAGCGCCTGGGGATTGTTCTTGCGAACGATCGGTGCCGCGTCACGGACCAGCGTGACGTAGTCATTGCTCAGGCGCGGATCGGTCGGGCCGTCCAGGTCCCACTCGTTCCAGACCTCATAGAACCTGACCGGACTGCCCAACTGGCGGGTGAGGTAGTCCACGTATTTCAGGTACGGAATCTTGACCGCAGGTATGCGCGGCTTTGCGCCCCCCTGATATGAGCTGCCGTAGCCGAGAATGACCATCGGTGTGAGATTCAGTCCCTTGGCAGTGCTCAGCCATGCGCGCCACGGCGCAATGATCTGCATCTGGCCGCGCACAGGTTCGGCCGTAGACCAGAAGGCGTCATCGCGAATGGACGTGACGCCCGCCACGCTTGCCATCTGAAGGCTGCGCAGCGGTTGCCCGGTGTTATTCATTGAATGGGTAGCGACGCCGACGATAAACGGCTCGGCCACGGCGACATTGGCCGCGCACAGGGCGGCCATCAGTGCCAGGCCGCTCAGGCCGATGCTGCGAAAGCTCATGGGATTGCCTCGGTCAACTCAGGCCCGGGAGGCCGTTCCACGTGGGCAACTCATGGGGCTTTGGGGCCCGCAGTCTGCCCCGCGATTTCATGGCCAGTGCATGGCCGATGGCCATGCCCAGGAACATGTTGGCGAGGGTAACTTCCAGTGTGTCGGTCGTCCAGCTGACAATGCAGATGCAAAAACTCGTCACCAGCAACGCCTGGCCATAACGGCTGACACTGTCGGCCAGGATGAAAAACAACGGGATGTGCAGGGCGTAGAGAAACAGCCCGGCCAAGCCAAACGTCGCCCACAGGTACACCACGGTGCTGTCGGACACCATGAAGATGTCGGCGCCGACAACGGGGAAAGCGGCGACGGCACTGCCAACCAGCCCGAAGCCCACACCCGTGAGCGTTCGATCCTCATCCATCAGCGTCCGAATGACGTTGGGCCAGGTGTTGATCAGCCGGTCGTAGATGGACGCCAGCGAACTGGTGGCTGAGATCTTGTTGGCATCAAAGTCGGTCATCATCGCCACGAAGGGCAGTGACATGCCGAGTACGACCGCGACAACGATGGTCGCCCGTACTGTCCAGCGAAACCGCAACATCAATAGCAGACCCGTTCCGCCGATAAACGCCAATGCTGGCGCCTTACTGGTGGTCAAAATCACCCCGGCCAGACCGATCACGCAGACCACCAGCCCCAGTAACTTCGAGCGCAGGGTCGCCATCAGGTACAGACTGAGAATCGAGATGATGATGGCCAGTGAGCTGGAGATTCGCGCAAATCCGGCCGGGCGGTCCATGTCTTCGGAAGTCCATGCGGTGTTGGCGCTTAGCTCGGTGCCGCCGACGGTGTAGCTGTAGCCCTTCCACGGCAGACTGACGTAGCGGTCGAGGGCAATGCCGCCCAGCGACGCCAGCAGGCAGAAGGCAATCGCCCACATGAATAGGCGCTTGTGGCGAATGATCTGGTCACCGCAGGCAATCCCGAAGAGCAGCGGGCTGATCCCGTACAGCGCAAATGCGAAATTCCCGGCCTGGGCGCCATTCAGCGCTGCCCATCCCGCCGACAGCAACAGCACCAGCAGGCTCAACCAAACGCCCGGCCCGGCTTTGAAGCTGCGCAGTTCCAATGCGAAGAACAGCAGGCAGGCGACCTTCGGGGCGTAGAGCAATACGGAGATCCCTGCCTGATCCAGATAGAAACGCAAAGCCCCGTTGAAGGTCTCAACCAGCATCAGGCTGATCGCGACCAGCGCGATCGCCGTGGATTTATCGAATGAAAGTAAAGAAGGTTTTTCAACGTAGACGGGGGAAGTCGACATCATGTGCAGCCCCTCGGGAGCATTTGTACGTGTGATAAGCGTCAGCGTGCGAGCAGGCCGCCAGGCGAAAAAGCTACCGCCCGGCCGAGCAGCAATGGCCGTGGATGGCGTGCAGTCGCGATGATTTGGGTGGTCGCAGCGGGGGAGGAGAAGGGCGTTTCGGTCCCCTCGCGAGCAGTGCGACAGGGATATATCAGCCGCAGATTGGAGGGCTGTCAATCAATTAGTCAAATTTACGGACATATTTAATGATGGCTGAATATCTGTATTCGTAACTTATTGATTTGTATAGCAGATAGAAAATTGACGCTGTTAAAAGGAGGAGAAATACAAGTCTGTTGGCCACTATCTATGACTCATTTTCGTTACAAGTACGGCGTATCCACCGCTGAATATCCAGCGGCTGATACGCCGTTTAGCAAACGCACTCGAATCCCGTTACCCCCTCAGGTGATCAAAATCAGGTGTAGCGGCGCTTGTCCGGTGCCGGCGGGAAGTACTGGTACAGCCAGGTCTCGCTCAACGTGCGATCACCGGTCTTGATGAACATGCGCATCTCCACGGGCTCTACGGAGCCGCTGGTCGGGTACCAATCGAAGGTCACGCGGAACCCCTTGATGTCCGGCAGCACCAGCACATTGAAATCCTGGATCTTGCCGTGGGACACGGTGACCACCGGCTCGATGCCCGAACCTTCCGGCAAGCGGTCCAGCCCGCCGCCGTTGAAGTCCACGGCAAAACGCCGCGCCCAGACTTCCGGGTAGTGCTCGCCAGGTGCCCAGCCTTCGATAAAACCGCCCATGCCTGATCGCGTCGCATGCACTTGAGCCAGCGGGGTGCTGACCGGGGGCAGTGGGCTCCAGTAGAGCTTGTAGCCGTAGTTCATCGACATGCCGGCCTTGACTGGCACTTTCGGGTTCCAGAACGCGACGATGTTGTCCAGGGTTTCGCCCGTGGTCGGCAGTTCCAGCAGATCGATGGAGCCCTCGCCCCATGCCGTTGTTGGCTCGACCCACAGGCTCGGCCTGCGGTGGTACCAGTCCACGGTGTCCTGATAGGTCTTGAAGTCGTGATCGGTCTGCACCAGACCAAAGCCTTTCGGGTCTTTGTCGGCGAAGGCGTTGAACTGGATCTTGGCCGGGTTGTTAAGCGGGCGGCAGATCCATTCGCCGTTGCCGCGCCACATGGCCAGCCGGTCGGAGTCGTGGATTTCCGGGTGAAGGGTGTCGCACATGCGGCGTTCGTGAGTGCCGCAGCTGAACATGCTGGTCATGGTTGCAATGCCCAACTGCTCGATGTCGGCCCGTGCATTGATGTGCGCGTCGATGTCCATCACCACGCGGTCAGCCTGGCAATCGATGTCGAAGCGATACGCGCCGGTCGCACTGGGGGAGTCCAGCAGGGCGTAGACCACGAAGCGTGTGGCGTCCTTGGTCGGCTTCTCGAACCAGAACTGTGTGAAGTCAGGGAATTCTTCAGGGCTGTGGGCGTAGGTGTCGATCGCCAGACCCCGTGCGGAGAGGCCGTATTGTTTGTTGCTGTCGATGGCGCGGAAGTAGCTGGCGCCCAGGAACGACAGGATGTCGTTGATGGCAATCTCGGGGGCTTTGAACAGTTTGAAACCAGCGAAGCCCAGGTCGCCCTTGAGCTGACTCTGGTCGATGCGACTGGCTTCGTAGTTGAACAGCTCGGGACGGAAATGCACTTCACGCGCCTGCTGGGTGGCCGGGTCGACGCTGTACATGCGCACCGGGGTCTTGAAGCCCGCGCCGACGTGGAAGAAATGCACGTCCAGTTGGCCTTTCACGTCGTTCCACAGTGAATGGCCGGCGTCGTACTTGATCGCGTTGAATTGCTGGGGCGTCATGTTCGCCAGGGTTGGCGGCAGGTTCTGCTTGGTGCTGACGTAAGGCTTGCCGGCCATCTGCCTGGCGTTGTCCTGCAAGGTCTTGAAGTCAAAGTGTTCGATGTCGCCATCGGCCGCCGCAGCCAGCGCGCGTGCTGCATAAAGACCTGAGGCGGGTAGCGCGCTATAGGCTGCCAGCGCCATGGACGCTTTCAAGAGATTCCTGCGATTCATATGGTGAAGCCTCTGAAGATGCTGTGCCTTCCTGCACAAAAAAGTGCGCTTTCCCAATCCTTGCCGAACGCAAATTACCAACAAACAGATAACAATCTCGGCATCTTGTTCGCGCAAAGGGAAAAAAATCGTTTCAGGGCACCACCGATTTCGCTTCAACGTGTTGCTTGATCGGTCGATTTTGGCGGCGCATTTCAGGCCTGCGTGGTATGTCCGCCGACACCCATCGCCGCCTGACGCAGCGCCTCGGACCGTGTCGGGTGGGGATGGCAGGTCAGGGCGATGTCCTCGGCAGACGCGGCGAACTCCATCGCCACGCAGTACTCCGCGATCATCTCGCTCACACTTGGGCCGACAAGGTGTACACCGAGAATCTCATCGGTTCGCTCATCCGCCAGCACTTTCGCGAAGCCGTCCGTTTCGTGATTGACCTTGGCGCGGCTGTTGGCACTGAACGGGAATTTGCCCACCTTGTAAGCGCGACCTTCCTCCTTCAGTTGCTCTTCCGTTTTACCGACGCTGGCCAGCTCGGGCTGGGTGTAGATGACGTTGGGGATCAGGTTGTAATTCAGCTCGCCTTTCTTGCCGACGATGCGCTCGACACACACGCCGGCTTCGTCCTCCGCCTTGTGCGCAAGCATCGGGCCTGACGTCACGTCGCCAATTACCCAGATACCCTCCACCGCCGTGCGATGCCCCGTGTTGGACAGGATGCCGCGCTTGTCCACGTCCAGGCCGACGGTTTCCAGGCCCAGCCCTTTCGTTACCGGGCGACGGCCGATGGACACCAGCACGTAGTCCGCTTCGATCTGCTCGGCTTCCCCACCGGCGGCGGGTTCGACTGTCAGGGTGACGCCGGTTTCCGCAGCGACGGCAGAGGTGACCTTCGAGCCGAGTTTGAACGCCATCCCCTGACGCGACAGCGAGCGGTGCAGCGTCTTGCCCGCCTCCAGGTCAGTGCCATGGGCTACATGGTCGAGAAATTCGACCACCGTCACCTTCGCCCCCAACCGGCGCCAGACCGAGCCCAGCTCAAGACCGATGACCCCCGCGCCTATCACCACCAGATGCTTGGGCACTTCGCTCAACGACAGTGCGCCGGTGGAGTCGAGAATCCGTTTGTTGTCGATGGTCACGCCTGGCAAGGGGGTTGGCTCGGAGCCGGTGGCGATGATGATGTCCTTGGCGGTCAGCTCGGTTTCAGCACCTGCAGCGTCGGTGACGATGACCTTGCCAGGCCCCGCGAGGCGGCCCCAGCCCTTGATCCAGTCGGCCTTGTATTTGCGAAACAGAAACTCGATGCCTTTAGTCAGGCCTGTCACGCTTTCAGCCTTTTGCGCCATCATCTGGGGCAGGTTCAGCGTCGGCGTGACCTCGATGCCGAGCTTCTTGAATTCCTCGCCCGTCGCTGCCTCATACAGTTCCGAGGCGTGAAGCAACGATTTGGAAGGAATGCAGCCGACGTTGAGGCACGTGCCGCCTAATGTTTCACGGCCTTCGATGCACGCCACTTTCAAGCCTTTCTGGCCCGCATGGATCGCCGCGTTGTAGCCGCCGGGGCCGCCACCAATGATGACAACGTCGTAGTGACTCATGAACGTACTCCTCGAGGATCCAGCAATGGAGGGAAGCGTAGCCGCGTCTGGACAAATGTCGCGCGTCACTTGGGCGGCTTAAATGATGGACGTAATATTTCTCCCGGAAGCGCTTCAAAGTCAAGCGAGCGAGTTCGCTCATTGCACCGCGGGAAGTGTGCAGGACCGGCGCTAGCCGGGTAGGCGCCTTCCCGTCTGGGCAGTGACTAAACTCGATACGACGTCAGGCGATATCTACCTGTCTGCTGCCTGTCTGATCCCGCGTCTCGCGTTACGCAAACGAATAATGAGACGAAAATTTCACGACTTCTGTTATATCGTAACGCCCTGTGTCAGCGTGACTTGCGCCGCGTAGTTGCAACGCCAGTGAGTGGGCGGGAGGAGTGATGAATGGCAGCGTTAAACGGGCTTTGGAGTTGCAATGCGGGTTGATCTGGATGATGAGGGCGTTGCACCGGCGAGCCTGCCGCGATTTCAGCAGGCGGCTGTTCAATCGAGACGTCTTTCACGGCTGACGTACCTGACAGGGGCGATGGGCGTCATCGGCCTGGTGGTGTCGCTATTCGTCGACCTCTTTTCCCCCAACTCGCTGTGGACGGCGGTGCTGACGAACAGCGCTGCCAGCCTGCTTGTGCTGGCGGCGGCATTGCAGTCGGCCCACGTGGTCAGCCAGTGGCGCGCCGGCGTTATCGCACCGCCTGAGTCGATTCGAACAGACGAAGAAGCGCTGCTTCACAGTGAAGAGCAGGGCTGGTACGACCGCGTGCTCGGACGCATCAGCGGTGCCGGGACCTCAATGGTCGGCCAGGTCGGATTGCCAGTGTTTTGGTTGGCGGGCTGGGCGTTGCTGTCGCTGATCAGCATTGGCCTGATCTGGAACCTCGCGCTGTCGGGCAGCAACGTCGGCCTCGTCGGTAACGTGGTCGGCGGTTTGCTCCTGTTGATCGGTTTTGCGCTGCTGGTGCTGGAGCGGCAATTCAGCAACGAGTCCGAGGCCAGTTGGCCTGAAGCCGAGCAGTTGGCGCAGATCACCAAGGTCGCCATCGGTACGCTACTGGTCACGGCGTTCTGCCTGTTTTTCTCCTCCGTTGATCGCGTATGGCCCGCCCGGCTCGCAGTGTTGATCGGACTCTTGCCAGGGCTGGTTGCTGTAGAGTTGCTCACCCGCGCGTTGCTGTCCGTTTTTAGTCCGCGCAATGAACGCCTTGAGCCGCGCTTGATCGCCACCAGCTTTGTCGCCGGTCTGCTGCGCTGGCCGCCGCGCCCGCTGCTGGCGTTGCAAAACGAGTTGCACAACCGCTTCGGCATCGACCTGCGGCAGATCTGGGCGTTTACCTACATGCGCCGCGCCTTTCTGCCGGTGCTGGTGGTCATCGTCGGCCTCGGCTGGTTGCTGAGCGGTGTTCACGAAATCCCCATGCAGGGCCGCGGCATTTACGAGCGCTTCGGCAAACCGGTTGAAGTTCTGGAGCCGGGGCTGCACGCCGGTCTGCCCTGGCCCTTCGGAACGGTGCTGGCGGTGGAAAATGGCGTGGTCCACGAGCTGGCGACCAGCGTCTCGGAGGGAGCGGGCGCCGAGCAGACCCTTGACCCTGCCGAAGGCCCGCCGCCTGCCATTGCCAACCGTCTGTGGGACGCCACGCACATCAACGACAAGTCGCAAGTGATCGCCAGTGGCTCGGGAGACAAACAAAGCTTCCAGATCGTCAACATGGATGTGCGCTTTGTCTACCGCATCGGTTTGACCGACGAAGCCGCACTGGCCGCGACGTACAACAGCGCCGACATTCCCAGCCTGATTCGCAGCACCGCCAGCCGCGTGCTGGTGCACGACTTTGCTTCCCGCACCCTCGACGAATTGCTGGGTGAGCAGCGCAACGACCTGGCGGCCGACATCGGCGACGCCGTGCAGCGCGACCTGAAAAAGCTCGACAGCGGCGTGGAAATTCTTGCCACCGTGGTCGAGTCGATTCATCCGCCAGCAGGGGCGGCCAACGCCTATCACGCTGTCCAGGCCGCGCAGATCAGCGCTCAGGCACTGATTGCCCGGGAACGTGGCGCGGCGGCCGATCAGGCCAATGTGGCGCAGCTGCACGCCAGCATGGCCCACGATCAAGCGGCGGCCACCTCGCGGGAAGTGATGGCCACCGCGCAAGGGGCGGATTTGCGTTTCAGCGCTGAACAGCAGGGCTACGCCAAGGCGGGCCAGGCATTCCTGCTCGAGCAGTACTTCAGTCAGCTGACCCAGGGGCTGACCCACGCCAAGTTGCTGGTGCTGGATCATCGGCTCGGCGGCACCAGCGCGCCGACCATTGATTTGCGATCTTTTACCCTCCCGGTCGACCCCGCAGCGTCGACCCAATCAGCTGACCAGCCCTCGGCTGAATAAGGAGTCTTCCCTTGAGCCTGTTTCATTCCCACGATCATCACGACCATTCTGGCCACGACCACAGCGGTCACGGTCATGGCGGCCATCATCACGGTCATCACCATGGCGAAGCCTCCGGCCCGGCCGTATTTCCGTGGCGTCGCGCTGCGCTGGCGGCGGTGCTGATTGCTTTCGCGGTCGCGGCGGCGAGTCTGGTGCAGGTGCGCTCCGGCGAGGCGACGGTCATTACGCGCTTCGGCAATCCGGCGCGAGTGCTGCTCGATCCCGGCCTGAGCTGGCGCTGGCCGGCGCCATTCGAAGCAGCGATCCCCGTCGACCTGCGTTTGCGCACCACCTCGAGTGGCTTGCAGGACGTCGGTACCCGTGACGGCCTGCGCATCATCGTTCAGGCGTACGTGGCCTGGCAGGTGCAGGGCGATCCGGACAACGTGAAGCGCTTCATGCGCGCCGTGCAAAACCAGCCGGACGAAGCAGCCCGGCAGATCCGCACCTTCGTCGGCTCGGCACTGGAGACCACTGCCGCCAGCTTCGATCTGTCGAGTCTGATCAACACCGACGCCAATCAGGTGCGCATCGCCGATTTCGAAAACCAGCTGCGTCAGCAGATCGACAAGCAACTGCTGACCACCTACGGGGTTCGCGTCCTGCAAGTGGGGGTCGAGCGTCTGACGCTGCCGTCGGTGACACTCAACGCGACGGTCGACCGGATGCGCGCCGAGCGCGAGACGATCGCCACCGAGCGCACCGCCATCGGCAAGCGCGAGGCGGCGCAGATCCGCTCCGCTGCGGAACGCGACGCGCGGATTGTCGAGGCCGACGCCACCGTGAAAGCTGCCGACATCGAGGCGCAATCCCGCGTCGAAGCGGCGCAGATTTACGGGCGCGCCTACGCCGGTTCGCCCCAGCTGTACAACTTGCTGCGCTCGCTGGACACCCTCGGCACCGTGGTGGGGCCGAGCACCAAACTGATTCTGCGCACCGATGCCGCGCCGTTCCGGGTGCTCGTGGACGGCCCGCCGACCCTGGATGGCAAGGCTGGAACGCAGCCATGACCGAGCAAGACGCTGCGCACATCGAGCGGCCGGTGGTGAACAGCCCTTGGCTGCAGGCCAGTCGGCTGGCGTTTTTGGGGCTGTACGTCGTGACCCTGCTGGCGGCGCTCGGCTGGGCGGTTTCCAACGTGCGAGAAATCGATCCACAGAACCGGGCGGTGGTGTTTCGCTTTGGCGAGCTGGACCGCGTGCAGAACGCCGGGTTGCTGCTGGCCTGGCCGCAACCGTTCGAGCAGGTGGTGCTGCTGCCTTCCGCTGATCGCGTGATCGAGCGGCACGTCGAAACGCTGTTGCGCTCACCCACTGCGTTGGCAGCCGACAAGATCACCAGCTTCGCGACGCCGATGAGCGACGCGCTGGCAGGCTCGGGTTATCTGCTCACAGGCGACGCCGGTGTCGTACAACTCGACGTGACGGCGTACTACAAAGTGACTGACCCACGAGCGTTCGTGCTGCAAGGCGAGCACGTGCTGCCGGCGCTGGATCGTCTGGTCAATCGCAGCGCCGTCAGCCTCACGGCGGCGCGGGACCTGGACACCATTCTGGTGGCGCGTCCCGAGCTGGTGGGCTCCGACAGCCAGTCCGCCGAGCGGCGCGAACGTCTGCGTGGCGACCTGGTGCAGGGCATCAATACGCGGCTCGGCGAGCTGACGACCACCGGCGTCGGTCTGGGCGTCGAAGTCGTGCGTGTCGATGTGCAGTCGAGTCTGCCGGCGGCTGCCGTGAATGCTTTCAACGCGGTACTGACTGCGAGTCAGCAGGCCGATCAGGCGGTGGCAAACGCGCGCACGGATGCAGAGAAACTCAATCAGATCGCCAATCAGCAGGCTGACCGTACCCTGCAGGTCGCCCATGCCCAGGCGTCCGAACGGCTGGCCAAGGCGCAGACCGACACCGCTGCGGTGACGGGGTTGACCCAGTCGATCCAGAACAAGAGCGATCCTGGATTGCTGCTGCGCATCTACCGCGAGCGGGTGCCCGCGATCCTGAAACAGGCGGGCTCAGTGACCACGGTCGACCCCCGCGACGATTCCCGCCTGATCATTCAGGGAGCTGACAAATGAGTGGCGAAGCCGTGCATAACCATTCCCACGACTCTTCTCACGAGCATGCCGCGCCAGTCGCGCCCGGCAGCATGCTCACCAGTCGCGAACAGCGCAGCGCAGCCCGTCAGCTGACGCTGGCGATGCTTGCCCTGGGCTTGCTTGCATTGGGGCTGGTCTGGCGATTCTTCTCGCCCGAGCAAGTCGGCGTCAGCCAATTGCTGCTGGGCGCCGCCTCGCTGTTGGTGGCCATCCCGGTGGTCAGCGCTGGCTGGCACAGCCTGCGTCATCCCAGCCTGCACGGCATTACCGATCAACTGATTGCGCTGGCCATGCTCGGCGCCTGGGCGACGGGCGATCTGATGACCGCAGCGCTGCTGCCCATCATCATGATCTTCGGCCACGTGCTGGAGGAGCGCAGCGTGATTGGCTCCCAGGAGGCCATTCAGGCACTGGGCCGTTTGACCCGCAGCCATGCCCGGCTGATCGACAAGGATGGCGTGATCCGCGAAGTTGACAACGGCACGCTGGTGGCAGGTGATCGCGTCGAAGTACGCGCTGGCGACCGTGTCCCTGCTGACGGCTTGGTGATCTCGGGGCAGGCCAGCCTCGACACGGCGCCCATTACCGGCGAGTCGGTCCCGCTTGAAGCGCGTGCAGGCATGGAAGTCTTCGGCGGCGCGATCAATCTCGACGGGCTGCTGCGTATCGAAGTGACGCGTATCGGCAACGAGTCGACCCTGGGCAAGGTCATCGCGCTGATGCAAAGCGCCGAACGCTCCAAACCGCCCATTACTCGCCTGCTGGAAAAGTATGCCGGCAGCTACATGGTGCTGGTGCTGTTGATCGCGGCCGTGACCTGGTTCATCACCAATAACGCCCAGGCCATGCTGGCCGTGTTGGTCGCTGCGTGTCCCTGCGCGTTGGTGCTGTCAGCGCCAGCGACAGCCATCGCCGGCATTGCAGTCGCCGCGCGCCACGGCATTCTGATTCGCAGTTCGGCATTTCTAGAAGAACTGGCCGACCTTACGTCGCTGGTCGTCGACAAGACCGGCACACTGACCTACGGCAGTTTGCGTCTGCAGTCGGTCCAGGCGGAGGAGGACGCGGGCGACGACGTGATCGCACTGGCGGCAAGTCTGGGTTCAGCGAGCAGTCATCCGGTCAGTCGCGCGCTGGCGACGTTGGTCGACAAGGATCATCTGCTCCCTCTGGACCATATTCGTGAGCGCCAGGGGCTGGGCGTCGTCGCACAGACCGCCCGGGGTGAAGCGGCGTTAGGGCGGCCTGAGCTCTTCGCGCAGTTGGGCATCGCGACCTCACCGGCTCCCGATCATGACGGCCCGATTGCCGGGCTCGCGGTGAATGGCCGTTTCCTGGCGTGGCTGCTGCTGGCCGACAGCCTCAAGCCCGAGGCTCGTCAGGCCCTAAGTGAGCTGCGCGAGCTGGGCTTGGGTCGGCAGTTGTTGCTGACCGGTGATCGCCAGAGTGTCGCCGACAGCCTGGGTCACGAGGTCGGCATCAGCGATATCCACGCCCAGGCGTTGCCCGAGGACAAGCTCAATCGGGTCATGAGCGAAATCAAGAAGGGCTTTCGTCCGATGGTCGTCGGCGATGGCATCAACGACTCGCTGGCGCTGAAAGCGGGGGTGGTCGGCGTTGCGATGGGGGCGGGCGGGGCGGACATCGCGTTGGCCTCCGCCGACATCGTCTTGATCGGCAGTGACCTGCGCCGCTTGGGCACCTGTGTGCGACTGAGCCGGCAGTGCCGTCACACCTTGCAGGTGAACGTGATCATCGGACTCGGCTGGACGCTGGCCATTGTCGCCATGGCGGCTTTCGGTGTGCTGGGTGCGGCAGGCGCCATGATCGCTGCGGTCTTGCATAACCTCAGCACGCTGCTCGTGCTGGGTAATGCTGGTCGATTGCTGCGTTTTCACGAGCCCATTGCGAAGTTTCACAATCCCTCCTGAGCCAGATTCCCCGGCGCTTGTACCGAAAACGCCGGGTTAGAGGCCTCCGCTAAGTATTAAAATTGGCTTGAGCTTTGAAGAACTCTGTTACAAATTAACTCCAGTCTCGTTTCGGGGTGCTCCATTTACAGGCGTCACACTGGCTCGAATTCTGGGGCACAGCGTCGTACCCGTTGTAGGTTCGTCGTCGTTCAAACCAGCCAATCGCCTGAAGGCTCCTGATCTGGAGCCGGTTATGGACTACCCTTTTCCATGTAGCTGGATCAGGGGGATTTCATATGCTCGCGCAACTTCCACCGGCGTTACAGAACCTTCATCTGCCGCTGCGTCTCAAGCTCTGGGACGGCAACGAGCTTGATTTGGGCAGTGATCCCCGCGTCACGATCGTGGTCAAGGACCCGACCCTTGTCTCCGATTTCACGCACCCAAGTCTGGGCCTGCTTGGCAGCGCCTTCGTTGAAGGCCGGCTTGAGCTGGAAGGCTCGATCAGCGAAGTCGTCCGGGTGTGCGACGAGCTGACCAAGGCACTGGTGGATGAGGACGACGACAATCTCCCTGTGCGCACCGAGCATGACAAGGCCACCGACGCCGCATCAATTTCCTACCACTACGATCTTTCCAATGACTTCTACCGCCTGTGGCTTGACCGCGAAATGGTCTACTCCTGCGCGTATTTCAAGACCGGCAACGAGACGCTCGATCAGGCCCAACAGGACAAGTTTCACCACTTGTGCCGCAAGCTGCGCCTCAAACCGGGGGAATACCTGCTCGATGTCGGCTGTGGCTGGGGAGGGCTTTCCCGCTTCGCCGCGAGTGAGTACGGCGTCAAGGTGTTCGGCATCACGTTGAGCCGCGAGCAACTGGCGCTGGCCCAGGCGCGGGTGCGCGCGGACGGTCTGCAGGACCGTGTCGAACTGCAGCTGCTCGATTACCGGGATCTGCCCAAAGACGGCCGCTTCGACAAGGTCGTCAGCGTCGGCATGTTCGAGCATGTCGGCCACGCCAATCTCGAGCTTTACGCAAAATGCCTGTTCGACGCAGTAAAGGAGGGCGGTCTGGTGATGAACCACGGCATTACCGCCAAGCACACCGACGGGCGTCCTGTGGGGCGCGGCGCGGGTGACTTCATTGATCGCTATGTGTTTCCCAACGGTGAGCTGCCGCACCTGTCGATGATTACCGGGTTTATCAGCGAGGCGGGTCTGGAAGTCGTCGATGTGGAAAGTCTGCGCCTGCATTACGCCAAGACCCTTGAGCACTGGAGCGCCCGCCTGGAAGAGAAGCTCGACGTCGCCGCTGCGATGGTGCCTGAGCAGGCGCTGAGAATCTTCCGGTTGTATCTGGCTGGCTGTGCCTATGCGTTTTCCAAGGGCTGGATCAACCTGCACCAGATCCTGGCGGTCAAGCCGCATGCAGACGGCAGCCATCATTTGCCGCTGACGCGGGATGATTTGTACCGGTGAGTGCCCCAAGCCTGTGGGAGTCAGCTGACTTCCACAGGCCTTCAATACCACTCACAGAATCGGCGAAATCAGCCGGGCCACCCGCATTCCCAACTGCTGCAAATGATGGGTCTCTTTGCTTTCTTCGCTGGAAATCTCGTGAGAGAGGGCGAAGTCGTCGATCAACATGGTTTCGACCTCGCGTGCGAAATCTTCGTCCACGGTCAACAGCATGAGTTCGAAGTTGAGCCGGAACGAACGGTTGTCCAGGTTGGCGCTGCCGATTGCCGAGATCGCGTTATCCACCAGCACCACCTTCTGGTGCAGAAAGCCGGGCTTGTAGCGAAAGATGCGAACGCCTGCGCGCACGGCCTCAAAGGCAAACAGGCTGGAGGCGGCGTACACCGTGTAGTGGTCAGGACGCGACGGCAGCAGCAAGCGAACATCCACGCCGCGCAGTACCGCCAATCGCAGTGCTGCTGAGACTGGCTCATCGGGAATGAAATATGGGGTTGTGATCCACACCCGTTCGGTGGCCGCGTGAATGGCTTCGACGAAGAACAACGAGCAGGTTTCCTGGGCATCGGCCGGTCCGCTGGCGAGTAACTGACACAGCACGCCGTCTTCCGGGTAACTGTCGGGCAGGATCAGCGGCGGTATCTCGCGGGTCGCCCAGAACCAGTCCTCGGCGAACGATTCCTGCAGGCACGCCACGACAGGTCCGACAACGCTCACATGGGTATCGCGCCATGGCGCCAGCGGCGGCTTGAGGCCGAGGTACTCATCGCCCACGTTGTGCCCGCCAACAAAGCCTTTGATGCCATCCACCACGACGATCTTGCGGTGGTTACGGAAGTTGATCTGAAAGCGTGTCAGCCAGCCGCCTCGTGTGGCAAAGGCCTTGATCTGCACGCCGCCATCGCGGAGTTTCTCGATGTAATGCGCCGGCAGCGCATGGCTGCCAATGCGGTCGTAAAGCACATGAATCGCCACGCCTTCAGCGGCCTTCTCCAGCAGCAACCCTTGCAGGCGGCGACCCAGATCATCGTCGTGGATGATGAAAAACTGCACGAACACCACTTGCCGGGCGCTTTTTATGGCCTCGAAGATCGCGCCAAACGTTTCATCACCGTTGATCAACAGCTTAACTTCGTTGTTCGCCAGGCACGGCATGCGTCCCAGCTTCGGCATCGCGCGCAGGGAGCGATAAGCGTCCGAGCGCCGCGCCGCCACCGCCTCTTCAATCCATGGCTTCCAGTTGAAGTCGGCAATCGCCACGCGCATTTCGGTGTTCGCCTGACGCCGCGCCTTGATGTACGCGTCGAACGTACTCCTCCCGAAAACCAGATACGGAATCAGTGCGACATAAGGGATGAAGATAAGAGGCATCGCCCAAGCGATTGAGCCCTGAGCCGTACGCACCGTGAGTAAGGCGTGGATAGCTGCGACAATGCCCAGCAGGTGAGTGAAACCGAGCAGATAGCCAAAGAAATACGGGCTGTGGTAATCCATGCGCAACCTTGTGCCATAAGCTTATTGGTGTCTAACAGACCACAAGGCGCCGGGATTGTCGCTATTTTATTGAGGCTGCAACTGGCTGCCCGATCTACCGTCTAATCGTCATCGTTCAGTGACCTGCATACAGGTCGCTTCAAGATGCCTAAGAGTCATTAAAGGAACCCGATTCATGAAAAAACGCGTACTGGCGTTGATGGTTTGTATGACTGCGCCCTTCGCCCAGGCGCAGGTTCTGCAGCCTGGACTGTGGGAACTGAGCTCCAGCAACATGCAGGTGGACGGCCAGCAGATGCCGGACCTGCAAGTGATGCTGTCGCAATTGCAAATGATGGCGCCGCAGCAGCGTGCAGCCATGGAACAAATGCTGGAAAAACAAGGCGTTACTCTGGGTGGGAAGGGCGTTCGTATTTGCCTCACGCAGGATCAGGTCAAAAATGAACAGATCCCACTGACGGACCCGAAATCGGGCTGCACCCAGCAGATTACCGAACGCACCGGCGCGACCTGGAAATTTAAGTTCAGTTGCCCTCGCGCTCAAGGCACGGGTACTGCACAGTTTCTCAGTGACCGTGAGTTCAATACCCATGTCATCGGTTCTTTCAACGCGACAGGCCAGCAACAGAACGGCAGCATGGACACGCGCGCTGTTTGGCTCGGTCAGCAGTGCGGCACTGTAAAACCAAGGACCTGATTCTCTCTGCTCATTAAGCGCCCTGACTTGTCAGGGCGTTTTTGTCTGTCTTGAAAGCCAGTCGTGTTCCACGTGGAACATCTTATTGTTTCACATGAGCTTTTCCGCCTTAGGCGTTGAAGAGGCTCACTAAAATCCCGCCGATCTTATAAAAAGCTTCATCTTCGTCCGATACTCCCGCTGTTATATTGTAACCATTACCCTCCATCTCTGAGCCGGGATGCTCTTCGCCTTCGGAACGTGCCATGCACCGACGTCAAATGCTGCTTAACATGCTTTTGGCCAGCGCCGCCTTCGCGCTGCCATTCTCAGTCAATGCGACGCAGATCCGAAACGCCCGGCTGTGGCGTACTGATAGCAAGCTGCGGCTCGTGTTTGATCTCAGTGGCCCGGTTCAATACAAGACCTTTACGCTCAGCGCGCCTGAACGGATCATCATCGATGTCAGCGGCGCGCGGCTTGAGGGAAACTTCAGTCAGCTGGCGCTCGAAAACACGCCGATCAAATCCATTCGCTCCGGCCACTTCGGTCAGAGTGATACGCGCATCGTCCTTGATCTCGCATCGCCCGTGCAGCTCAACAGTTTCCTGCTGGGCCCCGAAGGCGCGCAGGGCAACCGGCTGGTGCTGGATCTGGGCCATGACGTGCTTTCCCGTCCTCCGGTGCAGTTGGCCGCAGCTGCGCCATTGGCGGAAGAGCCACCCGCGCAGACCGCAGGGAGAGATCGATCCAAGCGCGACATCATGGTGGTCGTCGACGCAGGCCACGGTGGAAAGGACCCGGGCGCCGTTGGCTCGAAGGGTGAGCGGGAAAAGGACGTCGTGCTGTCCATCGCGCAGTTGCTCGCCAAACGCTTGAAGCGCGAAAAGGGCTTTGATGTGCGCCTGGTCCGCAATGACGACTTCTTCGTTCCGCTGCGCAAGCGCGTCGACGTCGCACGCAAATACAACGCTGACATGTTCATCTCGGTCCACGCCGACGCAGCGCCTCGGTTGACAGCTTCAGGCGCGTCGGTGTTTGCTTTGTCGGAGAACGGCGCGACATCTGCCACGGCGCGCTTCATGGCCCAGCGTGAAAACGGCGCCGACCTGATCGGCGCGACCAGCCTCCTTAACCTGAAAGACAAGGACCCGATGCTGGCCGGCGTGATTCTCGACATGTCGATGAACGCCACGATCGCCGCGAGTCTGGATCTGGGTCACACCGTACTGGGCAGCCTGGAAGGGATCACGACGCTGCACCAGAAGCGCGTGGAGCAGGCCGGTTTTGCGGTGCTGAAGTCACCCGATGTGCCGTCGATTCTGGTCGAAACCGGCTTCATCTCCAACAGTCGCGACAGCCAGCGCCTCGTCACCGCGCGCCATCAACAGGCCGTCGCCGATGGGTTATTTGATGGCATGAAGCGCTACTTCGAGCGCAATCCGCCGGCAGGCTCGTACGTGGCGTGGCGGCAGGAGCAAAAGGCGAATGAGGCGTTGGTCTGACGGACTAAGTCGTGAGGCAGGTTGTGCAAGTTCGCTTTCATCAAACTTGACCCCACTGCAGATTCACCTGCCTAAACACCCATTGTGGGAGCGAGCTTGCTCGCGAAGAGGTCGGAACACCGCTGCATGTATAGCGCCTGGAACACCGTCTTCGTGAGCAAGCTCACTCTCACATGGACAGTGTTTGCCAGGGAGCCAGCACGGCGTATGGACGACGGAATCTTCCCTGATGCTGCAGGGGTCAGCTCACCGACAACCCATTACCCGGTCGCAGGTGATCTTGGTTCGGCTCCCGCTCGAACTTGATACTCGACTGATCGTCGTCCACCCCACTTTCTGGATGTAACCCACCCACGTCTCGCCGTCCGATGCCAGCCCGGTGAAAAACGTCAGCGAGCCATAACGGCTGTTGGT
Source organism: Pseudomonas sp. W2-17 (assembly GCF_041060445.1). Classification (NCBI taxonomy): domain Bacteria; kingdom Pseudomonadati; phylum Pseudomonadota; class Gammaproteobacteria; order Pseudomonadales; family Pseudomonadaceae; genus Pseudomonas; species Pseudomonas sp. W2-17. Next base: position 222,991 of record NZ_JAUFNS010000005.1, on the reverse strand, counting down.
TTGAGCCCAGCGGCGATTGCCCATGCTCTCAAAGCCGCGCAGGAACATGGTTTTCCCTGCCACCGCCACGGTGTATGTGTTGTTGTCGGCATCGATGCAGGCCAATAGCGTCGCGGTGCGTGTGCACAGCGCCTTGTCCAGCCTGGGCGAGGGCGGCATGGCGAACGCCTGCGTGCTCAACGCCAACAAGCCCACCAATAACCAAAACAACCGAATCATGAAGCGGCCTCAAAAAAGGTTAGCGTCTGTGTATCGTTATACTATAACGTAAAAAGCGAACGCATCCGCACTCTGGTGAAACCTTCATGAACCGCCTTCCCGTTACCGTCCTATCCGGCTTCCTTGGCGCTGGCAAAAGCACGCTGCTGAACCACATCCTGCGCAATCGAGACAATCTGCGCGTCGCCGTGATCGTCAACGACATGAGTGAGATCAATATCGACGGCAGCGAAGTTCAGCGGGACGTCAGCCTCAATCGGGCGGAAGAAAAACTGGTGGAGATGAGCAACGGCTGTATTTGCTGCACCCTGCGCGAAGACTTGCTGGAAGAGGTCAGCCGGCTGGCCCATGAAGGCCGGTTCGACTATCTGCTGATCGAATCCACGGGCATTTCCGAGCCGCTTCCCGTGGCGGAGACATTCACCTTTCGCGACGAGCAGGGCCGGAGCTTGGCCGATGTCGCCCGTCTCGACACCATGGTGACAGTGGTCGATGGCCTTAATTTTCTGCAGGACTTCAACGCTGCTGAAAGCCTGGGCACCCGCGGCGAGTCGCTGGGCGAAGATGACGAGCGGGCGATCACCGATCTGCTGATTGAGCAGGTCGAGTTCGCCGACGTGATTCTGATCAGCAAGATCGATCTGATCAGCTCAGCTGATCGCAGGGAACTGATGGCAATTTTGCGGCGGCTCAACAGCCAGGCGGAGATTCTGTCGATGGTCATGGGCGCCGTACCCCTCGGCAAGATCCTCGACACCGGCCGTTTCGACTTCGAGCGAGCGGCGCAGGCACCGGGCTGGCTCAGGGAGTTGCGTGGCGAACATGCGCCGGAGAGCGAAGAATATGGCATCGCGTCCACGGCTTATCGGGCGCGTCGGCCTTTTCACCCCCAACGCTTTTTCGACTTCCTGAACGCGCCGTGGGAAAACGGCCGACTGCTGCGCTCAAAGGGCTTTTTCTGGCTCGCCAGCAAGCACGAGGACGCCGGCAGTTGGTCCCAGGCCGGCGGCTTGATGCGTCACGGTTTCGCCGGTCGTTGGTGGCGCTTCGTACCCAAGGCGCAGTGGCCGCAGGATGACGAAAGTACTCAAGTGATCATGCGCAGCTGGGAGGCGGAGACCGGCGATTGCCGTCAGGAACTGGTGTTCATCGGGCAGAACATCGACTTTGCCCGGCTGGCGGCAGAGCTTGATCAATGCCTGCTGACCGACGTCGAGATGGCGGGCGGCGTTGCAGACTGGCGCTCGATGCCTGATCCGTTTGGCGACTGGTACGGGGATGCGGCGTGAAACTTCTCGGTCTTACTGCGTTTTCCAGATGCCCTTGCTCTGATGCTCGCAGAACGGTTTGAGAAATGCAGCGTCGCTGGCCACGCCGTAATAGTGAATGTTCTGCCGATAAGGCATATTGGCCACCTGCGCGTTGCTGCACTGGCCAAATGAACCTGAAGGGCACTGTTCCGCGTAGGTGACGTCGGTTTTCTGATCCTTGAGCTGGGGTTTGCAGAAACCGTCATGGAACAGGTCTGGCGGGATGTTCACATTCTCCTGACAGACTTTGACGTCCACTCGCTCGCCTTGGCTGTGCACGACGCACGACTCGGCCCAGGCCTGCGTCGACGTCATCGCCAACAGCGCCCACGCCAGCCCCATGGGCAGCCCGATTGCTCGCATCAATTACCTCCGTCAGCGCTCATTTCAGGAGCGATCTCAAGAATGGCCGACATGCTGCAGAACATCCCCACTCATGTCATCGCTGGCCCGTTAGGTGCCGGCAAGACGAGCCTGATCAGGCATCTTCTCAAGCAGAAGCCTGCGCACGAGCGCTGGGCTGTGCTGATCAATGAGTTCGGCCAGATAGGCCTGGATGCGGCGCTGCTGACGACCGGCGACGATGGTATCGCACTTGGCGAAGTGGCTGGCGGTTGCCTGTGCTGCGTCAATGGCGCGCCTTTTCAAATTGGGCTCGGCCGGCTGTTGCGCAGGGCCAAGCCGGACCGCTTGCTCATCGAGCCCTCCGGGCTGGGGCATCCGGTCCAGCTGATCAAGCAATTACACGAGGCGCCCTGGATCGGAGTCCTGGCGATCCAGCCCACTGTTATGGTCCTCGACGCTCAGGCACTCGCCGAGGGCAAAGAGCTGCCTGATAGCCAGCGAGACGCCTTGGCTCAAGCTGGCCTATTGGTGCTGAACAAATCTGAAGGGCTGGACGCCGTCGCGCGAAAGGCAATCATCGCCGCACTGCCGCCGAACGGACTTTACTGGACCGACCACGGCGTATTGGCGCTGGATTCGTTGCCCGGCATCGAATCCAGCCCCCACGCTGGCTCCGAGAATCCGGCCATCCCCCGGTCATTGCCGCAACTCCCCGCAGTTTGGATAGATCCAATGGCGCCGGTGTGCCTGAGCCAGCAACAGTCAGAAGGCTGTAGCATCGGCTGGCGCTGGCATCCTGAGCGTGTGTTTGATGCGGCGAAAGTGCAGTCCTGGCTGCAAACCTTAGGCTGGCGGCGTGCCAAGCTGGTTATCCACAGCGAAAAGGGGTGGATCTCAGGCAATGCGGTGAACGGGAGTGCGCTGGAATGGACGTCGAGTGAGTGGCGCAAGGACTCTCGCCTCGAGCTGATCTTCCATGGGCCTCAGGACGAGGCCACTTTGCAGACAGCGCTGGCGGCCTGTCTGCTCTGAGACGAGTTATCCACAGAGGATCACTGCTTCCACTTGTTGTGTTCCTGACGCCATTGGCTCAGCTGAATGATCTCGGCGGTCGGTTTCGGGTCTTTGATTTCGAACGGGTAGGGCGCCAGATCGATCTGCGCCGCGTGGGCGCCGAACATCGTGATCGTGCCGGGATGCCGATGCTCACCAGTAACCGTGAACTCGAAGTTATACACCCGCGCCAGGCGCTTGCGGCCCTCATTGTCGCGCTTGAAAGCGAGTCGCTTCAGCGCCACGTTGCCGTCGAGCAACTCAAGATCAAGTTTGGCGCAGTGCTGTTTGACGCGTTCGAGCGCCCGTTCACGCAGGCCATGGGCGTGCCACAGCCAGGCGCCGGCAGTCGCCAGCAGCATGAGGACGAAAATGTTGCCCAGGGTCAGCATGGAAAAGGAACTCCAACAGAAGGCTTGCAGCTTAACTGCGTCGGGTGACAGACAGCCATAGCCCTAAAGTTTAATTTCGCTTCACTTCGTCCGGCATCGCCACTACTGTGCCTTCCCGGTCTCAGGAACCTGTCATGAAACGTACGCCCCATCTACTCGCCATCCAGTCGCATGTCGTGTTTGGTCACGCCGGCAACAGCGCAGCCGTGTTCCCTATGCAGCGTATCGGCATCAATGTCTGGCCGCTTAATACCGTTCAGTTCTCCAACCACACTCAGTATGGCCACTGGGCGGGGGAAGTCCTGGCGCCGCAGCAGATTCCGGCGTTGGTCGAGGGGATTGCGGCGATAGGCGAGCTGGGCAATTGCGATGCGGTGCTGTCGGGGTATCTGGGGAGCGCAGCGCAAGGACGCGCTATTCTGAGCGCCGTTGCGCAGATCAAACGCGCCAATCCACGCGCGCTGTATTTGTGTGATCCGGTGATGGGGCACCCGGAGAAGGGCTGCATCGTGCCGCAGGAAGTGAGCGATTTCCTGCTGGACGAAGCCGCTGCGGTCGCCGACTTCCTGTGTCCGAATCAGCTGGAGCTGGACAGCTTCTCCGGCCGCAAACCCGAATCGCTGCTCGACTGCGCGGCCATGGCGCGGGCGTTGCTGGCCCGAGGCCCCAAGGCGGTTGTCGTCAAGCACTTGGCCTACCCGGGTAAACCCGCGGACGGCTTTGAGATGCTGCTGGTGACCGAGCACGAAACCTGGCACCTGCGTCGGCCGCTTCTGGCCTTTCCCCGGCAGCCGGTGGGCGTGGGCGACCTGACGTCCGGGCTGTTCCTGTCCCGGATTCTGCTCGGTGACGACCTGCGCAGCGCCTTCGAATTCGCGGCGTCAGCGGTGCATGAAGTGCTCCTGGAAACCCAGGCCTGCGGCAGCTACGAGCTGGAGCTGGTGCGCGCGCAGGACCGAATCGCTCACCCGCGCGTCAAGTTCGAAGCGGTCCGGCTGTAAGCCGAACCGGTGCTGGCTTAAACCGGCTCATCCTTGATTTCACGATAACGCTTCTCCAGTTCCTGACGGATCTGGCGGCGTTGTTGTGCCTGCACGTAACGGCGCTTGTCTTCGCTGTTGGCCGGTGTCAGCGGCGGTACGCTGGCAGGTTTGCGCTGGTCATCCACCGCCACCATGGTGAAGAAGCAGCTGTTGGTGTGACGAACCGAGCGCTCGCGGATGTTTTCGGTCACTACCTTGATGCCCACTTCCATGGACGTATTGCCGGTGTAGTTGACCGACGCCAGGAACGTGACCAGCTCGCCGACGTGAATCGGCTCACGGAAAATCACCTGATCCACCGACAGCGTCACGACATAGCGTCCTGCGTAACGGCTGGCGCACGCGTAGGCCACTTCGTCGAGGTACTTCAGCAGCGTCCCGCCGTGCACGTTGCCGGAGAAGTTGGCCATGTCCGGGGTCATCAATACAGTCATCGACAGCTGGGCGTTTCCGGGTTCCATAGCGTTGCTCACGGTCTAAAAGGGTCAGAAGGCACCTTGCTCGGGTGCTCGAATGCAGATTGGCGACAAAGCCATCGATACCGGGACGCCAACGACCGCTCCGCCGTCACGCCCTGTACCCATCTGTTTCCATATATTGCACTGGCTTCTCCCGCTTTTGTGCGGTGTTAACCTGCGGAAGCCCTTGGATGGGGTAAATCCTGCGTCTCAGTCAGAATATTCAGGCTTCGTTGGCGAGTTTTCGTACAGCAGTCGTCTCTCTTTCAGACGGATACGCGTATTTCATCGATTGCCAGCAGGAGCAGCGCCCATGCATGCCATCAGTTTCATTCAAGACCTGGCTGTGATCATGCTTGTGGCTGGCGTCGTAACGGTGGTGTTTCATCGGCTCAAGCAACCGGTGGTGCTGGGCTACATCGTGGCCGGCTTCATCATCGGTCCGCACACCCCGCCGTTTGGCCTCATTCACGACGAGGACACCATCAAGACCCTCGCCGAACTCGGCGTGATCTTTCTGATGTTTTGCCTCGGCCTGGAATTCAGCCTGCGCAAGCTGTTCAAGGTCGGTGCGACGGCGTTCATCGCCGCGTTTCTCGAAATCATGCTGATGACCTGGATCGGTTACGAAATCGGCCAGTTCTTCGCCTGGAACACCATGGACTCGCTGTTCCTCGGTGCCATTCTGGCGATCTCGTCCACCACCATCATCGTCAAGGCGCTCAATGACCTGAAGATGAAAAACCAGCGCTTCGCCCAGCTGATCTTCGGCGTGCTCATCGTTGAAGACATTCTCGGCATTGGCATCATCGCGCTGTTATCGGGCATCGCCGTGAGCGGCACGGTCAGTTCCGGGGAGGTGTTTTCAACGGTCGGCAAGCTGTCGCTGTTCATGATCGTGGCGTTGGTCATCGGTATTCTGGTCGTGCCGCGCTTGCTGGCTTACGTCGCGACATTCGAAAGCAACGAGATGCTGCTGATCACGGTGCTAGGCCTGTGCTTCGGGTTTTGCCTGCTGGTGGTCAAACTCGAGTACAGCATGGTGCTGGGGGCGTTTCTCATCGGTGCGATCATGGCCGAATCCAGGCAGCTGGCGAAGATCGAGCACCTGGTCGAGCCCATCCGTGACATGTTCAGCGCGATCTTCTTCGTCGCGATCGGCCTGATGATCGATCCGAAGATTCTGCTCGATTACGCCTGGCCCATCGCGGTGATCACCGTCGCTGTGGTACTGGGCAAGATGATTTCCTGCGGGCTTGGCGCTTTCATCGCCGGCAACGACGGCAAGACCTCGCTGCGGGTGGGAATGGGGCTGTCACAGATTGGCGAATTCTCCTTCATCATCGCAGCGCTGGGGATGACACTGCAGGTCACCAGCGATTTCCTCTACCCGGTCGCCGTGGCGGTCTCCGCGATCACGACGCTCTTGACCCCTTATCTCATCCGCGCAGCAGACCCTCTGTCCCACACGCTGGGCGCCATTGTTCCTGCGCGGATGGCGCGTGTGTTTGGTCTGTACGGAGAGTGGCTGCGCAGCATTCAGCCACAGGGGCAGGGCGCCGTGCTGGCGGCGATGATCCGAAAAATCCTGCTGCAGGTCGGCATCAATCTGGCGCTGGTCATCGCCATCTTCTTCACCGGAGCATTCTTTGCGGAGCGGATTGGCGTGTATTTCAGCGATTGGGTCAGCGATGTGGGGCAGCAAAAAGCCTGGATCTGGGGTGCGTCGTTGCTGCTTTCACTGCCGTTTCTAATTGCGGCTTACCGCAAGCTAAAGGCGCTGTCGATGCTGCTGGCGGAGATGAGCGTGAAGCCGGAGATGGCGGGCAGGCACACAGCGCGCGTCCGTCGGGTAATCGCCGAAGTGATCCCGCTGCTGTCTTTGCTGGTGATTTTTCTGCTCATCGCATTGCTGTCATCCAGCATGCTGCCGACGCGCGAATGGCTAATGCTGATTGTTGTTGTGGCGGCTGTGGTGGCTGCCGTCCTGGGGCGCTGGTTCATCCGGGTGCATACGCGCATGCAGATCGCATTGTTTGAAACCCTGGGCAATCATCCAGAGCCCTGAATTGTAAATCAGCGTTGAGGTGCGTGCCTCAACGCTGATTCAGGGGAGCGGTTGTGCTTCTCAGCTTTCCAGCCAGACGTCCCGCGCCCAGTGCCAGACGGATTCCCAGCTTTCTTCGGTGACGAGTTCTTCTTCGCCAGACCACAGCACCACAGTGCCGTCTTCTTCAACGCAGTAGTAATCCTCGCCGTCCTGGCAGATCGGGATCAGCTCGCGGGGTACACCGATATCCCAAGCGGTCGCTGCCACTTCCGGCAAATACGTATGGGAGCCCGGATCGGTGACGGTGACAGGCTCGAGGCTACCGTAGACCACGTCGCTGACGGTCAGCAAGAACTCCTTGAAGACGAAGGGGATATTGATGAACAGCTGCTCTTCAACCTCGACCAACTGATCTTCATCAGGCAGCTCGAGCGGGACAGGGACCGGTTCATTGGCTTCACGGAGTTGTTCGATGACTTCTTCCACGACGTGGATCCTCTAACGATTTGCGCGGGTTATACAGTAGCTCAAAGGCATCGCCAAATTAACTTGGCTTCTATAAAAAGCAGAACCCCGGAACAAGTCCGGGGTTCAATTGCAGCAGCTCAGCGGTATTAGCCGTTCTGGCGGATACCTGCCACCAGCCAGGGCTGGTTGTCTCCTTGGGCGCGTTCCATGTTCCAGCTCTCGCTGAACACTTCGCCCTGATCGAAGCGCGACGTTTTCGACACACCGCTAAACGTCAGCGTGGCGATGGTCTTGTCGGCGCGATCATCCAGACCGTCAAGTTGCACGGTGAGGTTGTCGATGAAGGTGGACTGGAAACCGTCGCCCAGATCGGCACGTTCTTTTTTCAGGAACTGCAGCATTTGCGGGGTCACGAACTCGGAGATCTTGTCCATCTCGTTCGCGTCCCAGTGCTGTTGCAGCGACTGGAAGTGGCTGCGGGCCGCTTCAATAAAGCGTTCTTCGTTGAACCAGGCTGGCGCGTTGATCACTGGACGGGCTGCCGCTGCTGGAGCGGAACCGCCGAAGATCGAATTCTGTGCCGGTTGTGGCTGTTCGAAGGTTTCGCGCTGATAAGGAGCACCAGCAGGGGCCATTTGTGGCTGCTGTTTGCGTCGACGCGCTGCGATGAAGCGGAAGATCACGAAGGCGATGATCGCCATGATCAGGATGTCGAAGAACTGCATGCCCTCGAAGCCACCGCCCATGAACATGGAGGCCAGAAGACCACCGGCGGCGAGACCGGCCAATGGACCCAGCCATTTGGAAGCACCGCCCGCAGCAGGCGCAGGACGGCCGGCGGCGTTAGGTGCAGCGGCAGGAGCGGAAGGAGCTGTTTGACGCGCCTGGTGACTTGGCGCCGAACCCATGCTCTTGCCACCACCGAAACGCGCAGCATTGACGTCGAGGCTCATGGTGAGCCCGATCATCAGTGCCAGAGCGATGCTAAGAAAACGTTGCATAAGGGAATTCCCGTTTGTGGATTGCACGCGCGCCATGTTGCACAGGACAAATGGGGATGACCAGCGGCCATATGTTTCCGGCTTTTGCGTGAGTCTTCACCTGCCTGCCCTACTTGGGTTGTAGGCAGGTGAAGAAAGTTCTGTAGGAAAGATGGGGGGTGGATGTGGGAATGCAAGGGGGCATCAACGCATCGTCAGTTGCCGATCACACCGGCTCGAGCTTCGCGTACCCCAGCATCAGCCACTTGCTGCCTTCCGAGAAATTCACCTGGACCCGTGCCTGAGCGCCCGAGCCCTCGAAGTTGAGGATCACACCCTCACCGAACACCGCGTGCTGCACGTGCTGACCCAGAGAGAACTGGCTCTGCGGAATGGCTTCGCCGTCGAACAGACGACTCGGGGCCATGGTTTTGGAGCCGCCGAATGGCCGCGTCACGCTGTTGGACAGCCGCACTTCCTGAATCAGATTGGGCGGGACCTCCCGTACGAAGCGCGAGACCTTGTTGTAGGTTTCGCTTCCGTACAGGCGTCGGGTTTCTGCATACGTCATCACCAGATGCTGCATGGCGCGGGTGATGCCCACGTAAGCCAGACGACGCTCCTCTTCCAGGCGCCCCGGCTCTTCCAGGCTCATCTTGTGCGGAAACAGGCCTTCTTCCATGCCCACCAGGAACACGTACGGGAACTCCAGACCCTTGGCGCTGTGCAGCGTCATCAGCTGAATGCTGTCTTCGTGCTCATCCGCTTGGGTGTCGCCCGCCTCCAGGGAGGCATGGCCGAGGAATGCAGCCAGTGGCGTCAGGTCTTCCTCTTCGTCGCTGTTCTCGAAGGCGCGCGCGGCGCTGACCAGTTCCTCAAGGTTTTCCACCCGGGCCTGGCCTTTCTCGCCTTTTTCTTCCTTGTGGTACGTGATCAGGCCGGACTGCTCGATGACCGTTTGGGTCATCAGGTGCAGCGGCATGTCTGCGGCCTTGGCGGCGAGGTTCTCGATCAGTTCGATAAAGGCGCCCAGCGCCCCAGCCGCACGACCGGTCAGGCCTTTGTTGGCGACCAGCAGGCGCATGGCCTCCCACATCGACACGTCGGCATGGCGCGCATGCTCGCGAATCGCTTCGACGGTTTTCTCGCCAATGCCGCGCGGCGGGACGTTGATGACCCGCTCCAGCGCCGAATCGTTACCGCGCCCGTCCAGCAGGCGCATATACGCCATGGCGTTCTTGATTTCGGCGCGCTCGAAGAATCGCTGGCCGCCGTAGATACGGTACGGGATGCGCTCGCGCAGCAAGGCCTCTTCGAGGACCCGCGACTGGGCGTTTGAGCGATACAGAATGGCGATGTCGCTGCGCGCAAGACCGGTCTTGATCGCGCTCTCAATGGTCTCGACCACGTAGCGCGCTTCGTCGTGTTCGTTGAACGCTGCGTACAGATTGATCAGCTCGCCATCGCCGACGTCCGTCCACAGTTCTTTGCCCAGACGCCCGGTGTTGTTGACGATCAAGCCGTTGGCGGCCTTGAGGATGCTCGCGGTAGAGCGATAGTTCTGCTCCAGGCGAATGGTCTCGGTGTCAGGGAAATCTTCGGAATACTGATGAATATTCTCGATCTTCGCGCCGCGCCAGCCGTAAATGGACTGATCGTCGTCGCCGACCACCATCAGGCTGTCGCCACCCTGGGCGAGCAAGCGCAACCAGGCGTATTGAACGGCGTTGGTGTCCTGGAATTCGTCTACCAGCACGTGACGGAAGCGACGCTGATAGTGCGCAAGCAGGCTCGGGTTATCGCGCCATAGGTCCAGCGCGCGAAGCAGCAACTCAGAGAAGTCGATGACGCCGGCGCGCTGACAAGCCGCTTCATAGGCCTCATAGACCGACTTCATGGTCGTCAGAAACAGGTCGCCCGAGGCCTGAATGTGTTTCGGGCGCAGCCCTTCGTCTTTTTGGCCATTGATGAACCACTGCGCCTGCCGTGCCGGCCAGCGCTGCTCATCCAGATTCAGCTCGCGCATGACGCGCTTGACCAGTCGCTGTTGGTCATCGCTGTCGAGGATCTGGAAGCTCTGGTTCAGACCCGCCTCCTGCCAGTGCGCCCGCAGCAGGCGGTGCGCCAGGCCGTGGAAAGTGCCCACCCACATGCCGGCCGGGTTGATACCCATCAGCTGCTCGATGCGATGGCGCATCTCCGCGGCCGCCTTGTTGGTGAACGTTACCGACAGGATCGAGTGCGGCGAGGCGTTCTCGACCTGGATCAACCAGGCGATACGGTGCACCAGCACACGGGTTTTGCCGGAACCAGCGCCGGCCAGGACCAACTGACGACCCACGGAGGCAGCTACGGCCTGGCGTTGGGCATCGTTGAGGGAGTTAAGCAGAAGGGAGAGGTCATCGCGCATCGGGGCATTCTAGGGTGCCGTGAGGGCATGGGCAAACCCTAACGCTGGCCGGTCATGATGTGGCCGGTCCCATTTTTGCCGTCTGTAGATTTTAATTGATGACTGTTTGGTCTCGACGATCCCTTGTGTATCCTCCGCGAACGTTCAAGGCCCCCCAATTATAAGAAACGCCATGACCTTCAGTTCCGAAGCCCCGGCAGACTCCGTGGCGACACGTCGTGTCATCTGCAAGCAGTTCGCGACCCAGCTTGCCGTCGAGCGCACCCGCCTTCTTTATCAGGGATCGCTGCTGCCGACCCTGTTCATGTTCATCAATGGTCTGCTCTGCGCCTGGCTGCTCTGGAGCCCCGAGCGTTACGTGCTGGTTGGCGTCTGGCTGGGCTGGCTGTCAGCGCTGGTGTGTCTGCGCGTGCTGCAAGTCGCAGCGTTCAGGTCAGCATCACTCGATCGTCGATCGCAGCCGATCTGGAATCGCATGTTTCTGGCCGGCGCCTGCGTCAGTGGGTTCACCCTTTCCAGCGCTGCGCTGGTGCTGATGCCGGCGCAAAGCCTGGCCCAGCAGGCGTGGGTATTCGGCCTGATCGGCGCTGCGACGCTGTCTGCCAGTGTGGCCTACGCCGTGAGCATTCCGGCGTTTCTCACGTTCACGCTGCCATGTCTGCTGCCGCCCATTCTCTATCTGTTCTGGACCGGCGACCCCCAATGCCATGGCTGGGGCTGGCTCGGACTGATTCTGCTGCTGGCGCTTATCGTGGTGGCTGCGCAGGTCAACCGTTTGATCGAGCGGGGCCTGATCCGGCGATTTCAGAACGTGGCGCTCATCGAGCACCTTCAACAGGCCCAGGCCGAAAGCGACGAGCTCAACCGCGAACTGACGCGCCAGTACGAAGAACGTACGCGTTATCTGACCCATTACGATGAGCTGACCGGCCTCGCCAATCGCGCGCTGTTCAATGAGCGGCTGCGTGAGGCCAATCAGCGTGCGCGTCATGGCGGGCGCACGCTGGCTTTGCTGCACATCAACCTTGATCGCTTCAAATTGCTCAATGACAGCCTGGGTCACGATACCGCTGACCAGTTGCTTCGCCTTGTCGCGCGCAGGCTCAACGCCCATGTCACCGATGCCGATACCGTCGCGCGTTTGTCAGCGGACGAGTTTGCCGTGCTGTTCGACAGCCACGGCAACCTGACCACACTGGCGCGGATCACGACGCGCCTGTTGGCAAAACTGCGCTCGCCGATATCGGTTTGCGGCCATGAGTTGGTGGTCAGCGCCTCCATCGGCATCGCGTTGCTGCCGGGTTCTGCACGGGACATCGCCGCGTTGGTCAGCCAGGCAAATATGGCCATGCAACACGCCAAACACCTGGGCGGCGACAATTTTCAGTTCTTCACCGAAAGCCTTGAGGCGGGCACGCCGGGTCGTTTGCAGCTGGAAATCCAGCTGCGTCGCGCGATTGCAGAAGAGCAGCTGGAGGTTTTCTATCAGCCGAAGCTGGAGCTGGAAAGTGGTCGCCTGAATTCGGCGGAAGCGCTGGTGCGCTGGCGTCATCCCGAGCGCGGTCTGATTTCGCCCGGCGAGTTTATCGGGTTGGCGGAGGAGACCGGCCTGATCGCCAACATCGGGGAGTTCGTGCTGCGTAAAGCGTGTCATCAGGCCTGCGAATGGCAGCGGGAGGGGCTCGCTCCTATAAGGGTGTCAGTCAATCTCTCTGTGCATCAGATGCGTCAGGGCAAGCTGGTCAGCCTCGTTCGGCAAGTGCTCGAAGAGACCGGGCTCAAGCCCGAATACCTGGAGCTTGAGCTCACCGAGAGTCAGCTACTGGAGAGCGTCGAGCACATCATCACGACGTTTCAGCAACTGCGCGCACTCGGCGTAAAACTGGCCATCGATGACTTCGGCACCGGCTACTCATCGCTGAGCTACCTGAAACGTTTTCCGGTGCACTGCGTGAAGATCGATCAGGTTTTTATTCGTGGTCTGAATGAAGGCGCAGAAGACGCTGCGATTACCCGGGCGATCATTGCGATGGCCCACAGTCTTGACCTCCGGGTGGTGGCCGAAGGCGTGGAAGATTGCGAACAGTTGGAGTTTCTCAGGTCTCACGGTTGCGACGAGGTGCAAGGCTACTTGATCAGTCGGCCGGTGGAGGCCAGCGTCATGGGCGGCATCCTGCGCAGTCGGCTGACCGGCCCCTGGAGTCCTGTGCGAAAAGCCCTACACTACAAAGCGACCTGAGCCTCAGCAGCGATCGGCTGACCGCAGCGAGATCGTTTAACTGTGCGGTTTGCAGGTCATGTAGTATAACTACAAGAAAGCTACAGCCCGGCCCATCCTTCACTTGAGTCCTGTCCTTTGAATCTGTTGCAGCACATCGCCCAGTCACGCCATCTCTTGCGCAAGTCGGAGCTGAAAGTAGCCGATCACGTGCTGCTCGATCCGGCGGCCGTGATGCACAGCTCCATGGCCGATCTCGCCCATGCGGTCGGTATCAGCGAGCCGACCATCGTGCGTTTCTGTCGCGCCATTGGCTGCACCGGCTTTCAGGACCTGAAACTCAAGCTGGCGCAAAGCCTTGCCGCTGGCGCGAGTTTCGGCCAGTTCGCCATCCACGAAGACGATTCCGTCGCCGATTACAGCCTGAAGATTTTCGACACCACGCTGCACACGCTGATAGAAGTGCGCGAAAAGCTGGACCCCCATGCCTTGCAGGCAGCGGTGACGGTCATGGCGGCGGCGCATCGTGTCGAGTTCTACGGTTTCGGCGCATCGGGTGCGGTGGCGGCTGACGCCCAGCACAAGTTCTTCCGACTACTGCTGACGGCGGCGTCCTACTCCGATCCGCACATGCAGGCGATGTCGGCTGTAACGCTCAAGCCCACCGACGTTGCGGTGTGTATTTCCCAGTCCGGTCGCTCAAAGGACCTGCTGATCACCGCCAATCTGGTGCGCGAAAGCGGCGCCAACCTGATCACCCTGTGCCCGAGTCAGACGCCACTGGCCGAGCTGTCCACGGTCAATCTCGCCATCGACGTGCACGAAGACACCGAAATCTATACGCCGCTGACCTCGCGTATTGCGCACTTGGTGGTCATTGATGTCCTGGCGATGGGCGTTGCAATGGCGCGCGGTCCGAGCCTGGTCAATCACCTGAAGAGCGTGAAGCGCAGCTTGCGCAGCCTGCGGTTGTCGCCGAAGTCGATCAAATCGTCCGAGGACTGATCGTCCAGCGCTATTTACTTAATGTGCAGCGGACCCACAAATAAAAACGCCAGCCAGAACAAATCTGGATGGCGTTTTTTATATCAAGACTGGACCGATTGATTAATACACGACTTCAATATCATCAATACGGATCAACTCTTTTCCCTCACTGAAAATAGTCACATGAGTGGTGTTGTCATAGCCGGCTACCGAGTATGTAACGGTTTTTTCGGTGAGAGCCGCTGCGCCTGCGCCCGTTTGTTCCAGTTTAAGCTCCAGCCTCAGACCCATGGACTTGTCCTGGACGGGTGGCAGCACGAGAACAGCCTCAGTGGCGCTGTTCTCTACGGTGACGGTTCCTGTAACTATCAGGCTTGCACCTCCAAGCGACGGCATTTTGTTGATACGTGCGGACCAGTTTTTAGTATCGATAACGTTCATGGTGTAGCTCCTTGAATAAGAGAATGTGTTTTGCTTCCTGCCCGCTGACATTAATCCAGAAATCGAGGACGTGAACTTGCAGTGTGTTTCAAATGATTGAGACGGAGTTGGGCGTGCATCATTCATCAACCTGTAACGCTTCCGACGTCTGATCGTCACCGCGTCCCGCCACTCTGTACTCCCGCACACGAATGGGAGACAGGATATGCCTCGGCACTACGATGACTCGCAGCAGCACAGCACCTCCACAAAGACTCGCCGTCAGCAGGAAGACCAGCGCCGCATGGCGTTCCGGCGTGCGATCGAAAGCCATTCCGAAGAACGCCGCCTGAATCAGGAGCTCTCAAGCTACCTGGACAGCGCCAGCGCCCACTTCTGGCAGAGCGCTAACGCTTCGGAAGGTGGCCATCAAAGCGCGCCACCAGCTCGCTGATCTGCGTACGCTCCGTGCGAATGAATGACAGGAACGCGTGAGCCACCGGCGACAGACGTTTGTCCCGCGCCTGCACGACGCACCAGCTTCGGTACAGCGGTAATTCGGCCACTGGCAGCTCAATCAGCGTGCCAGTGGCAAGTTCCAGGCTTAACGCATGGCGTGTCAGCAGCGCAACGCCAAGCCCCGCCACCACGCATTCACGCTGCGCCTCGGCCGAGGACACCTCCAGCGTGTGCTCGAAATGAATGCGCTTCTCCTTGAAATACTCCTCGCACGCCTTGCGCGTCCCCGAACCCTGTTCTCGTACCACCAGCGTTGCCGTTTCCAGATCCTTCAGCGTCGGATTGGGCAATAGCGTCAACGGATGGTCCGGCTGCGCCACGGCAACGATCGGATTATTCAGGAAGGGCAAAAACTCCAGGCCCATGTCCTGGGGGACCATCGACATGACGACCAGATCATCACGGTTATCCGACAGCCGCCGAATCACCTGCGCCCGATTGACGACCGTAAGGTTAAGCATGACTTCCGGGTATTTGCGCTTGAAAGCTGCAAACAGGTGGGGAACGAAATACTTTGCGCTGGATTCAATCGCCAGTTTGAGTTGCCCCTGCAGGGAGCCCTGCATGTCGGACAGCTGCATGTCGAGGTTCTCCAGCCGACCGAAGATGTCGCGACTGGCGAGCTGCAGCGCTTCGGCTGCTTCCGTGAGATAGAGTTTTTTACCCACGTATTCGAACAGCGGCTGGCCGACCAGCTCTTCCAACTGGCGCATTTGCAAGCTCACTGCGGGCTGCGTCAGCGACATTTCTTCGGCCGCTCGACTGTAAGAACGCAAGTCGCAGACCTCATTGAAGATCCGCAATTGCCGCAACGTCATGCGCATCAATGACTTACGCATCTTTCTACCCCCGACCGGCTAACTGATACTGGTAACTATAAGGTTTTGCTTATGGTTCACCCAATATTTACTCATTTTTGTTAATTGCTGATTCGTCATAGGGTGGCTTCATCTGCGAGCAACATGCAGTAACGGAATGTCGCGCGGTATTGGCCAGCCATCTGGTCCGTCTGCTAATCGGTCGAGGAAATACCAGTGATAAAAAAAATCCTGATCGCCAACCGTGGGGAAATCGCTGTTCGGATCGTGCGCGCGTGCGCCGAAATGGGCATCCGCTCGGTGGCGATCTATTCCGACGCGGACCGTCACGCGCTCCACGTGAAGCGTGCCGACGAGGCCTATGGCATCGGCTCGGACCCCCTCGAAGGCTATTTGAATCCGCGCAAATTGGTGAACCTCGCCGTGGAAACCGGCTGCGACGCGTTGCACCCTGGCTACGGATTTCTATCGGAAAACGCAGAGTTGGCGGATATCTGCGCCGAACGGGGTATCAAGTTCATCGGTCCGTCCGCTGAAGTGATCCGCCGCATGGGCGACAAAACCGAAGCCCGCCGCAGCATGATCAAGGCCGGCGTACCGGTGACGCCCGGCACGGAAGGCAACGTGGCCGACATCGCCGAAGCACTGGTTGAAGGCGATCGCATCGGTTACCCCGTCATGCTCAAGGCCACTTCGGGCGGCGGCGGTCGCGGCATTCGTCGCTGCAACAGCCGGGAAGAGCTGGAACAGGCGTTCCCTCGAGTCATCTCCGAGGCCACCAAGGCGTTCGGCAAGGCTGAGGTCTTTCTCGAAAAGTGCATCGTCAATCCCAAGCACATCGAAGCGCAGATCCTTGGCGACAGCTTCGGCAACGTCGTGCACCTGTTCGAGCGGGATTGCTCGATCCAGCGCCGCAACCAGAAGCTCATCGAAATCGCCCCAAGCCCTCAGCTGACGCCGGAGCAGCGCGCCTACATCGGTGACCTTTCCGTGCGCGCCGCCAAGGCCGTGGGCTACGAGAACGCCGGCACCGTGGAGTTCCTGCTCGCCGAGGGCGAGGTGTACTTTATGGAGATGAACACCCGCGTACAGGTCGAGCACACGATCACCGAGGAAATCACCGGGATCGACATCGTCCGCGAGCAGATCCGCATCGCCTCGGGGCTGCCGCTGTCGGTGAAGCAGGAAGACATCATCCATCGTGGTTTCGCGTTGCAGTTCCGCATCAACGCAGAAGACCCGAAAAACAACTTCCTGCCGAGCTTCGGCAAGATCACCCGTTATTACGCGCCCGGCGGGCCCGGCGTGCGCACCGATACGGCGATCTATACCGGCTATACCATTCCGCCGTATTACGACTCCATGTGCCTGAAGCTGATCGTCTGGGCGTTGACCTGGGAGGAGGCAATGGACCGCGGCCTGCGTGCGCTGGATGACATGCGTCTGCAAGGGGTGAAGACCACGGCCGCGTATTACCAGGAAATCCTGCGTAACCCGGAATTCCGCAGCGGCCAGTTCAATACCAGCTTCGTGGAGAGCCATCCCGAGCTCACCAATTACTCGATCAAGCGCAAACCCGAGGAGCTGGCCCTAGCCATCGCCGCCGCCATCGCTGCCCATGCGGGGCTTTGAACAAAGCAGCTACAAGCTGTAAGCGGCAAGCTTCAAGCAAGAGTGCGTTCGGCTTTTACTTGCAGCTTGTCGCTTGAGGCTTGTGGCCAAAAGGAGATTCAAATGTCTAAAAAGATCTTCGTCACCGACACCATTTTGCGCGACGCCCACCAGTCTCTGCTGGCGACCCGCATGCGCACCGAGGACATGCTGCCGATCTGCGACAGGCTCGACAAAGTCGGCTACTGGTCGCTGGAAGTGTGGGGCGGTGCGACCTTCGACGCCTGTGTGCGCTTTCTGAAGGAAGATCCGTGGGAACGCCTGCGCCAATTGCGCGCGGCGCTGCCCAATACGCGTCTGCAAATGCTGCTTCGCGGTCAGAACCTGCTGGGGTATCGCCACTACAGCGATGACGTGGTCAGGGCATTCGTCGCCAAGGCGGCGGACAACGGTATCGACGTGTTCCGCATCTTCGATGCCATGAACGACGTGCGCAATCTGCGTGTGGCGGTTGAAGCGGTGAAGGCTTCCGGTAAACATGCCCAGGGCACGATCGCGTACACCACCAGCCCGGTGCACACCATTGGCGCGTTTGTGGCCCAAGCCAAAGAGATGGAAGCGATGGGCTGTGATTCCGTCGCGATCAAGGACATGGCCGGTCTGCTGACCCCCTATGCCACGGGCGAGCTGGTCAAGGCGCTGAAGGCCGAGCAATCGCTGCCGGTATTCATCCACTCCCACGACACGGCCGGCCTGGCCGCGATGTGCCAGCTCAAGGCCATCGAAAACGGTGCTGACCACATCGACACCGCGATCTCCAGCTTCGCCTGGGGTACCAGCCATCCGGGTACTGAGTCGATGGTCGCGGCCCTGAAAGGCAGCGAATTCGACACCGGCCTGGACCTGGAGCTGCTGCAGGAAATCGGCCTGTACTTCTACGCGGTGCGTAAGAAGTATCACCAGTTCGAAAGCGAATTCACGGCGGTCGATACCCGCGTGCAGGTCAACCAAGTGCCGGGCGGCATGATCTCCAACCTCGCCAACCAGCTCAAAGAGCAGGGCGCGTTGAACCGCATGGGCGAAGTGCTGGCCGAGATTCCGCGGGTGCGCAAAGACCTGGGCTATCCGCCGTTGGTGACCCCGACTTCACAGATTGTCGGCACTCAGGCGTTTTTCAACGTGCTGGCCGGCGAGCGTTACAAAACCATCACCAACGAAGTGAAGCTTTACCTGACTGGCGGCTACGGCAAGGCGCCGGGGCAGGTGGACGAGACGCTGCGCCGTCAGGCCATCGGCAACGAAGAGCTGATCGACGTACGCCCGGCCGACCTGCTCAAGCCGGAGATGACCAAGCTGCGCGGCGAGATCGGCGGGCTGGCCACCAGCGAAGAAGACGTGCTCACGTATGCGATGTTCCCGGACATCGGGCGTAAGTTTCTCGAAGAACGTGCGGCTGGCACGCTGGCGCCAGAGCCGTTGCTGCCGATTCCCGAGCCGGGCGCGGTGGCGAGAGCCGGCGGCGAGGGCGTTCCGACCGAATTCGTCATCGACGTTCACGGCGAAAGCTACCGCGTTGATATCACCGGTGTGGGCGTCAAGGCCGAGGGCAAGCGTCACTTCTATCTGTCCATCGACGGCATGCCGGAAGAAGTGGTGTTCGAGCCGCTCAATGAGTTCGTCGGCAGTGGCATCGGCAAGCGTGCCCAGGCCAGTAAGCCAGGCCATGTCAGCACTTCGATGCCGGGCAATATCGTCGACGTGCTGGTGAAGGAAGGCGATGCCGTCCGCGCCGGTCAGGCAGTGCTCATCACCGAAGCGATGAAGATGGAGACCGAAGTTCAGGCGGCAGTCGCTGGCAAGGTCGTGGCCATCCATGTCGCTAAAGGCGATCGGGTTAACCCGGGCGAGATTCTGGTTGAGATCGAGGGCTGACACAGTTGCTACATCGTTAACGGCCTGCCGCGCACAAAAGCGGCAGGCCGAACAGTTACCTCTGGGGGAGCTCTAGTGGCTCCTCTTTTTTTTGCTTCAGCCAAGCGTCTCCGGCTGTGGGACTCAACGCTCTCAGCGGTGGCGCAGTTGCTCCAGCGTCCTGATTTGCTCACCGTCCTGGAAGTTATCCACAGCCAGCCATGCTTCGAACGCCTGTTGTATTGCAGGCCATTCGCTGTCGATGATCGAGTACCAGGCCGTATCCCGATTCTGACCCTTGAACACGGAATGCTGGCGGAAAGTGCCCTCGAAGCTGAATCCGAAGCGCTCCGCCGCACGCTTGGAACGGGCGTTGTTGGCGTTGCATTTCCATTCCAGACGACGATTGCCCAGAGCAAAGGATTCCCTCGCCAGCAGGTAAACCGCTTCCGTTGCCTTGGGGGTGCGTTGCATTGAGGCGCCGAAGGTCACATGGCCAATTTCGATGCGGCCTGCACTCGGGAAAATCGACATCAAGCCCAGAAAGCCGTCGATGGCGCCGGTCTGTTGATCAATGACGGTGTAGAACCATGGATCGGTCGAGCCTTCCAGCCCGGCGAGATAGTCATCGAATGGGCCGCGCTCTGGAAACGGGCCCACGAACAGGTAATCCCACAATTTGCGGTCAGCAGCCGGGCCTTCCAGTGCATCCCACAGCCCATCGCCATGGCGGGCGGCGTTGAGTTTTTCCAGACGAATAAAGCGTCCTTGCAGCGTGCGGGCATCCGGCAGCTTGGCCGGTTGCCAGTTTTCAAGATCCGACATATCGAGAGTCCCTGTCTTACAACGGTTTGCGAAATTGAATATAGCCCGGGCGCTCAGCGATGCGCTCGTAGAGCTGAATGGCGGTTGCGTTGGTCTCGTGGGTGAGCCAGTGGACTTTGTCGGCACCGTCCCGTTTGGCGGTCGCGTAGACGTATTCGATCAGTTGTCGGCCAACGCCCGTGCCGCGCTGTTCCGGCACCACCAGCAAGTCCTGCAAATAGCAGGCATTGCTGATGCTCCAGTTCGAGCGGTGATAAATAAAATGCACCATGCCCACCGCTTTGCCGTCCTGCCAGGCGAGGGCGGCATTGGTGGGCTCGCTGCTGTCCAGAAACCGCTGCCAGGTGCTCTGTGAAACCGCATCGGCCAGCGTGGTCTTATAGAAAGTCAGATAGGCCTGCCACAACGGCAGCCAGGCGTCGTGATCTTCGGTGGTGACGGGACGGATGTGGAGGTCAGACACGCGGTGCTCCCTGGCTCATTAACTGAGCGATTTTCTGATCGGATGGGTCCTGGCTGAGTGCAAGGCCTTTGCTCACGCCGGCGATGTCTGCGGCGCTGCGGTTCTGGTTGAGCTTGCGCTTGCCTTCCAGCCGCTCGACGGGGATTGCAAAGCCGACGATGCCGTTGAGCATTTTCTCGATGTAATCGGCGGGTGCGTCGCTGACAGCCCAGGGCTCAGCGCGGCCCGCTTCGTGTTTGTCGGTCAGGCCGGTAACAACGCGCAACAGCCGCTCGGGATCAGTGAACACATCGGCACGGCCGTAGGCGTGCACCGCCAGATAATTCCACGTAGGGACGACTTTGCCGTGCTCGGCCTTGGCTGCGTAGAAGGACGGGCTGATGTAGGCGTCCGCCCCCTGGAAAATCAGCAGCGCTTCGGCGCCCGTCTCAAGGGCTTTCCATTGCGGATTGGCCTTGGCCAGATGCCCGTACAGCGTGCCTTGCGGACCCTGAGTCGGCTCGAGCAACAAAGGGATATGACTCGCCTGCAATCCGGTCTCGTCAAAAGTGACCAGTGTCGCCAGGCGTGTGGCGTCGATCTGCCCGTGCAGGCTGGCGAGGTTTTCATCGTTGAAATAGCTGGGCGTGTACATGAGATTTTCCTTGGCGGCTGGGCCAATCCTAGGCAGCCTATTGGTTCGTTGTAAGAGCCATTAATGGTCTATCTCATAGGGCCAATGCCATGCACGCACCCATACCCGCGCTGACGTTCGATTTCGCCGGCATCGAGCTGAATCGCCGCCAGGGTCTTAGCCGCCAGCTCTATCAGACACTGCGCGAGCGCATCCTCGACGGGCGCGTGTCGGGAGGCACGCGCTTGCCGGCGAGCCGGGATCTGGCGTTGTCCCTCGGCATCTCCCGCAACAGCGTGATGCGCGCTTATGACCAGCTCTACGCTGAGGGCTTTACCGAAAGCCGCGTGGGCGATGGTACTTACGTGGCACTCCTGAGAGAAAAACCACTGGCTGCGAAAAAACTATCCACACAACTGTCCACAGGGTTATCACCAGGCTTATCAACAGGGTTATCCACAAAATTGCCTGTTTCGAACGCTGAACTGTCCAACAATCTTATCCACAGCACAGCGATGCACACGCTTGATCAGCATCATTTACGGCCTCCGAAAAGTGGCCTGCCCAAGGCGTTTCGCACGGGTGTTCCGGCATTCGATCTGTTCCCTTTCGACACGTGGGGCAAGCTCCACGCGGCTTTCTGGCGCAAGCCGGGCCTTCAACATCTCGGCTACGGCGACCCGGCTGGCGAATGGCGCCTGCGAGAGCTCATTGCTGCTTATCTGAGGACTTCCCGCGACTTACGCTGCGCACCTGAGCAAATTGTGATCACCAATGGTGCGCAACAGGCGATCACCCTTTGTGCACAGCTGCTGCTTGAGCAGGGCGACGTGGTGGCGATCGAAAATCCGGGGTACCGCGCGGCCGGTCATGCCTTCGGGGTGGCCGGCGCTACGTTGAAGGGCATGGCAGTTGACGCCGAGGGCATGCGCAGTCCAGCTCTGGATGACTCAGGCTGCAAGTTGGCGTACGTGACGCCCTCTCATCAATACCCGTTGGGCGTGACGATGAGTCTGGCGCGGCGCCTGGAACTGCTCGCGTGGGCCGAGCGCAATCAGGGCTGGATCGTTGAAGACGACTACGATGGCGAATACCGCTACAGCGGCGCCCCGCTGGCGCCGTTGGCAGCGCTGGATCGTAGCGGTCGCGTGCTGTACGTCGGGACGTTCGGCAAGGTCGCGTTTCCGGCGCTGCGCTTGGGTTATCTGGTGTTGCCGCGCAACTTGGTGGAGCCGTTCAGTCGGCGCCGGGCCGTGGACATGCGTCATTCCGAAGTGGGCACGCAGATGGTCATGGCCGAGTTCATCGCTGCGGGTCACTTTCAGCGGCATATCCGCCGCATGCGCCGGGCTGCCTTGAGCCGACGCGACGCACTGCTGGCCGGCTGGCCGCAGGCGCTTGCGGGTTGCAGCCCAATGATCAAGCCGCTTGCAGGGCTGCATGTCACCGTCGCGGTGGACACGTTAAAGCGTGAAATGGAACTGGTCGCCCAGGCGGAAAGTGTCGGCGTCGAGGTCGCACCGTTGAGTGAGTATTGGCTGCCGGATTCAGAGGCGCCGGTGGATGATCGGGCCGGTCTGGTACTGGGGTTTGCGGCGGTGCCCGAGGCCGACATCGCCTCGGCACTGGCGCGATTGCGAAGTGCGTGGCGGGTTTGATGGTGCTGAAGCCGATGGCGGCGTTGGCGCATCATCCAGCAGGCACCGGCGTATACTCGCGCCCATCGCAATCCTTCTCCGAGATACGCCTATGAGTCTTCCTCTCTCCGCGGCGCCGCAGCGCAAGCTCGGCGCGCCGCTGATCGCTTTCCTTTTGCTGGTGGTCGGCGCTCTGTTTCTGCAATCCGCCGTTGGCGGCAGGCAAGTGCTGTTGCTGATCGTTGGCGCTGCGCTGGGCCTCACGCTGTATCACGCCGCCTTCGGCTTCACCTCGGCCTGGCGAGTGTTCATCAACGAACGACGGGGCGCCGGTTTGCGCGCGCAGATGGTGATGCTGACCGTCGCGGTGGTGTTGTTCTTCCCGGCGCTGGGTGCAGGCACACTGTTCGGCATGCCGGTCACTGGTCTTGTGGCGCCGGCCGGTGTGTCCGTTGTCTTTGGCGCTTTCATCTTCGGCATCGGTATGCAAATGGGCGGCGGTTGTGCGTCCGGCACGCTGTTCACCGTTGGCGGCGGCAATGCCCGGATGCTCGTGACCTTGCTGTTCTTCATCATTGGCTCGCTGATCGCCACGCATCACGTCGATTGGTGGTTCTCGCTGCCGTCGTTCCCCGCGACCTCCATCGTTAAAACGTTCGGCGTGGTTCCGGCGTTGCTGATGAGTCTGGCGCTGTTCGCGGTCATTGCCCTTGTGACCGTCAGACTGGAAAAGCGTCGGTACGGCGAACTGGAAGCGGCTGTCACCAGTGAGCACGTTGGCCTGCGTCGTTTTCTCCGTGGTCCCTGGCCGCTGGTGTGGGGCGCGGTAGGGTTGGCGCTGCTCAACTACGCCACGCTGGCATTGGCAGGTCGCCCCTGGGGAATCACTTCGGCCTTCGCGCTGTGGGGTGCAAAAGTCGCCGGTGGGCTGGGCGTGGATGTGGGCAGTTGGCCGTTCTGGCAGATGCCAGCGAATGCCAAGGCCTTGGCTGCGCCGGTGTGGGAGGACATCACCACCGTCATGGACATCGGCATCATGCTGGGTGCGGCAGTGGCGGCAGGCCTTGCAGGACGATTCGCCCCGAGTCTGAAAATCCCGACACGTTCGTTGATTGCCGCAGTGATTGGCGGCTTATTGCTGGGCTATGGCTCGCGCCTGGCCTACGGCTGCAACATCGGCGCGTACTTCAGCGGGATCGCCTCAGGCAGCCTGCACGGCTGGCTTTGGCTGGTTGCTGCCTTTGCGGGCAACGCAGTGGGCGTGCGGATTCGGCCGATATTCTTTGAGGGCGAACGTCGGCCTGCTGTTCTGACCGGGTGCTGATCGAGTGATCTGAAGGAAGGACGGCGCTTGCCCGCGAGGTGCGGGCAAACGCTCTCACACAGGATTAACCGGCGATCTGCTCCTTCGCCAGCTTGGCGATGTTTTCCGCCGTAAATCCATACTTGGCCTGCAGCTTCTCGATGGGGGCCGACGCACCGAAGGTGTTCATCACAATCTTCGCGCCGGTCTGCCCGACATACCGATCCCAGCCCACCGGCCCCGCCTGTTCCACCACCACTCGGGCTTTGACATCCGGCGGCAGCACGCCGTCGCGATAGGCCTTGTCCTGATCCTCGAACAATTCCCAACTCGGCATCGACACCACTCGCGCCGCAACCCCTTCGGCTTTGAGCTTCTCGAACGCTTCGACGGTCATGCCGACCTCGCTGCCAGTGGCGATCAAGATCACGTCCACTTTGCCTTCTACCGCATCGGCCAGCACGTACGCGCCTTTAGTCAGGCCCTCGGCGGCGGCGTATTTCGAGCGATCGAGGGTCGGCAACGGCTGGCGGGACAGCACCAGGCAGGACGGTCTGCTGGTTTGCGCCAGCGCTATTTTCCAGGCTTCGGCCGTTTCGTTGGCATCGCCCGGACGAATCGTCAGCACACCGGGGGTTGCCCGCAGCTGAGTCAGTTGCTCGATGGGCTGGTGTGTCGGGCCGTCTTCGCCGACGCCGATGGAATCATGGGTAAAGACGAAAATAACGGGCAATTCCATGATCGACGCCAGACGGATCGGCGGCTTCATGTAATCGCTGAACACCAGAAACGTCGAGGTGTACGGGCGGATATAGGACAGGGCCAGGCCGTTTGCGATTGAGCCCATGGCATGTTCGCGGATACCGAAGTGCAGGTTTCGACCGCTGTAATTGCTCGCTTCGAAGCTACCCGCACCGTCGAACGTCAGATTGGTTTTGGTCGACGGCGAAAGGTCTGCGGAGCCACCAATCAGCCACGGAATCTGCTCGGCGAAGGCGTTCAGCACCTTGCCACCGGACGCGCGGGACGCAATGCCTTTGGCGTCGGCTTCAAAGTTCATCTGCTTGTCTTGCCAGCCTTCGGGCATCTCACCGGCACGCATGCGCTTGAGCTGATCGGCGAGCTCTGGCTGGTCCTTTTCAAACTGGTTGAAGGTCTCAAGCCAAGCGTCGTAATCGCCCCCGCTGCGGTCGAGCAGTGCATCACGCAGGCAATGGCGTGCATCTTCCGGCACCAGGAAGCTGCTGTTCTCATCCCAGCCGTAGGCTTTTTTGGTCAGCTTGATTTCGTCGTCGCCCAGCGGTTCGCCGTGGGCGGCAGAAGTGTTGTGTTTGTTGGGCGAACCGAAGCCAATGATGCTGTCGACCACGATCAGGGTCGGTGCATCGCTGGTTTGCTGAAAGGTCTGCAACGCTTTCGCCAGGGCGTTGGCGTCGTTGGCGTCCTTGACGTGCAGGGTTTTCCAGCCGTAGCCCTCGAAACGCTTCTGCACATCGTCGCTGTAAGCCAGCTCGGTATGACCTTCGATGCTGATGGTGTTGTTGTCGTAGATCCAGCACAGGTTAGACAGCTTCAAATGACCGGCAAGTGAGGCCGCTTCTGCGGTTACGCCCTCCATCATGTCGCCGTCGCCGCACAGCACGTAAACGCTGTAGTCGAACAGCGTCGCGCCCGGCGTGTTGAAGTGCTCCCCCAGCCAGCGCTCGCCCATCGCCATGCCGACGCTGTTGGCGCAACCCTGACCCAGCGGGCCAGTGGTGGTCTCCACGCCGGTGGTCATGCGGTATTCGGGGTGACCCGGGGTTTTGGAGTCCATCTGGCGAAACTGCTTGATGTCCTCAAGGCTCACCGCAGGTTTACCCGACGGCTTGCCGTGTTCGTCGATCTCGATCACACCGGCCAGGTGCAGCAGCGAATAAAGCAGCATTGAAGCGTGACCGACCGATAGCACGAAGCGGTCGCGGTTTGGCCAGTCAGGGTGTTCCGGGTGGTAGCGCAGGAAATCTTTCCACAGCGTGTAGCCCACAGGGGCAAGCGCCATCGGCGTGCCGGGGTGCCCGGAATTGGCTTTTTGCACCGCATCCATGGCCAGGGTGCGAATGGTGTTGATGGTCAGTTGGTCGCGGTCGGTGTGCGGCGTAAACGTGCGCACTGCGCCTGATCGTTCGGTGGAGTGAGAGTTGGCAGACGAGCTCATTAACGTTCTCCTCGTGACGGGTAGCGGAAGCATCCAGATAGGTGTTGAGCCCTCGGAGGCTGTGATCGTTCCATGAACAATCTGTCAGTCGACCCGGTGGAGAAGCGATTCAGCTTTCCGCTCGTATTTGGTTACATATAGCCTGTGGGCGTAACGAACGAAGTTGTTCTCACGTATTCGAAGCCTTGGGTCGAGCCTTTGCCGACCCGTTTAAGCGCATTGCGGAGGTGGCTTTTGCAGGAATTGATCGTCAAGAAGTACCGGGCCATGATCCGGACGTTTACCTACATCGGCTGGTCCTTGTTCTGGCTGCTGATATGGGACGTCGTCGTCACCGTCGACTTCATGCTGTTTCTGGATCGCAAGATCACCCTCCCATCGATGCCCCTGACCCTGTTGGGTTCTGCGCTGGTCGTGCTGACCAGCTTCCGCAACACCAGCGCGTATAACCGCTGGTGGGAGGCGCGCACGTTATGGGGTGCGCTGGTCAATAACTCCCGCAGCTTCGCCCGGCAGGTGCTGACGTTCATTGATGACGAAGACGGCCTGAACCCGGTCAAGGCCACGCTGTTGCGCCGGCACGTCGCTTTTGTCGAATGCCTGTCGGCCCATTTGAAGGGCAGTGATTGTGGCGAGCAGGTCACCGCGATGATTTCCCGGGAAGAGTATGAGCGCCGCACGCGCACCAACAACTTCCCCAACGCGATTCTCAATGAGTCCGCGGCGATCATCGCTCAGGAATACAAGGCCGGCCGCCTGGACAGCATTCGTCTGGAACGGCTCGAAGCGACGCTGGTGGAAATCTCCAACAACCAGGGCGGCATGGAGCGCATCGCCAATACCCCGTTGCCTTACCCGTACGTGACGTTCCCGCGCCTGTTCATCACGCTGTTCTGCATCATCGTGCCGATCGGTCTGGTGGAAACGCTGGGCTGGTTCACGCCGCTGGCGTCCACCGTTGTCGGCTTCATGCTGCTGGCAATCGAGAAAATCGGCACCGACCTGCAAAGCCCCTTCAAAGCCTCCGAGCACGAGATCCAGATGAAAGCGCTGTGCGAAAACATCTCCGGCAATCTGAATTCAATGCTGCAGGATGCGATGGACAAGCGGCCGGCTGAGGTGGCTTATTCGCGATGAGGTCATGCCCTCGCTGTAAGAGGGCATGATTGACGAGACGCATCTGTACGAAGAGCACGGTCTACCCACGAGATATCCAGCGGTTGAAAGGCCGCTTTCGCGAGCAAGCTCACTCTCAGCAAACATGAAACCACCGCAAATGCACCTGCCGATACACTAATTGTGGGAGCGAGCTTGCTCGCGAAGAGGTGGTAAGGCGCGCTGAATCTTCAGCGGCTGAAATGCCGTCTTCGTGAGCAAGCTCACTCCCACAGGATTGTGTTTTCTGCGCGAGCATAGCGTCTGGACAGCGGGCATTGTCCGCCCGGTTGTGGTTTACGCTCTTGCGAAATGTCGTTGTTCATCGCCGACAAAGGCCTGCAGACGATTATCTAAGCGGCGCTACTCGCTCAGCGCAACTCGCCACACACGTCCAGCTCAACAAGCCGCCGCACTTCATTCCCCTCCAGTCCAGCCCCCAGCAGCGCATGCAGCTTGCCGAACGCGGCTTCGCGGGTCATGCCGCCGCCGGACAGCACGCCGACGTCCCGCAGCCGACTGCCAGCCTCATACACATCCAGTTCGACGCCGCCTTCGTGGCATTGGGTAATCGCCACAACCACGACGCCTTGCTGATGCGCACGCTGCAGGCTGGCGAGGAAGTCGGCGTTATCGCTGGGCCCAGTGCCGCTGCCGAAGCATTCCAACACAAGACCTTGAGTACCGCTGTCGATCATGCCGTCGAGCTGAGCAGCGCCGATGCCGGGAAACAGCGGCAGCACCGCAACGTTTGCCAGTTGCTTGGGCTGGCGATAATCCAGCGCCGCAGGTAAACCCGATGCCGCCTCACCACCCCGGGCGCGGTTGAGCGCCGCGAACGGATTACGGCCGAAGCTGCGAATCTTCGCGCAGCGCGTCGGTTCGAGCAGCTCGCCGTGGAAGTACAGATGCACTCCCGCGGCAAGCCCTTGACCCAAGGCCTGCAAGGCGCCGTTGACGTTTTCCCAGGCATCGCTGTCGGGAACGCCCGCTGGCAACATGGACCCGGTGAACACCACAGGGGCATTCAGGCCCAACAGTTGAAAACTCATGGCCGCTGCGCTGTAGGCCAGGGTATCGGTGCCATGCAGGATCAGCACGGCATCGCAATGCTGAACCTCAACCGCGTCGACTACCGCCTCACGCAAGCGCTGCCAGTAGGCAGGCGTCATGTTAGCGCTGTCGATCAGGGGGGACATTTCGCGGAACGACCACTGCGGCACCACCCTTTCGGGCAATGCAGCCAGTTGCTCAGCCATGCGTGCCTCAAAGCCGGAGGCAGGTGCCAGCCCGTTTTCGCTGGCCTGCATGCCGATGGTCCCACCGGTATACAGGACCATTACCTGGCGGGCTGATGCGTGGTGTTCGCGATTCATGCCTGTCTCCCTTGATTGACGTTCAGATGATCAACGCGCGTCCGTGACCGGTTTGCCGCCGATCGCTGCCGCGTGTGCTGCAGGCTGCGCAGCGTCGGGCTTTGGCCAGGCTTTGAGGTCCAGGTCCAGATCGGGGAACTGGCTGGAGTCGAAAACCGGCGTCTTGATGCCGGCTTTACGCTGGGCATCGTAGTCTTTCAGCACCCGCAGCGCGATTTTGAACAGCATCGCCAGCGCGATCAGGTTGACGAAGGCCAGCAGCGTCATGGTGATGTCGGCGAAGGCGAACACCGTGCCCAGATCCTCGACCGCACCCCACAGGATCAACGCCAGAACCAACACGCGGTAGCCGAAGATCGCCTTGCGGTTCTCGCCCAGCAGGAAGCGCAGGCTGTTTTCGCCAAGGTAGTAGTTGTAGAGAATCGAGGTGAACACGAACAGCGCCAGCGCCACACTGATGAACAGCTTGCCCCAGTCACCGACGACGGCGGCGAGGGAGTTCTGCGTCAGGGCAATACCATCGCCTTCGAAGCCGGGGGTGTAGAAACCCGACAGCAGGATCAGCAATGCGGTGCAGGTGCAGATGACGAAGGTGTCGAGGAACACGCTGAACGCTTGAACCACACCTTGCGCCACCGGGTGCTCGACCTGAGCCACCGCTGCCACGTTGGGTGCGCTGCCCAGGCCGGCTTCGTTGGCGAATACGCCACGTTTGACGCCCATGACAATGGCGCTGCCGATCAGGCCACCGAACACTTCATCCATGCCGAACGCGCTTTTGACGATGGTCATCAGCATGTGCGGAACGTGTTCGAACTGCACGCCGATGACATACAGCGTGACGGCGATGTAGACCAGCGTCTTGATCGGCACCAGCAGGTCGGCGACCTTGGCGATGCGCTTGATCCCGCCGACGAACACCAGGCCCAGCAGAATCGCCAGACCGACGCCGGCGTAGCCTGGCGAGATCTTGAAGGCGTCGTTGAGCGAGTGGGTCACGGCGTGGGATTGCAGGCCGTTGAAGGCGAAACCGAAGGTCACCAGCAACAACACCGCCATGATCATGCCCAGCCAGCGTTTGCCCAGGCCGTGCTGAATGTAATACGACGGGCCGCCGCGGTATTGGCCTTCGGCGTCGCAGCGTTTGTACAGCTGGCCGAGTGAGCATTCGAAAAAGCTGCTCGCCATGCCGACCAGCGCAGTGACCCACATCCAGAACACCGCGCCGGGTCCGCCGAGGGTGACCGCGATGCCGACGCCTGCGATGTTACCGGCGCCGACGCGGCCGGCAAGGCTCAGCATCAGGGCCTGGAACGAACTCAATTGGCCCGCGCTGCTGCGCAGACTGTCGCGGAACACCGCAAACATGTGAAAGAAGTGACGGAACTGAACGAAACGCGAGCGAATCGTGAAATATCCACCGAGCCCAACAATGAGCACGATCAGTACTTTTCCCGAGAGGAAGTCGTTGATGACTTCAAGCATTGGTGTTTCCTCGCTTTCTTAGAGGGTGCGCACTATACCGGCGCGCGTTATTGGAGTCTTTATCCGGTTTGTTTCATGCCCAAATGAAGCCGGGCAAAAAAAAGGGCCTGGAAGCGTGTGCTCCCGGCCCTCAAAAGGGTGAGGGGTGTCTAGACCCTCAGCCTGGTGATCGTGTTGCAAGTGTCGCAAGGGGGCCGGACGGATCAAGCCTTCAAGGGCACGAGTCGCGGCGCAATCATGTTCTCGGGGCGCAGGATGTCCGCCAGCATGACGTCATCGAGCAGGCCCTCTTCGCGCACCAGCTCCAGCACGCCACGGCCTGTTTCCAAGGCGACGCGGGCGATACGGGTGGCGTTTTCGTAACCGATGTACGGGTTCAGCGCAGTGACGAGGCCGATCGAGTGCTCGACCAGTTCACGGCAGCGCACTTCGTTGGCGGTGATGCCGACGATGCAGTGCTCGCGCAGCATGTCCATGGCGCGCTGTAGCAGGCGAATCGAGTCGAAGATCTTGTAGGCGATCAACGGCTCCATCACGTTCAGCTGCAATTGACCGCCTTCGGCAGCGATGGTCAGCGCCAGGTCGTTGCCCATGATTTCGAAGGCGCACATGTTCACCGCCTCCGGAATCACCGGATTGACCTTGCCCGGCATGATCGAGCTGCCTGGCTGACGCGCCGGAAGATTGATTTCGTTGATGCCGGTGCGCGGACCGCTGGAGAGCAGGCGCAGGTCGTTGCAGATCTTCGACAGCTTGACCGCAGTGCGCTTGAGCATGCCGGAAAACAGCACGAAAGCGCCCATGTCGGAGGTGGCTTCGATCAGGTCGGCAGCCGGCACCAGCGGCTGGCCGCTGATGGTCGCCAGACGCTGAACGGCCAGGTGCTGATAACCGGGGTCGGCGTTGATGCCGGTACCGATGGCAGTGCCGCCCAGATTGACTTCGGTCAGCAGCTCAGGCGCCAGACTGCGCAGGCGGTTGAGGTCTTCAGTCAAGGTGGTGGCGAAGGCGCGGAATTCCTGACCCAAGGTCATGGGCACCGCGTCTTGCAATTGGGTACGGCCCATTTTCAACACGTGGTTGAACTCGTGACCTTTGGCCGCGAACGCCTGAATCAGGCTGTCGAGGCTGGCGAGCAGTGCGTCGTGGCCCAACAGCAAACCCAGGCGAATGGCCGTCGGGTAGGCGTCGTTGGTGGACTGCGCCATGTTCACGTCGTTGTTCGGGTGCAGGTGTTTGTATTCGCCCTTGGCATGGCCCATCGCTTCGAGCGCGATGTTGGCGATGACTTCATTGGCGTTCATGTTGGTGGAGGTGCCGGCGCCGCCTTGAATCATGTCGACGACGAACTGATCGTGGAAATCACCGCGGATCAGTCGTGCGCAGGCTTCGCTGATGCCCGCATGCTTCTCGTTGCTCAAATGGCCCAGTTGATGGTTTGCATCCGCCGCTGCCTGCTTGACCATCGCCAGCGCTACGACCAGCTTGGGGTAGTGCGAAAGCGGAACGCCAGAGAGGCGGAAGTTGTGCACTGCGCGTAGGGTCTGGATGCCGTAATACGCTTCAGCGGGTACTTCGAGAACGCCAAGCAAGTCTTTTTCGATGCGAAATGATGCAGCGGAGGACATGATAGAGAAAGTCTCAAGATGGGCACGGACTAAGCCGGAACGCCCTTGATACTAGGCCTGTGGGCTATTCTGGACCAATGCTGTAAAACGCTGCCCTATGCACAATCGGCATAATGGCCCTGTGACGCGGGGATTGTGACGAGCGTGTGAATCAGTGTATGAGGCTCCTGTTCGCACCCGCGAATGCGCAACTTTTAAGGCTGGAGAAACGATGAACCTGGAAAGCAAATGGCTGGAAGACTTCAGTGCGCTGGCCGCGACCCGCAGTTTTTCCCAGGCGGCGGAGCGTCGGTTTGTCACGCAACCGGCCTTCAGCCGGCGCATTCGCAGCCTTGAAGCGGCCCTTGGCCTGACGCTGGTCAATCGCTCGCGCACGCCAATCGAGCTGACGGCGGCGGGGCAGTTATTCCTTGTCACCGCGAGGACAGTGGTCGACCAGCTCGGCGAGGTGCTGCGTCATTTGCACCATCTGGAAAGCGGGCAGGGCGAGGTCATGCAGATCGCCGCTGCGCACTCGCTGGCGCTGAGCTTCTTCCCGCGCTGGATAGCGCAGCTGCGCAACGAAGGGCTGAACATCGCCACGCGCCTGGTCGCTACCAACGTCGGCGACGCGGTGCATGCGCTGCGTGAAGGCGGTTGCGACCTGATGCTGGCGTTCTACGACCCCGACGCTGCGCTGCAAATGGACGCCGAGATCTTCCCGTCGCTGCACCTGGGCGTGACCGAAATGCTGCCAGTCTGCTCAACCGATGAGGAGGGGCGCCCGCTGTTCGACTTGGAAGGGGAACAGAGCGTGCCGCTGCTGGCGTACAGCGCGGGTGCGTTTCTGGGTCGCTCGGTAAACCTGCTGTTGCGCCAGCGCAGCGTGCGCTTCACGACGATTTACGAAACGGCGATGGCCGACAGCCTCAAGGGCATGGCGCTGCAGGGGCTGGGTATCGCGTGGGTGCCGCGCCTGAGCGTGACGGCGGAGCTCGAACGAGGCGAACTGGTCATCTGCGGCGGCACTCAGTGGCACGTCCCGCTGGAGATTCGGTTGTACCGCTGCGCGCTGGTTCGCAAGGCCAATGTCCGGCTGTTGTGGCGCAAGCTGGAAAGTGCGGTGGCACCAGATTCCCCATGACAAGGGCCGCTCCTGGCAATGCCAAAGAGCGGCGAGTGTTGCTTCAAGGGTGCCTGTTCAGATGCTCAGCAATGATTTGCTTGTTCGCGTCGCTGTAGACATAGCAGTTGGAGTATAGGTCTCCGTGTTTTTCGACGATATTCGTTTGGCACCACCATCCGCCTTTGTAGAGAACCTCGGCGGCCTCATGAGTGCCACCGAGCATATGCCCCAGTTCGTGCGCGGGGATTGCGAACGTTTCCAGTGAGGCTATGCCCGTGTAGCTCTTGTCCGTACTCGCGCCCAGAGTGTCCGAGTTGATCCTGTTCTGAGTCAACAAGAGGTATTTGGTGGTCGCGTTGCGTTGCATGCCGTTGTCGAAGACATACCGATCCATCTTGTTCTTCCAGGCGTAATAGGTTTCGTCCACATCATCATTTTGATAAGCGAAATCCGTGAGGCCCGGGACGTCGCTAATGAACGCCAGTCGCACATAACGATCCGTGAAACTTTCCAGGTCCTTGATAAGCCAGGCGAAGTAATCCTGGCGCAATTCGTGGGTGTTGTAATGTGAAATGTCGTCGTGGAGAACCAGGTAGAGGGTCAACGGTTTTCTGGAGGCGTTATCGTTGGCCCACGCCGTGTGACTCATCGCTAACGCGCAGAGCAGCAGGAGACAGCTTGTATATTTCTTGAACATCGTACTCTTCCTTGAGTAGGTGAATTAGGGTCGGGCCGTAAGTAGCCCGACGCCGGATATCTAATAGCAACTGGCGTAGACAGGGAATCAGAATCGACGTCGATTGCAGTAGTCCTTGCTTGATTGCTGTGCGGTACAAGTGTCGATCCTCTGCCGGATTTTTCCGTGCTGCCTGCCGCTATAAAAAGCTGGACCGTTGAACGTATGGGGGCTGTCATCCTGACGCTTTGCGGTATACTCCGCGGCCTTCGGCCGGTTTGACTGGTCATAATTTGTACGACAAGCCACGCCGGTTTTCCCGCGTGGCTTGTTGTTTTTAGCCGCGCCTGCGGGCGCCCGATGAGAGGCACGACGATGAGCGCACTGGTTGGCGTGATCATGGGCTCCAAGTCCGATTGGTCCACCCTTAGCCACACCGCCGACATGCTTGAAAAGCTCGGCATTCCGTACGAAGTCAAAGTGGTTTCGGCGCACCGCACGCCTGATCTGCTGTTCAAGTACGCCGAAGAAGCCGAAGGCCGTGGCATCGAGGTGATCATCGCCGGTGCTGGTGGCGCCGCTCACCTGCCTGGCATGTGCGCTGCCAAGACTCATCTGCCCGTTCTGGGTGTCCCGGTTCAGTCTTCCATGCTGTCGGGCGTTGATTCATTGCTCTCCATCGTTCAGATGCCTGCCGGCATTCCGGTCGCGACCCTGGCCATTGGCAAAGCGGGCGCGATCAACGCCGCGCTGTTGTCGGCCAGTATCCTGGGCGCCAAGCACCCACACTTCCATGCAGTGCTGAAGACATTCCGCGCTGAGCAGACAGACAGCGTTCTGGACAATCCAGACCCACGCGAGGCCTGAGGTTTTCATGAAGATCGGCGTAATCGGTGGCGGCCAGTTGGGTCGCATGTTGGCACTGGCGGGGACCCCGCTGGGGATGAACTTCGCCTTCCTTGACCCCGCGCCGGACGCCTGCGCCGCTGCGCTTGGCGAGCATCTGCTCGCCGATTACGGCGATCAGGAACACCTGCGCCAGTTGGCGAATGATGTTGATCTGGTCACCTTCGAATTCGAAAGCGTGCCGGCAGAAACCGTCGCCTTCCTGTCGCAATTCGTGCCGGTTTACCCGAGTGCCGAAGCGCTGCGTATCGCCCGCGATCGCTGGTTCGAAAAGAGCATGTTCAAGGACCTCGACATCCCGACGCCGGCGTTCGCTGACATCCAGTCCCAGGCGGATCTGGACGCTGCGGTGGCCAGCATTGGTCTGCCGGCCGTGTTGAAAACCCGCACGCTGGGTTACGACGGCAAGGGCCAGAAAGTCCTGCGCACCCTTGAAGAGGTGAGCGGCACTTTCGCCGAACTGGGCAGCGTGCCGTGCCTGCTGGAGGGCTTCGTACCATTCACCGGCGAAGTTTCGCTGATCGCCGTCCGCGCCCGTGATGGCGAGACCCGCTTCTATCCGTTGGTTCACAACACCCACGACAGCGGCATTCTGCGCATCTCCATCGCCAGTACCGATCACCCGCTGCAGGCGCTGGCTGAAGATTACGCCGGGCGCGCGCTCAAGCAACTGGATTACGTAGGCGTGCTGGCCTTTGAGTTCTTCGAAGTCGATGGCGGCCTGAAAGCCAACGAAATTGCCCCGCGCGTCCACAACTCGGGTCACTGGACCACCGAAGGTGCCGAGTGCAGCCAGTTCGAGAACCACCTGCGTGCTGTCGCCGGACTGCCGCTGGGTTCGACGGCCAAGGTCGGCGAAAGCGCGATGCTCAACTTCATCGGTGAAGTGCCTGCAGTGGAGCAGGTCATTGCCGTCGAAGATTGCCACCTGCATCACTATGGCAAAGCCTTTAAAGCCGGGCGCAAGGTCGGCCACGCCACCGTGCGCAGCAAAGACCGCGCGACGCTGGATCGTCAGGTGAAGCAGGTCGAGGCGCTGATCAAAAACTGATCACTGCGGTGTCCTGCATATCCTGTTGAACCATTCGCTACCGCCAGCCCTCTCATAGCGTGTTGCCAATAGCCAGCTAGGCTATTGGCATATTCATTCAAACAGAGGGACATGGCATGGGAATCATCGGAACCATCTTCATCGGCTTGATCGTAGGTCTGCTGGCGCGCTTTCTGAAGCCAGGCGACGACAGCATGGGCTGGATCATGACCATCCTGCTCGGTATCTGCGGCTCGCTGGCCGCCACTTATGGTGGTCAGGCGCTGGGTATCTACCGCGCAGGCGAGGGTGCAGGTTTCCTCGGTGCGCTCGTCGGCGCGATCATCCTGCTGGTGATCTACGGCATGATTAAAAAGCGTTAAGCACGCCTGGCCCTCTGCGCTATTGCGGCGCAGAGGGCTAGAATGCCCGGCACTCAACTCCTCCCGCCGAGCATCTCCAATGCGTCATCTCCTCTTCGTTTCACTGCTGCTGGTCTGCGGACTGGTAAGCGCCGCTGAGTTACCCGAAACCGACTGGCTCGAACTGATGCCGAAGTCGGATCAGAAAGCCCTCGAAGCCATGCCCGAAATCGACCACAACTCGCCGGAAGGCCAGGGAACGTTCGACAGCAAGGGCGGTTTGAAGCAGAGCAAGGGCTTGCCTGCCGTGATGTACTCCACCAAAACCGTCGCGTCGATGAACGACAGAACCATCCGCCTGGGTGGCTATCCGGTTCCGCTGGAGACTGATGCGAAGGGTCACAGCACGCTGTTCTTCCTCGTCCCGTACCCGGGCGCCTGCATC
The DNA here is from genome assembly GCF_041060445.1 of Pseudomonas sp. W2-17. Taxonomy (NCBI): domain Bacteria; kingdom Pseudomonadati; phylum Pseudomonadota; class Gammaproteobacteria; order Pseudomonadales; family Pseudomonadaceae; genus Pseudomonas; species Pseudomonas sp. W2-17. Next base: position 186,573 of record NZ_JAUFNS010000005.1, on the reverse strand, counting down.
CACGTGCCGCCACCGCCGCCGAATCAGCTGGTGCTGGTGCGTTATCCGAAAGGCCTGAAGATCGCCGACATCTACACACCTTTGTGGGTCATCGGCACGTTGAAGGTCGAGAAGGTCAGCAATGATCTCGCCGACGCCGCCTATGCGCTGGACGCATCGAAAGTGCGTGTGGTGGTTGAGGCGGATTTGTAGTTCGCTGACATGGTAGGACCGGCTTCAGCCGGGAAGGCGTCGTGTGTCACACCACAAAATTGATGGTGCTCAAACCGGCCCCTTCCCCGGCTAAAGCCGGTCCAACAAAATAGCGCAGTGTTGTCAGGCCTCTGCCAACGGCTCGGCCCAGATGCTCACGCTCAGCGCATGCATATCACCCGGTTTGAGCGTCACGACGTCGGTCATGACGTTGGCCGTCTCAACGCACACCATGCCCTTCCAGCCATCAGGCTGCATGTCGTCGAAGGTTTTGGTCTTGTCGATCCACGGGTTCCAGATAATGGCCGATTGCGAACCCGTCGTTTGAATCTGAATCCGGCGTTTCCACTCCGGGTCGACCACTGAAATCAGGTCAGGCGTGTCCTGATAAATACGGTCCGTCTCGCCAGTGAACGTGATGTCACCCACCTGTACGTTCTGGGTATCCCAGCTTTCCAGTGTGTTCAGGTACTCGACGCCATCCAGCCCTTCGATGCTGATCCGGCTCACATCGCTCACCGCGAAATAACTGTGCAGCGCCTGACTCAGCGTGACGTCTTCGGCGCCAGCGTTGAAGCTCACCAGGCTGACATTCAGCGCGACATCCAGGCGGATGTGCAGCTTCAGGCCAACGGTGTGCGGCCAGCCCGGCAAATGTCCTTCGGCCTGGGGCTGGATGAATTCGACGATCAAGGCGTCGCCGTCCTCACCGACGCCCATCAACTCCCAGTCGATCGCCCGAACTTCGCCGTGGGCCTTTGCCGGCTCGTCGCTCTCGCGCATGACCTGCACGCTGGACGGATTTTTCTGGAAATTGCCAAACCACGGCCAGCAGATAGGCATGCCGCCGCGGATAGGCTTGCCCGATTTGAACAACGCGCCCGGGTTGGACCAGATCAGTGGCTCATCGCCGTCTACCTGATAACTGATGATGTGCGCGCCTTGCCGGGCGATCACCAGTTCGGCCTGACCGTGGCGGATGCGCCAGCAATTAAGCTCACCGAGCTGGAAGGATTCGACGTTTGACGTAGGCATGGGGGTTCTCACTCGAAGGACAGTGACTGAATCAGACTGCGCCAAGCTTGATGAGTTTGTTGCGCAAAGCCAAGGGCGGGCACATCGGCGCCCACCCGGGCTTGAGAATCAGCGTCGAGCCGGCACCGAACGGGTACGGCCGCTGCCGTCGATGGCGACAAAAACGAATACCGCCTCGGTCACCTTGCGCCATTCGCTGGACAGGGGATCATCGCTCCACACCTCGACCATCATCTGAATCGAGCTGCGGCCGATTTCCAGGGTCTGGGTGTAGAACGACAACTGCGCGCCCACCGCGACGGGCACCAGAAACGCCATGCGGTCGATGGCCACAGTCGCCACACGGCCACCGGCCACCTTGCTCGCCATGGCAGTACCGGCGAGGTCCATCTGGGCAACCAGCCAGCCGCCGAAAATGTCGCCGAAGCCGTTGGTTTCGCGGGGCAGGGCGGTAATCTGCAGGGCAAGATCGCCTTGCGGTATTGGATCTTCTTGTTCGAGCTCAATCATTATTGGGTCCCTCTGACCCATGACTCTAGGTAGTCTTCATTTCGTTTAAAGGGAAACTCTGCGAAAACGACTTGGGCAAATGGCTTCGCACAACTTCCCTGAAGAGACCGGCTGAGTCGTGGCCGCCGAGTATATCGGGCGCGCCGTCATGAAACGACCGCGGCTTTTTCATAATGCCTTCGCGCCATTGCAATTCATGTGCATTTGTACGCAATTTGCTATCGTGCCGGACCGACCTGGCGCACTACGCCATTTTTGGCACGCAATTTTGATGCCCGATTAACTTTCGAGTCGAGAAATCGCGTGTGAAGCCGTTACCCACGGTTGAGTCACCGTTGATTTTTCGCCCAAAGAGAGCCTCAAAAGAGAAGCCATTGTCATGTCCTCTGTGCCTTTAAGCGCCACACAGCCTTCGCGCCCGCTGAACCGTAACGATTACAAAACCCTTTCATTGTCTGCTTTGGGCGGAGCGTTGGAGTTTTACGACTTCATCATTTTCGTGTTCTTCGCAGCCGTGGTAGGCAAGCTGTTTTTCCCCGTAGACATGCCCGAATGGCTGCGTTTGATGCAAACGTTTGGCATTTTTGCCGCCGGTTATCTGGCTCGGCCCCTGGGCGGCATCGTCATGGCGCATTTTGGTGATCTGCTGGGCCGCAAGAAAATGTTCACCCTCAGCATTTTCCTGATGGCCGTGCCGACGCTGATCATGGGGCTGCTGCCCACCTATGCGCAGATCGGCATCTGGGCTCCCATGTTGCTGCTGCTGATGCGCGTCATTCAGGGCGCCGCAATCGGTGGCGAAGTGCCTGGCGCGTGGGTATTCGTTTCCGAACACGTTCCCGCCCGTAACGTCGGTTACGCCTGCGGTACCCTCACGTCCGGCCTGACTGCCGGGATTTTGCTCGGCTCGCTGGTCGCCACCTGGATCAACAGTGTGTACTCGCCCGTTGAAGTATCGGACTACGCTTGGCGTATTCCTTTTCTGCTCGGTGGCGTCTTCGGTCTGATGTCGGTTTACCTGCGCCGCTGGCTGCACGAAACCCCGGTGTTCGCTGAGCTTCAATTGCGCAAGCAACTGGCTGAAGAAGTGCCGCTCAAAGCGGTATTGCGCGATCATCGCGGCGCTGTCGTGCTGTCGATGCTGCTGACCTGGCTGCTCTCCGCCGGTGTGGTGGTAGTCATTCTGATGACCCCGACCCTGCTGCAGAAGGCCTACGGTTTCGCACCTGCCGACACCCTCAAAGCCAACAGCCTCGCCATCGTCTTGCTGAGTCTGGGTTGTATCGCGGCTGGCGCTCTGGCGGACCGAGTCGGCGCGGGCCTGGTGTTCCTGTTCGGCTCGCTCGGTCTGCTGGTGAGTTCGTGGACCTTCTACCACATGATCGGCACGCACCCGGATCTGCTATATCCGCTCTACGCAATCACCGGTTTGTTCGTCGGCACCATCGGCGCGGTCCCCTTCGTGATGGTCAAGGCCTTCCCCCCAGTGATTCGCTTCACCGGGCTGTCGTTTTCCTACAACCTGGCGTACGCCATCTTTGGCGGTTTAACGCCAATGGTCGTCAGCCTGATGTTCGCTGCCAACCCGATGGGCCCGGCGTGGTACGTGGCGATTTTGTGCGTGATGGGGATGGGGATCGGGGTGTATTTGCTGAAAACACGCGATCATCTGCAATCGTTGGTCGAGTGATGTAGCCCATGAATTGATTGCGGGCCAGATGGCCTGGCCCGCAATTCTTATTTTCTCCACGCGTGACAGGTATGGGCGACTCGCGCTAGATGGGTGTTTCGTTGTCTCCGGATTGATCCTTGAATGCAAATATGGCTGCGGAATCTGAAAACCTTCCTGTGATCAAAAAACTCTCATGAGACAGTCGAGTGAAACTATCCTTGGTGAGACTGAAAGTTTCGCCCAACGGGGGCTGCGCTATTGAAGATTCTCCTGCAAAACTGGTATCTGGCTTTCCATCACTGGTATAGCGACCTACCACAGCATAAAATGCTGAGTCACCCGCCGGAGAACCATCGCCGAAAGCCATGATCGATCCAGCCGGTGTGGGTGATCCGTGTGCATGCCACCATATATTAGTATCGTACGTGCCAAAATCCATGTAGACCGGATGCCCTTCATTAAAGTTTAGCTCCCCCCTGCCTTCGGCTGTAAAGACCATTAGTGCCGCAGAATTTCCCTGAATTCCAGTAACTAAAAGTTTCCCATTAGTGTGTGAAACAGCACAGTCACTGATGCTTATGAAATATTTAGATAAGTCGACATATGCGGACTCACCAAACGTGCTATCACGCTTGCCATTGCTTTTAAAACCGACCATGTAAGGCTCAAGCTCACCGTTAGCCTCAATACTCGCGCATATCGCGATTATCCGTTCACTGCCAATGTCTCGCGCCAGCGCATACGGGTAAGCCCTCTGGTGATCCTTCTCTACCCTGAACTGTCCATTTCCTTGGAAACTTGTATCCAGTTGACCATCCTTCGTCAAGCGTGCCAGAGTAGTAAAGTTTTCACCATTAGGTTGCGTATTCATAATATAGGCCAAAATCAGGATTTTTCCATCCGGGTCTACAGCTAAAAAATTATGGGAAATATTCATGGTGCCTTTAATATTCAAAGCGTCGGGAATATAAACAACGCCCTGTGTCCCGAAAGTAATGTCTGGAAGCCCGGTGGGCAATAATTTTACAATTACGCCTGTGAAAATAGATGCTGCGCCCTTCCTTACTCTCAAGCGACCTGTAACAATCAGCTCTCCCTTATCTGTTTCGTGGATTGACAGGGGAAAACTGGTATTGTTTTCGTCGAATTTAATTTGCGCGAATCCATTTTGTCCAAAGCTCGTATCTACTTGTCCCTGTTTGGTGATGCGGGCGACAGCGGCATAGTTGGACGGGGTTGCTGGAGGTATGGCATAGTCATAGGCGGTTACCCAGAATTTCGAGCCATTATCATTGGCGGTAGGACAAATGCTGGAAACGACCGAAAGCACATGCCCCGGCGAGCTAAGTATCATTCTGCCTTTATCACCGAATGACTCGTCGGGCCGTAGGAAAGGAATTGAAGGGTCTGGCGCATGAGTGACTGAAGCGGCAGGGCCGGTAACGTCATGCTGGCGACGTTCTTCTAGCCGCCGAATGTTGCTCTCATGTTCGTTGTTCATCATAAATCTCCTAATTAATGAGGCTGTCCGCATAGGTCAGCCTTCTTTTGACGTTAGTCCACAGTTTCAAGAGGTGTTAGATTCATTTGAAATAATCTATATAGCGTTTGTGCTCAGGTTCATAAGATTCATTCCAGGGGTTGCTTCACTGCTCCGGCCGCACTGACATGCTGCGCCTCGATACTCGATATACCCTTTGCAAGGTAACTGGTCGCGGGCCAGAAAATCGGGTCCGCGACCATTACCTTAATTTAATTGCGGGAGCAAAAGTTGCTGCTTATAGGAACGGTCATGACACGGGCATCAGCTTTAGAATTTGTCGCTGTAGGCAAAGATGGCTGCCTGACTTGCCGAGCTTCCGGCGATCAATAATCTTCCGGAGTCAGTTATAGTGAGACTGTCTTTTTCGGAACTAAACGATTCGTCGCCAGGTGGAGCTGCTACCCCATGTTCTCCCCCAAAGCTCGGATCTGGCGATTCGTTCGCTAAGAATCGGGCCACCACTTGATAGGCAGTTCCGCTAAGATTAGCGTACTCACCTAAAACAGTGGTTTTATACAAAGGGGGAACCCAGCTGTTGTCCGCGATCAAAACGACTTATATCCCACTCGTCGGAAAAGGTTGCATAAACCGGGTCGCCCATTGAAGCCGATTTCCGCTGATCCGTTGTCCTTGTAATTTGCAAGCGCCGCATATAAGGCCGTAAAGTCAGAAGAAAATTTATTCCCGCAGACCACAAGGTGGCTATTGTCTTGCGAAAGCGTGCAGCTATAGACCGTTTCGAAGTCGTCTGAAAGGTAAACGTATCCTGATTCTCCAAACTGGTCTTCTAACTTTCCCTCATGTGTAAGGCATGTAAGGTAGGAAGCGGTACTTATATTCACCACGTCGTCATACTGGCAGGTGATGACTATTCGTCCAGAACCCGTGTCTATTCCAATATCTACAGGTAGAACTTTATGTCCATCCTTGAATAATAGTACATGTCTATGTTCGTGGAATGCTAGATCAGCCTTGCCTTCCTTCGTAATACGAATAGGTAGGTTGACTCTTTGATTATTCTTCCTCGTTTTCTATGGACGTTGGTCAAGATTAGGATCCCCCCATCCGGCTGTACCGCGTATTTAACTAGGGTTAATCGGGTGACGTCGGTCTTTATCTCGTCGACTATCTTGCGAAGATCCACAACTCCTTGATCCCCAAAGCTGGAGTCTGTTAGCCCGCTGGGCAGGAGTCGGGTAATCATGAATCTTTCAAAACGGGCCCCTCCTAATCCCACAAAATCACCAAATACAATCAAGTTTCCATCTGACGATTCATGGCAGGAATGCAGGCGAGTGTAGTGCGTATCATCGAATTTAATTCGCGTACCCACTGCTCCCATACGCCCTATCAATTTCCCCTCCCGCCGTAAGGCGTACAACAGCAGCATAATTAGGCGTATCCGTTGCAGATAATACTTCTTCATAAGCGGTTACCCAAACGTTGTGATCAGCTGTGGGCACGACGCTTGAAGCCACTGTGAGTGGACGCCCGGCTGCGCTAAGTGTCGTCTTGCCTTTTTCGCCAAACGCCTCGTCATACTTAAGCAAGGGAATTGATGGCGCCGGCGCATACTTTATTCGAGAATGTCGGTTTATAAAATTATCTCGCAAGACTTTTGCTTTTATTTGAATGCTGCTAGTGGTGTTTTTGTCCATGATAGATTTCCAAGGGTCTAGTTTTTGGATATGACGTCAGCACCCCTAACAGCAGAAGAGTGGGGTAAATCGAATATATTAATTCGAAATAAGCTCACTCTACTTATTTCGATTAATAAAGATGTTCGACGATTGTTTCAGCTGTTTTGGACTGGCCGATCATCTTCTCAACGGAGAAGACCTCTACGTTCATTTTGTTGTCACAATACAGTCATATCTTTGCGCCATCAGGCACGATTGGTACGGCCGATTTGGACACCAGGAGCAAGGCATGACACTGAAGCGTTTGATGACGGCACTGACTCTCGTCGCAGCCGGTGTGACGGCGGCCAATGCGCCAGCGGCTGTTGATCCGGCGATCAAGCCCTACGTCAAAACCAGTGGTGTCTCCGGAAATCTATCCAGCGTGGGCTCCGACACCCTCGCCAATCTGATGACGATGTGGGCCGAGGCCTATAGGAAAGAATACCCAAGCGTGAACATCCAGATTCAGGCCGCCGGCTCCTCGACAGCGCCGCCCGCACTGACCGAGGGCACTGCGACGCTGGGCCCCATGAGCCGCAAGATGAAAGACGGCGAATTGTCGGCCTTCGAACAGAAGCACGGCTACAAGCCGACGGCGATACCCGTGGCGGTGGATGCCTTGGCAGTGTTCGTCCACAAGGACAACCCGATCAAGGGGCTGACGTTGCAGCAGGTCGACGCGATCTTCTCCGCGACCCGGCTGTGCGGCGCCAGGACCGATGCAAAAACCTGGGGCGATGTGGGCGTGACAGGGGATCTGGCCGGCAAGGCCATCCAGCTGTTCGGGCGCAATTCGGTGTCCGGCACCTACGGTTATTTCAAGGAAGAGGCGCTGTGCAAGGGCGACTTCAAACCCAACGTCAACGAACAGCCCGGCTCTGCTTCGGTGGTCAGCTCCATCAGCAATTCGCTGAACGGCATTGGCTATTCGGGCATTGGTTATAAAACATCCAGCGTACGCACCGTACCTCTCGCGAAGAAAGAGGGCGGCGAGTTTGTCGAAGACAACGAAGCCAACGCGTTGAATGGCACCTACCCGCTGGCGCGTTTCCTTTATGTGTACGTCAACAAGGCGCCGAACAAACCGTTGAATCCGCTCGAAGCCGAGTTCGTCAGGTTGATCCTGTCAAAACAAGGTCAGGAAGTTGTCATGAAAGACGGGTACATTCCGTTACCAGCCAAGGTCGTCAGCAAAGCCTTGGCTGATCTGGGGCTACAAGAACGGTAGCGAGCACGCTGCCCAGACAACCCTGATGCGGGGTGACAGGTTCGTCCCGCTCTAAACGACAAAGGCCTTATGGAACGAGGCTCGCAGAACACTGAACAGTCCGTTGCCACGATTCAGGGGCGGCGGGCTTTTTTGCGTCACCTCGCTGTCATGTATTTGTCATACAGAGTGGCTACGGTGTGCGCATGAATGATTTGGCCAATTCATCAATGACCGAAAAACCCCGTCCCGAGCGCATCGATTTCAATGCGCCCGAGCTGCAACGCAAGCGCAGGATCCGTGCGCTCAAAGATCGCCTGACGCGTTGGTACGTGTTGGTGGGCGGTCTTGCCGTGTTGGCCGCCATCACGTTGATCTTCTTCTACCTCGCCTACGTCGTCGCGCCGTTGTTCCAGGGTGCGAAACTGACGCGCAGCGATGCTCAAACACCTGCCTGGATGCAGGGTTCCGGCAAGCCCATGGTCCTGGTCATCGAAGAGCAGAATCAGGTCGCCATGCGCGTGTCCGACAAGGGCGAGGCGCTGTTTTTCCACCTCAAGGACGGCGGCGAAATTTCCCGCGTGTCCTTGCCGATCCCCGCTGGCGCGAAGGTGACGTCGGTGGCCCAGGATCAGCCCGGCAAGCCGTTGATCGCGGTTGGCCTGTCCAACGGCCAGGTGCTGGTGTTCAAGCACGCTTACCCGATCGGCTATCCCGACAGCAAAAAAACCATCACCCCCACGATTACCTATCCCTACGGCGAGACGCCGCTGGTACTGGACGAAGGAGGGCGCGCGCTCGAGCACGTCAATCTGAATGCCAGCGACACGACCCTGATTCTGGCCGGTGCAACCGGTACCCAACTGCACGTGTTGTCGCTGACCCAATCAGAAAACCTGATGACGGGCGAGACCAACCGCGAGCAAAGTCGCATCGACTTGCCGCAGCTGTCGGCGGCGGTCAAAGCCATCTATGTCGATCCGCGCCAGCAGTGGCTGTACGTGATCAATGGTCGCGCGCTGCTGGATGTGTTCGACCTGCGCGATCGCACGTTGAACGGCCGCTACAAACTGCTTGAAGACGCCAACGCCGAAACCACCGCCAGCACGCAACTGGTCGGTGGCATCTCGCTGGTGATCGGCAGCTCAAGGGGCAATATCGCGCAGTGGTTCATGGCGCGGGACGTCGATGGCGAGATGCGTCTGCAGCACATTCGTGATTTCAAAATGAGTGGCGCGCCGATTTCCCAGATCACCGCCGAGCAACGCCGCAAAGGCTTCATTGCCATGGACACCTCCGGCAAGCTCGGCGTGTTTCACAGCACCGCACACCGCACGCTGCTGATAGACCCGATAGCCAGCGGCCCCGCTGTAATGGGTCTTTCGCCGCGGGCGGATCGCATCATTGTTGAGGACAGCGGCAAGCTGCTGCCCTTGAGCCTCGACAATCCCCACCCGGAGATTTCCTGGAGCGCGCTGTGGGACAAGGTCTGGTACGAGAACTACGACGAACCCAAATACGTTTGGCAATCCACCGCGTCCAACAGTGATTTCGAGCCCAAGCTAAGCCTTGCCCCGCTCACCTACGGGACGCTCAAAGCCGCGTTCTACGCCATGCTGCTGGCCGCACCGATCGCCGTCGCTGCGGCGATCTACACCGCTTACTTCATGGCGCCGCGCATGCGCCGCAAGGTCAAGCCGATCATCGAGCTGATGGAAGCGATGCCGACAGTGATTCTCGGTTTCTTCGCCGGGCTGTTCCTGGCGCCGTATCTGGAAGGGCACTTGCCAGGCATCTTCAGCCTGCTGATCTTCACCCCCATCGGCATCTTGCTGGCGGGCTTTGGCTGGACGCGCCTGCCTGACTCGATTCGTCTGCGGGTGCCCGACGGTTGGGAAAGCGCGATTCTGATTCCGGTCATTCTGCTGATTGGCTGGGTCTCACTGAGCATGAGCCCGCACTTGGAGAACTGGTTCTTCGGCGGCGACATGCGTGCGTGGATCACCAACGATATGGGCATCACCTACGACCAGCGCAACGCAATGGTGGTCGGAGTCGCGATGGGTTTTGCGGTCATCCCCAACATTTATTCGATTGCCGAGGATGCCGTGTTCAGCGTGCCGCGTGGCCTGACCCTCGGCTCACTGGCCCTCGGCGCCACGCCGTGGCAGACATTGGTTCGCGTGGTAATTCTCACGGCCAGCCCGGGGATTTTTTCGGCGCTGATGATCGGCATGGGACGTGCTGTGGGCGAAACCATGATCGTGCTCATGGCCACCGGCAACACGCCGATCATGAACATGAACCTGTTTGAAGGCATGCGCACCCTGGCCGCCAACGTGGCAGTGGAGATGCCCGAGTCGGAAGTGGGCGGCAGTCATTATCGCGTGCTGTTCCTCGCCGCCCTGGTGCTGCTGATGTTCACATTTGTCATGAATACCTTGGCAGAGCTGATTCGTCAGCGTCTGCGCAAGCAGTATTCGTCTCTCTAGGGCCGGTTGAAACCGATGAAGCAGACCTCCCTCAAGCGATGGTTCAACAGTGGCGGCCCTGGTGTCTGGCTCAGCGCGGGCGCGGTGTCCATCGCGGTCATCATGACCATAGGCCTGCTGGCGGTGATCGCCGTGCGCGGGCTGGGGCATTTCTGGCCCGCCGATGTCATTTCCGCCCAGTACGACGTTCCCGGGCAGGAAAGCCACGTGCTGGTGGGCGAGCTGGTTCAGTCTGAACAAGTGCCGCGCGCCAGGCTCAAGGCCGCCGGGTTGCCGGTTCCTGATCAGGGGCCCGAGTTCATGACCCGCGATCTGTTCAAGGTCGGCAACCGGGATATCAGCCCCAGCGATTTCAACTGGGTCATTGGCGAGTGGCTCAAGGACCCGCGCAAGCCTGCGGAATTGATGACCCTCGAGCGCCGCGAGTGGGGCAACTTCTACGGCTATCTGGTCAACGTCAAGGAAGACGGCAAATTTGTCGCCGAGGGTGAAGCCGCATGGCCGCAACTGCAGGCGCGTATCGAGCGGGTGCAGGGCATTTCCGATCAACTGGACGACCTGGAGAAGGGCGAGATCGGCGCGATCAACCACGGCATCGAGCGGCTGCGTCTGCAGGCGCGCAAGCTTGAGCTCAACGGCGAACTCGATGCCGCCGCACAGGCCGATATGGCCAGTGAGCGCGCTGAATACGACGCGCGCTATAAGGACGTCGAATCGCGGCTGGGCGCGTTGCACGCCGAATACAATCGCGACAGCCTGACGGCCCGTGACGCCAACGGCAAAGAAATCGAGATCAGCATCGGCAAGGTGGTCCATGCGTATCAACCCAACGCCATGGGCACGATGACCAAGCTGGGGTTCTACTTTCAGAAGCTTTGGGAGTTCCTCAGCGACGACCCGCGTGAGGCCAATACGGAGGGCGGGATTTTCCCGGCGATCTTCGGCACCGTGATGATGACGCTGATCATGGCCGTCATCGTGACGCCCTTTGGCGTGCTCGCCGCTGTGTATCTGCGTGAGTACGCGCGCCAGGGCGTGATGACGCGCTTGATCCGCATCGCGGTGAACAACCTCGCGGGCGTCCCTGCCATTGTCTACGGCGTGTTCGGGCTGGGCTTTTTCGTTTACGTGCTGGGCGGTTCTCTGGATCAGCTGTTCTTCCCCGAAGCCTTGCCGGCGCCGACGTTCGGCACACCGGGCTTGCTGTGGGCATCGTTGACTCTGGCGCTCCTCGCCGTGCCGGTGGTGATCGTTGCCACCGAAGAAGGCCTGGCGCGTATCCCGTTGACGCTGCGCGAGGGCTCGCTGGCTTTGGGCGCAACCAAGGCCGAAACGCTGTGGAAGATCGTTTTGCCGATGGCCAGCCCGGCCATGATGACCGGCCTGATCCTGGCCGTCGCGCGAGCGGCCGGTGAAGTGGCGCCGCTGATGCTGGTGGGTGTGGTCAAGATGGCGCCGTCGCTGCCGCTGGACGGCAATTACCCGTACCTGCACCTCGACCAGAAGATCATGCACCTGGGTTTCCATATTTACGACGTCGGCTTTCAAAGCCCCAATGTCGAGGCTGCGCGCCCGCTGGTGTACGCCACGGCGCTGCTGCTGGTGCTAGTGATCGCGCTGCTGAACCTGTCGGCGGTGACGATTCGCAACCGCCTGCGCGACAAGTACAAGGCGTTCGAAGACTGAGTCAGCGACACGCTTCAAGCGGCACGCTGAAAAGCCGCATACCGTATCAGCACCACATTTGCAGCTTGCGGCTAGAGGCTTGCAGCTACGAACGGAGAGAGACCATGCAACACGAACCCCACGCCCAGGGCATCAACATGTCGGCCCTGGGTCGCAAACGCCAGGTGCTGGATCTGGCGAACGAAGCCGTTGCACTGGAAGTGCCGGGGCTGGATCTCTTCTATGGCGAGAAGCAGGCGCTGTTCGACATCCGCATGAACATCCCGAAACAGCGCGTCACCTCGTTCATCGGGCCATCCGGGTGCGGCAAGTCCACCTTGCTGCGCACCTTCAACCGCATGAACGATCTGGTGGACGGCTGTCGCGTACAGGGGGAGATCAAGCTCTATGGCCACGACATCTACACCAAAGGCGAGGACGTCGCCGAGTTGCGTCGCCGGGTCGGCATGGTCTTCCAGAAGCCCAACCCGTTTCCGAAGACCGTTTATGAGAACGTGGTCTACGGGCTGCGTATTCAAGGCGTGAACAAGAAGCGCGTGCTCGATGAAGCCGTCGAATGGGCGTTACGTGGCGCCGCCCTGTGGGACGAGGTCAAGGACCGCCTGCATGAATCGGCGCTGGGACTTTCCGGCGGTCAGCAGCAACGTCTGGTGATCGCCCGCACCATCGCCGTCGAACCCGAAGTGTTGCTGCTCGATGAGCCGTGCTCCGCGCTCGACCCGATTTCGACCCTGAAAGTCGAAGAGTTGATCTACGAACTGAAATCCAAATACACCATTGTGATCGTTACCCACAACATGCAGCAGGCGGCGCGCGTCTCGGATTACACCGCGTTTCTGCACATGGGCAAGGTGGTCGAATACGGGGACACCGATACGTTGTTCACCAATCCGACCAAAAAGCAGACTGAAGACTACATAACCGGTCGTTACGGCTAGCACGTGTTTCGTCAGCCTTGAACCACCGCGCAATCAATCGGACGGACACTCATGATCAAAGACAGCCATACACATCACATCTCCCAGCAGTTCAACGCTGAACTGGAAGAAGTTCGCAGCCACCTGCTGGAAATGGGTGGTCTGGTCGAGAAGCAGGTCAACGATGCGGTCACCGCGTTGATCGAAGCCGACTCGGGCCTGGCCCAGCGGGTGCGCGAGGTGGACGACCGCATCAACCAGATGGAGCGCAACATCGATGAAGAGTGCCTGCGCATTCTGGCCCGTCGTCAGCCTGCCGCGTCAGACCTGCGTCTGATCATCAGCATCTCCAAGTCGGTCATTGACCTTGAGCGCATTGGCGATGAGTCCACCAAGATCGCTCGCCGTGCGATTCAGCTGTGCGAAGAGGGTGAGTCGCCGCGTGGTTACGTCGAAGTGCGCCACATCAGCGATCAGGTCAGCAAGATGGTGCGCGATGCACTGGACTCGTTCGCACGCTTCGACGCCGATCTGGCGTTGTCGGTTGCGCAGTACGACAAGAACATCGACCGCGAATACAAGACCGCATTGCGTGAGCTGGTCACCTACATGATGGAAGATCCGCGCTCGATCTCCCGCGTGTTGAATGTGATCTGGGTCCTGCGTTCCCTGGAGCGCATCGGCGATCACGCGCGCAACATCTCCGAATTGGTCATCTACCTGGTCCGCGGTACCGACGTTCGCCACTTGGGCCTCAAGCGCATGCAGGAAGAAGTGAAAGGCCTGACCGCCGAAAGGATTAATGTTCTGGACACGCCTGACGATAAATAAGATTGCCTGAGAAAAAACGCCTGGCGACCGCCGGGCGTTTTTGTTTCTCCGGTCTGCCCGTATTTTTTCAAGTCACCCGCGAATAAAAGTCCCGGTGTCGTCAAACAGTTTGGCAGCTGGCCACCCGCCAGCGAATGCTCGCCATTTGCGGTGAACACGCCATCAGGAGCGTCGATGAGTAAAGTCAGTGTATTGGTGGTGGATGACGCACCGTTCATCCGCGATCTGGTCAAGAAAGGCCTGCGCAATGCCTTCCCGGGAATCGCTCTGGAAGACGCAGTAAACGGCCGCAAGGCGCAAGTGCTGCTCAGCCGTGAAGTGTTTGATCTGGTGCTCTGCGATTGGGAAATGCCCGAAATGTCCGGGCTGGAATTGCTGACCTGGTGCCGCCAGCAGGACAACCTGAAGACCATGCCTTTCATCATGGTCACCAGCCGTGGCGACAAGGAAAACGTGATTCAGGCGATCCAGGCCGGCGTCTCTGACTTCATCGGCAAGCCGTTCACCAACGAGCAACTGCTGACCAAGGTCAAGAAAGCGCTGCACAAGGTCGGCAAGCTCGACGCGTTGATGTCCAGTGGTCCGGCTCGCGTCAATGCGGCGTTTGCCAATGACTCACTCAGCGCCCTGACGGGTAATCGCCCTGAGGTTGTCAACACGGCGCCCGCAGCTTCTGCGGCACCCCAGGCCGCTCAGCCTCTGGCCCAACCGGTGGCCAATGCTGCTCCCGCCGCCGCACCCACGGGTCGTGGCCAGGGTCAGTTGCGTCTTCCGAGCGGGACCCAGCCCTGCGTGATCAAGGCGCTGACGCTCAAGGAAGCGTCACTGCTGGTCCGCCGTGGCGAGGTCCTGCCGCAGATCCTCGAAAGCGCCGTGCTCGATCTGGAGCAGGGTGAAAACGCCGAGGTCGCGCGTCTCAATGGTTATCTGCACGCGATTGCCGCGTTCGAGCAGAAGCCGGACAGCGAGTGGCTGCAGGTCACCTTCCGCTTCGTCGACAAGGACACTCAGAAGCTTGATTACCTCTCGCGCCTGATTGCCCGTGGCACCGCGCAGAAGCACTTCGTGCCGGGTGCCTGATTCGCTGCCATGTCAGGCGAGCTCATTCCCGGTGAATGCTCAATATGTGGGAGCGACCGGGATGGCGCTCCACCTTGCTCGCGATGAGACCGGTACATCCGCTAAATTTGCAGCGGTTGGGAGTCCATCTTCGCGAGCAAGCTCACTCCCACTCCATCCAGCATAGAAATTGCAATTCCGATTGCGCCCTGTGCTGACGCGATTTCCTTGACGCTTCGTCTATTACCGATTGATTCGGATGAGTCCAATTGCGTCGGCATCGCTGTTAGGCTGGGCGCCAATCGTCCACTCACCAGGTCTATCCCGATGTTAGAGCGCGTGCTGGTTGTCTGTGCCTTACTGCTGGCCACGCAGACCGCCGGGGCAGTCACGATCTATCGGTTCACCGATGCCAATGGCGTTGTGTCGTTTACCGACCAGCCTGTGCGTGGCGCGCAGGTGATGAAGCTTCGCGAGCGCATGGTCGAGCGCATCGACACCCAGGTGCGCCTGAGCGTCAAGAAAGCCAATGGCAGCGACAGCCTTTATGTTCGCAATGATCTCTACGCGCCCGTTGAAGTCGAGCTGCGTCTGGCCGGGGTGAAGAACGTGGTGGGCGTGTCGGACCAAGTCATTCGCCGCACAATTCCAGCGCGCAGCAACGAACGCCTCATCGCCCTCAGCCCGCAAGTGGCCAGCAGGGCCATGGCCTACAAGCCCAGTCTGCGATCCATCGTGGGCGACCCGCAGCGCGGCGTGTCGGCGAACGGATTTGCCTATCGCTATCCATTGCCGTGGGTGGGCGGGCCGTTTCGCATCAGTCAGGGCGCCAATGGGTCCTACAGCCACGTAGGCGCCAAGAGCCGCTACGCGATAGACATCGCCATGCCCGAAGGCACGCAGATCATCGCTGCGCGGGGCGGGACCGTGATCAAGACCGAGAATGCCCAGTCAGGTCGAGGCGCCAATCCCTCGGGCAACTTCGTGCGCATTCTGCACGACGACGGCACGATGGGCGTTTATCTGCATCTGCAGCAGGGATCGGTGAGCGTCAAGGAAGGCCAGCATGTGGCAGTGGGCACGCCGCTCGGGCGGTCCGGCAACACCGGCAACAGCACCGGCCCGCATTTGCACTTCGTGGTGCAGCGCAATGTCGGGCTGGCGCTGGAGTCGATCCCGTACGAATTCTCGCAGCCGGTCCAGAGCCTGCCTAACTTCGCGATTGGCGGGAATTGATGATCTGCTCGGACGTGCAGATCAATCCAACTTCAACACCTTCGCCAGCACGATCTTCGGGCCTTTCATCTTCTTGATGATGATGCGCAGGCCTTCAACTTCCATGACTTCCTCTTCCTCAGGCACGCGCTTGAGGCTGTCGTAGATCAGGCCTGCGAGGGTCTCGGCTTCAACGTGGTCCAGATCGATGCCCAGCAGGCGCTCGACCTTGAACAGCGGCGTGTCCCCGCGTACCAGCAGCTTGCCCGGCTGATAGGCCAGAATCCCGCGCTCGGCCTTGCGGTGTTCGTCCTGAATGTCGCCCACCAGCACTTCCAGCACGTCTTCCATCGTCAGGTAACCGATGATCTTGCCGTCGGCTTCCTCGACCAGCGCAAAGTGCGCGCCGCCCTGGCGGAACTGCTCGAGCAGGCGCGACAACGGCATGTGCTTGGACACGCGCTCCAGCGGCCGCGTGAGCTCGGCGAGGTTGAAAGACTCGGGAATGTGGTCCAGCGCGGCCAGTTCCAGCAGCAGGTCCTTGATGTGCAACAGGCCCACGAATTCATTGCGGTCCGAGTCGTACACCGGGTAACGGCTGAACTTGTGCCGACGGAACATCGCGAGGATTTCTTTGAGCGGGGCGTTGAATTCCAGCGAGACCATGTCTTCGCGGGAATTGGCCCAGTCCACCACTTCCAGCTCGCCCATTTCCACGGCCGAGGCCAGCACGCGCATGCCCTGGTCGCTTGGGTCCTGACCGCGGCTTGAGTGCAGGATCAGCTTGAGCTCTTCACGGCTGTAATGATGCTCGTGGTGGGGGCCGGGCTCGCCCTGGCCGGCGATGCGTAGAATGCCGTTGGCGCTGGCGTTGAGCAGATAAATGGCCGGGTACATTGCCCAGTAGAAAAGGTACAGCGGCACCGCCGTCCACAGCGACAACAGCTCGGGTTTGCGAATGGCCCAGGATTTCGGGGCCAGTTCACCCACTACGATGTGCAGGTACGAAATCATGAAAAAGGCGCTGAAGAACGACACGCCTTTGACGACTTCCGGCGATTCCACGCCGACCGTCTCGAGCAACGGCGCCAGCAGGTGCGCGAACGCCGGCTCACCGACCCAGCCCAGACCCAGCGACGCCAGCGTAATACCCAGCTGGCAGGCCGACAGATAAGCATCGAGCTGACTGTGAACGGTGCGCAGAATGCGTCCACGCCAGCCGTTTTTCTCGGCGATCGACTCGACACGTGTGGAGCGCAGTTTGACCATGGCGAACTCGGCCGCAACGAAAAATCCGTTGAGCAGAACCAACACCATTGCGAAAAGAATCATGCCGAAATCGGCGAAGAGTGAAGCCAGGCTGATACCAGGGGAAGGGTCCATGATGGGGTTTTGCAGGTTCCGTTTTGAAGTGTGGAATGAAACAAGCCCTCACAATTGGAGGGCACAAGGGACGCAATTTAACGGCTATCTACAGGCTTGCCTAGGCTTTGGTCATCTGCGCCGGGGCAAAGTTGCAGATAAACACACTGCCCTTGCCAGGGACGCTGTTGATTTCCAGTGCCGCGCGGTGGCGCAGCAGCACGTGCTTGACGATCGCCAGGCCCAGGCCTGTTCCGCCGGTGTTTGAGGCGCGGCTGGAATCGACGCGGTAGAAGCGCTCGGTCAGGCGCGGGATATGTTTGCTGTCGATGCCGATGCCGGAGTCCTGCACGCTCAGGTGCGCGCCACGCCCGTCACTCCACCAGCGGATGCGGATCTTGCCCTCTGCGGGCGTGTATTTGACCGCGTTGAAGATCAGGTTGGAGAACGCGCTGCGCAGCTCCGCCTCGCTGCCCTTGAGGCTGACGTCGCTTTCCAGCTCCAGGGTGATCTGCTGATTCTTGCTCCCCGACAGTGCCTGGGCATCATTGGTGATGCTCTGCAGCAGCGACGACACGGCGACGGGCTGATTGTCGGACGGGTAATCGGTGGCTTCCAGCTTGGCCAGCAGCAGGAGATCGTTGAGCAGCGTCTGCATGCGTCCGCCTTGCTGATGCATTTGCTGCAACGCACGGACCCAGCGCGGATTCACTTCTTCGACGTTATCCAGCAGCGTCTCCAGGTACCCGCAGATGACCGTCAGTGGTGTGCGCAGTTCGTGGGACACGTTGGCGACGAAGTCTTTGCGCATCTGCTCCAGTTGATGCATGCGCGTCACGTCGCGCACCAGCATCAGATGTTCGTTGTTGCCATAGCGGGTGATCAACATCTGAATGCGCAGGCGGTCATTGACCGGCGATGGGATCTCCAGCGGCTCGGCATAGTTGGCGTGCGCGAAGTACTCCTTGAAGCGCGGATGGCGCACCAGATTGGTCACCGGCTGACCGCTGTCCTGGGGCGTCTTCAGGCCCAGCAAGGTTTCGGCCGCGCGGTTCCACCATTCCAGGTTGCCGTCGCTGTCGAGCATGATCACGGCATCTTTCAGTGCGGCAGTGGATTCCTGGACACGGTCGATAACCGCTTGCAGGCGGCCACGCACGCGCTGATCGCGACGCTGTAAATGGTAAATGCTGTCGAAGACTTCACCCCACAAGCCATAGCCATCGGGCGGCGGCTCGTCGGGTTTGTGATGGCGAAGCCAGTCATGCAGGCGCAGCAGCTGTTTGAGGGTCCAGGCCAGATAAAGCCCCAGACCGATTGCCAGACACCCGCCGTAATGCCCGCTGATCAAACCGGCCAGCAGCGAGGCTGTGACCAACATCAGCAAGTGGCGGATCAGGGTGCCATGCCAGTTGTGATTCAATTAACGCGTCCTTGTCTTCAGCGGTCTGAATCGCTGCCAAATGCTTTTTCAGCTTTTGGTGGAGAAACGGTAGCCAGTACCGCGGACGGTTTGTACCAGATTTTCGTAAGCCTCGCCGAGGGCTTTGCGCAGACGCCGGATGTGGACATCCACGGTGCGCTCTTCCACGTAGACATTTCCGCCCCAGACCTGATCGAGCAGCTGCCCGCGGGTGTAGGCGCGTTCCTGATGGGTCATGAAGAATTGCAGCAGGCGGTATTCGGTCGGGCCCATCTCGGCAGGTGTGCCGTCGATGGTCACGCGGTGGCTGATCGGGTCCAGCAGCAGACCGCCCACTTCGATCGGTGATTCGCCATCGTTCGGGGCAGCCCGGCGCAGCACGGCCTTGAGGCGGGCGACCAGTTCGCGGGGGGAGAAGGGTTTGGTGATGTAGTCGTCGGCGCCGACTTCGAGACCCTGAATCTTGTTGTCCTCTTCGCCTTTGGCCGTGAGCATGATGATCGGGATGTCACCGGTCAGCTCGTCACGTTTCAGGCGGCGGGCCAGCTCGATGCCAGATGTGCCCGGCAGCATCCAGTCCAGCAGGATGAGGTCCGGCTTGCGGTCGACGATAACGGCGTGGGCCTGTTGCGAATTCTCAGCCTCAATGCAGTCATAGCCGGCCATTTCCAGTGCGACGGCAATCATTTCGCGAATGGGCGCCTCGTCGTCGACGATCAGAATGCTCCTGCCAACCATGCCTCGAACCTCATGTCATTTAACTGTCTTGGGGCGCATTAGATAACGGAATTATTGCAGTCGTGTGACAGGTTAGTTCGAGCTAGGCGTATTCGCCGGTCTAGCGCTAAGCTGGCGACTTGTCCTACAAGAAATGTCCATCCAGCGACAAACAAAAAGAGGATTCATCCATGGCTAAAATTTCTTCCGCTCTGATGCGCCTTTTGGCGGCGGCAGCGTTGGCATCTTCCGGCATGGCCTTCGCGGCGGCGCCTGCGATGACCACCGACGGCATGCTCACTGATCATAAAAGCATGACCCTCTACACCTACGACAAAGACACGTCGGCAGGCAAATCCGTCTGCAACGATCAATGCGCAACCAACTGGCCGCCGCTGACTGCCTCAGCGAGCGACAAGCCTGAAGGAGACTGGACCATTATCAAGCGCGATGACGGTGCCTCGCAGTGGGTTTACAAGGGCAAGCCGCTGTACTTTTTCAAAGGCGATAAAGCCGCCGGCGACAAATCCGGCGACGGCAAAGGTGACGTCTGGCACATCGCCAAACCGTAATTCGAGCCTTCAACTGCTGCGTTGGCCTTAATCGGTCAGCGCAGCGCGTAGTCGACCAAGATACCGACAAAGATCGCCAGCCCTGCCCAATGGTTATGCAGAAAAGCCTTGAAGCAGGCTTGCGGGTCTTTGTCCCGCGTCGACCAGAACTCCCAGCCAAAGCATCCCGCCGCGACCAGTAGGCCGATGAAGAAGTACAGGCCCAGCTCGAAGCGTGTACCCGCCAGCATCAGGCAGAACAATGCCAGGCCTTGCAGCGTCAGGATGATCACCCGATCCGCGTCGCCGAACAGCACAGCCGTGGATTTCACGCCGATCTTCAAGTCGTCCTCGCGATCCGTCATCGCGTAATACGTGTCATATCCCACCGTCCACAGCAGATTGGCGATGTACAGCAGCCACGCGGCAGCGGGCAGCTCGCCGGTCTCTGCGGTAAATGCCATCGGCATGCCCCACGAAAATGCAGCGCCCAATACCACTTGCGGGTAGTAGGTATAGCGCTTCATGAACGGGTAGCACGCCGCGAGGGCAAGACCGCCGAACGACAGCCAGATTGTCGTCGCATTGGTGAACAACACCAGGACAAAGCTCAGCCCCACCAATACGGCGAACAGAATCAGCGCTTCCTTTGACGTCACCCTGCCACTCACCAACGGCCGTTGCTCGGTGCGTTTGACGTGGCCGTCCACCTTGCGGTCGGCGAAGTCGTTGAACACGCAGCCCGCCGCGCGCATCAGGAACACGCCGATGACGAAAATCAGCAGTGTGCTCAGGGACGGCGAACCCTTGCCTGCAATCCAGACGGCCCACAAGGTTGGCCACAGCAACAGATAAATGCCGATGGGCTTGTCGATGCGCGTGAGCTGGATGAAGTCCCAGGCGCGCGGGTGCAGACGGTTCAGTGATTTGAGCAACGACAGGTACATCAGCGGCCCTCTTGGGCATGCAGTGGAAGGTGGGCTTCGATGGCGCGCCACGCGGTGGGCAGAAACACTTCCGCTACCAAGATGCTCAAGGACCCACGGCTGAAACAGGAGCGGCGTCCCCACAAGCCCTGCTGTGCGTCAGTCTCGGGCAGCCATTGCGCAGGATAGCGACAGACCTGCAGCGGACCGCGGGCGAAGGCTTTATCGCTGAACAGCAGTTCGCCCAGCGATCGGGTGCCGAGCTCGTCCATGTGCAGGCCGTCATGCTCCAGAGCGCTGCGGGCGGCGACACTGCGGGCAAACACCCATCGTTCGTCACGGCCCAGCAGAAAGACTTCACGCACCCAACCTTCGCTGCCCTCAGGCAAGTGCAGCGCGGCGCATTCATCTTCACGCAGGCGCTGCCAGCCTTCGAATTGCGGCTGCACGCAGAAATGATTGTCAGAGAGCCGGGTCAGGCGTCGGGTGAGGGAATCTTCGTGGAACAGCCACTCAAGAACGACGGGTGAGGGGGCATCGATCAACTGATCGCGCAAAAGCCACTCGGGCGCTGGAAATGCAGGGGTTTGCTGGATCACGGGAGACAAACACAGGCGGCAATCGAGGCGGCGAGCTTAGCATGATTGCGATTTTTGACCGACGACCGGAGCTCCCCCATTTCTGCGCTGAGGCACTTGATGCCTTCCCGGCTAAAGCCAGTCCTACAGAATATGCGGTGTTAGTGGGACCGGCTTCAGCCGGGAAGAGGCCGGTCCTCCGAAAAGTGCGCGAGTCGCGCATCAATGAAACTTGCGTCATTGCGCTGTGATCAGTAAAAGGCCTGACCCATTCGATAAACTTCGCGACGACAGCGGAGCGTCTGGGACGTCTAGCCTGAAACCAAGAGAACCGACCAATGAAAAAGTGGCAATGCATAGTCTGTGGCCTGATCTACAACGAAGCCGACGGTTGGCCGGATGACGGCATCGCGCCCGGCACGCTCTGGCAGGATGTGCCGGAAGACTGGCTGTGCCCTGACTGCGGCGTCGGCAAAATGGATTTTGAGATGATCGAAATCGGCTGATCCGCCGACTTCCACGACCCCTCTGGAGAAATGAATGAACGCACCTGTCGTGATCATCGGTACCGGGCTGGCGGGTTATAACCTCGCCCGCGAATTTCGCAAGCTGGATGGCGAGACGCCGCTGTTGCTGATCACCGCCGATGACGGCCGTTCGTACTCCAAACCCATGCTTTCCACCGGCTTTGGCAAAAACAAGGAAGCTGACGGCCTGAGCATGGCCGAGCCGGGTGCCATGGCCGAGCAGCTCAAGGCCGAGGTGCGCACGCACACCCGCGTCAGCGGCATCGATCCGGGTCACAAGCGTCTGTGGATCGGCGAGGAAGCGGTGCCCTACCGCGATCTGATTCTGGCGTGGGGCGCGGAAACGGTGCGCGTGCCGGTGGCCGGTGATGCCGCCAATGCCATATTCCCGATCAATGATCTGGAGGACTACGCGCGTTTCCGTGCTGCAGCTGCCGGCAAGAAGCGAGTGCTGATTCTGGGCGCAGGCCTGATCGGCTGCGAGTTCGCCAACGATCTGATCCTGGGCGGCTACGAGATCGACCTGGTTGCACCGTGCGAGCAGGTGATGCCGACGTTGCTGCACCCTGCGGCTGCCGCAGCGGTACAGGCCGGACTGGAAAGCCTGGGCGCGCGTTTTCATCTCGGCCCCTTGCTGACCCGGCTTGATCGTGCCGACGACGGGCTCGAGGCGCACCTGTCCGATGGTGAGGTGCTTCACTGCGATCTGGTGGTGTCGGCCATCGGCCTGCGCCCCCGCACTGATCTCGCCGCAGCGGCCGGCCTGGAAATCGGGCGTGGCGTTGTGGTCGATCGGCATTTGCAGACCTCCCACGCCAATATCCATGCACTGGGCGACTGCGCTGAAGTCGATGGCCTGAATCTGCTCTACGTCATGCCGCTGATGAACTGCGCCCGGGCATTGGCGCAAACCCTCGCCGGCACACCCACACCCGTCAAATATGGCCCGATGCCGGTCACGGTGAAAACGCCGGTTTGCCCGCTGGTAGTGTCGCCGCCGCCCAAGGGCTCGGAAGGTGTCTGGACCGTGGAAGGTGAGGGCGCCGACATCAAGGCACTGTGCCTGGACAGCGACGGCAACCTGCTGGGTTACGCGCTGACAGGCGCGGCGGTGATGGACAAGCTTGCCCTGAACAAGGCTTTGCCCCCGCTGCTGGCATGATTAACAGTCGTTCTGTCGGATAAGCCATCTTTTAGTTGAAACAAACGTGGCCCACGTACTGGCGCGGGTCCCGGTGGCGTGCCATTCTCATTCCGGTCTGCCGCAACGTAGAGCTGTTGCGGCACCTGCTCGCTGTCCGCAAGGGCTGCACGGGACATAAAAACAAAAAACCGTAAAAGAGGCTTCATATGCGTAAACCAGAACTCGCAGCGGCTATTGCCGAGAAAGCAGATCTCACCAAAGAACAAGCCAATCGCGTCCTCAACGCGGTGCTCGACGAAATCACCAACGCGCTGCACAAAAAGGACAGCGTCACGCTGGTTGGCTTCGGCACTTTCCTGCAACGTCATCGTGGCGCCCGCACCGGCAAGAACCCTCAGACCGGTGAGCCCGTCAAGATCAAGGCCAGCAACACGGTGGCATTCAAGCCGGGCAAGTTTCTCAAAGACAGCGTCAATCCGGACTCGGCAAAGCCAGCCAAACCAGCCAAGCCGGCTGCAGCCGCCAAAGATGCCAAGCCAGCCAAGGCCGCAGCGGCCAAGGCACCCGCAGCAAAGAAAAAGTAATTCGCTGAGCGCTCTGCGGAGGGCGAGCAGCATGGAAATGGGCATACCGATCAGTCGGCGTGCCCATTTTTTTATGGCCGGTGAGTCGACCTGCGCCGACCTGCGCGTCCCGTCTAGCCCGCCACTTTGCGACTGACCGGTTCTGCCTGCTCGCCGGTCAATCAAGCTCGCTACACTGCGGCTGGTCACCCTGACCGCCGCTGATCCCATGAGGCCCACGCATGAAGTTTCGTTTTCTACTCTGGATGTTGGGCCTGTTGATGGCCCGCGCCAGTCGCAATAATCCCGCTTTTCAGCAGCAACTCGCGGGGAAGGATCTGGCTTTCCAATTGCAGACCGCTGACGGCAAGATCGCCCGGCACTTCATCGTGCGCGATCAGCGCGTCAAGAGCTGCGCCGGCACCTTTGCGGCGCCTGCGTTCGTGATCTCTTTCAAAGACGCCGATTACGGCTTCGCCACAATGCAGGCCCGGAACAAGCAGCTCGCATTCATGCAGGGCATTCAGGACAAGGACATCCTGGTCACCGGCAACGCGGGACTGGTGATGTGGTTCCAGGGGCTGACGAAGTATTTGAAGCCGAGGAAGAAGAAATAACCTTCCTCGGAAACTTCGAAATCAGCTGAACTGCGAGGCCAGTTCGCGCAACAGCACTTCGGCCTCGAGCACTTTCTTCACGACGTCCTGAGCTTTCTCGCGAGAGAGCTTCAGACGATCAAGCAGCTCGTCCGGAATGCTTTCCAGAGGGCCGGAGCCGATGCCTTCCTTGCGCAGCAGTCTCACCGCCAGGCATACCAGGTTTGCATACTTGTGATGCTCACCTGCGTAGTGCGGGTCGTGCTGAAAGCGCAGGGCGATGACCAACTCCTCCGGCATGTCCCAGTTGCGCATCAGCCAGGAGCCGATCTGCTCGCGGCTGATGCCCAGCAGATGCTGTTCGACGTAGCTGTGATGCAGGTGCGGATTGACTTCGATCTGGCGGCAGATCAGCGAAAAGTGCGGCGGAAACACATGCGCCAGCAGCAGATAGCCGAAGTTGTGCAGCAAGCCGGCGAGGTACGTCAGGCCACTTTCCGGGCGCTCGGCACGGGGCATGGCGCGGGTCAGGCCTTCGATGATCGCAGCCGTGTAGATTGACTGCTGCCAGTAAGGCGTCGCCTGCTGCGGATGATCCTTGGGCAACGCCAGGGTTTTGCCCAACGCCAGACCGAGCGCCAGATTGATCACCAGATCAAAACCCAGCACGCGAACAATGGCGTCTTCCACCGAACGGATTTTGCCGGCCGAACCGTAATACGGGGAGGCTGCCCAGCTCACGACCTGTGCCGCCAATGCCGGATCGGTTTCGACTACGCCGGTGATGTCGTCGATGGTCGCGTCCGGGTCGACACGCAGCTTGATGATTTTCTGCGCCGTGTCGGCCAACGGCGGGATTTCCACCGTGGATTCCAGGCGCTGCTGAATGCGTCGGGCAGTGAAGTTCTGAACGGCCTTGGTGATCTCCTCGCGGTCGTCATCGGGACGCGTGAGGTTAGGGGTGACCGACGTCACCGGTTCGCCAAAACGGGCAGCGCTGGCCTTGGTCAACAGCGTCTTGAAATCCTCGCTGCTGATTTCCAGCAAGAGGCCTGGCTCGCCGGAGTCGATCAGCACGGCAGGGCCAGACAGAATTCGCTCTTCATACAGACAAGGCGAGCTGGTCAGTGAAGGCAGGCCGGGCAACGTGCCGAGCTTGTGTTTTTGCAGCATGAGCTCAAGCGACTCTTTCGGAACCGCTTTCAATTTGCGGCCGGTCAACTCGGCGATGCGGTTGAGGTCGAGCAAATGGTTTTGTGGAAACAGGATGAACAGCGCGCCAACGGAGTCATCGACCAGAATGGCCTGAACCTTCTGGGCCGGCGGCAGAGACTCATCGTCAGTTACTTCACGGAAGTTGAGTTTGCCCAGCAACTGCCGAATGACAGAAGGGCAGTGTGGGCTTGTGTCGATGTGGGCAACTTCTGTCATGGCCTGTATCCAGATTCCTACAATCGCTGAAGTATAACCAGCTTAGTTGTTATAGAGGTGAGACACCCTGTTATTGCGTTGACTGCTTCACACTTGCCCGTATTGCTGGCCATGGCGCAGCCAGCGTTCCAGCAGAGGACTGACATGGTGCGGCCAGCGTTCAAGCAGTGCCTGTGCAGCGTCCCTCACCGCGGGCAGCAAATCTGCATCGCGCATCAGGTCAGCGACTTTGAATTGCAACAGCCCTGTCTGACGCGTGCCGAGCATCTCGCCGGGCCCACGCAGCTCCAGATCTTTTTCAGCGATGACGAAGCCGTCGTTGGTTTCACGCATGATGCCCAGCCGCTGACGACCGATCTGCGAAAGCGGCGGGTGGTACAACAGCACGCAATGGCTGGCGGCGCTGCCCCGGCCGACCCGACCGCGCAATTGATGCAGCTGCGCCAGGCCCAGGCGTTCCGGGTTTTCGATGATCATCAGGCTGGCATTGGGAACGTCCACGCCGACCTCGATCACCGTCGTCGCAATCAGCAGATTCAGATTGCCCTGCTTGAACTCGGCCATGACGGCGGCTTTTTCGGCGGGCTTCATGCGCCCGTGAATCAAGCCGACCTTGAGCTCGCCCAGCGCGCTGGTCAATTCCTCGAACGTGGTTTCAGCGGCCTGACACGTCAGCTCCTCGGACTCCTCGATCAGCGTGCACACCCAGTACGCCTGCCGGCCTTCGGCGCACGCATTGCGTACGCGCTCGACGACTTCGATCCGTCGACTGTCGACCACCAGCACGGTATTCACCGGCGTACGCCCGGGCGGCAGTTCGTCGAGGATCGACGTGTCGAGGTCGGCGTAGGCGCTCATCGCCAGCGTGCGTGGAATGGGGGTGGCGGTCATGATCAATTGGTGTGGGCACATCGAGCCGCCGACGCCTTTCTTGCGCAGGGCCAGACGTTGCTGAACACCGAAACGGTGCTGTTCATCGATGATGACCAGCGCGAGATTCTTGAACTGCACTTCGTCCTGGAACAGCGCGTGGGTGCCGACCACCATAGGCGTACCGCCGGCGATCTGCGCCAGCGATGCCGCCCGCGCCTTGCCCTTGAGTTTGCCCGCGAGCCAGGCTGTCTCGATGCCGAGAGGCTCCAGCCAGCGGGTGAAATTGATGAAATGCTGTTCGGCAAGAATCTCCGTGGGCGCCATCAGTGCGACCTGATAGCCAGCCTCCAGCGCCTGCAACGCCGCGAGGGCTGCGACGACCGTCTTGCCAGCACCCACGTCGCCCTGAATCAGCCGCAGCATCGGTTCCTGCTGACTGAGGTCGTAGGCGATCTCATTGCCGACGCGCTGCTGCGCACCTGTGGGCGGGAATCCGAGGTTGGCGAGGAATTGCTTCGGCAGGCGTTTGGCCGGGGGCAATGCAGGCGCGCGTTGCGAGCGCAGGCTTTCACGCAGGCGTTGCTGGGAAAGCTGGTGCGTCAGCAACTCTTCAAAGGCCAGTCGGTGCTGCGCCCAGTGGTGGCCCAGCGCGAGCTCTTCGACGTCAGCATCGGCAGGCGGGTTGTGCAGGTAATGAATGGCCTCAGCCAGGGGCGCGAGTTGATAGTCGCGTGCCAGCTCATCCGGCAGCCAGTCAGGCAGGCTTTTCGGGCCGAGCATCGACAGGCTCTGCTGACACAATTGCCGCAGGCGCTGCTGGGTGAGGCCTTCGGTCGTGGGGTAGATCGGTGTCAGCGTCTGCTCGACAGCAACGGGTTCATCCCCGGTGATCGCGCGATATTCCGGGTGGTAGATCTCAAGCCCCGACGCACCGGGCCGGGCTTCGCCGTAACAGCGCACATGGGTACCGCGCTTGAGGCCGTCCTTCTGCGCGTTGCTGAAGTGGTAGAAGCGCAGGCTCAACACGCCGGTGCCATCGCCGATCCTGACCAGCAAACTGCGGCGCTTGCCCATGACCACGTCGGCGCCGCTGACCACGCCCTCGACCACCGCGTCCTGGCCCGGGCGCAATTCGCCGATGGGCACGACGCGAGTCCGGTCCTGATAACGCAACGGCAGGTGAAACAGCACGTCTTGAATGTTCTCAAGACCGACTTTCGCCAGCTTTTCAGCCATTGCCTCACCGACGCCTTTTAGCGCCGTGACCGAGACATGAGACAGCTCCGTCATACCGTCCCTTAACTCGCTTCAGCCTGAGCTTTAGGACGAGCGACGGAACACAGACGAATCGAGTCGGCGAGGATTTCGATGGCTTTCGGACGCGGGAAGCTGGCACGCCAGGCGATTGCCACAGTGCGGAATGGCACTGGCGGCGACAGCGGGCGGACTTCGATCACGCCTGGTGCGTAGTGATGGCTGTCAACGGCGGACATCGGCAGGATGGAAATACCCAACCCTGAAGCAACCATGTGCCGAATGGTTTCCAGCGAGCTGGACTCCACCGTGGTGTGCTTGGCAGCGTCGCCGCCCTTGACCAGCGTCGGACAGGCTTCGAGCACCTGATCGCGGAAGCAGTGACCTTCGCCCAGCAACAGCAGGCTTTTGTCGTTCAGCGCCGAAGCATCGATGGTCTTTTTCTGGGTCCATGGATGATCGGCAGGCATCAGTACGTAGAACGGCTCGTCGTAAAGCGACAGCGTCAGGACATCAGCCTCGTTGAATGGCAGGGCGATGATGATCGCGTCGAGCTCGCCATTGCGCAGCTTGTCGCGCAGCACGTGGGTGAAGTTTTCCTCGATGTACAACGGCATCTGCGGGGCGACCCGGTGCAGTTGGGGAATCAGGTGAGGAAAAAGATACGGGCCGACGGTGTAGATCGCGCCGACTTTAAGCGGCGCGGTCAGCTGGTTCTTGCCGGTCTGGGCCAGTTCACGAATGCCCTGGGCCTGTTCGAGAACCTTTTGCGCCTGAGCCACGATGCCCTCGCCAACCGGGGTCAGACGTACGGCACTCTTGCTGCGCTCGAAAATCAGCACACCGAGTTCATCTTCCAGCTTCTTGACGCCCACCGACAAGGTCGGCTGGCTGACGTGACAGCGTTCAGCGGCGTGGCCGAAGTGCTGTTCTTGAGCGAGGGTAACGATGTAGCGCAATTCTGTGAGGGTCATAACGTGCGTCCATGAAGTTGCGGCCCCAGCATAGCGGGTGCAATCGATAGACGCACGTTATCAACCCGTCGCGGCTGACAAAATTCTGGTTTCAGCGTTTATCCAGGGAATAAACGAAGGGAGCGACCACTTCCAGCGACCCGTTCTTCAGCAATTCCGGCGGCGGCTTGGGCAATGGCTGCGCGCGGCGGATCATTTCCAGCGTCGCTCGATCCAGTGATGCGCTGCCCGAGCCTCCGGCCAGTTCATAGGACAACACGCGGCCTTCGCCATCGACCACGAAGCGCAGACGACTGGTGCCCTGCATGCCCCGACGTCGAGCATCTTCCGGGTACCGCTTGAACTTGCTCAGGTGACTCAGCAATTCACCCTGCCAAGTAGGTAATGCATTGCTCGGCGGCGTGGGCGGAGCAGGTTGCGGCGACGCTGACTTCTCCGGCTTGGCGTTGGATGGCGGGGCGTCCAGCGGCTTGTCGTCGGCTGGCTTTTCTTCCTTCGGCGGCTCGACCTTCTTCACAGGTTTTGGCGGCTGTGGTTTGGGCTTTGGCTTGACCGGCTTGGGCACAGCGATTTCGGCCTTGGGCGCTTCGGCGACTGGCGGAATCGGCAGTTGTTCTTCAGGCGCAGGCGGCTGCGGGGGTTGCACGACTTTTGGCGGTGGCGGCGGGGCGGGCTCGGGGACCGGCGCCAGTTCGACCATCATCGCGGCCGGCGGCAACTCGATGGCCTGCGAAGAGGGCCAGCGCAACGCGACGATAATCGCCACAGCATGGACCGCCAGCACCAACAACAGACTACCGCTATAGCGCGTCAGCTTTTGGCGCATATTGATCATTTCTTGCCGACCGTCTCGAGACCCACCAGGCCCACCTTCAGGTAGCCTGCGCCGCGCAGGGCGTTCATGACGTCCATCAGGTCGCCGTAGTCGACGCCCTTGTCGGCCTGGAAGAAGATCGTGGTGTCTTTCTTGCCTTTGGTCTTGGCATCCAGCACCTGACCGATCTGCTCGCGGGCCACTTTTTCATCGCCCAGGTACAGGCTCTGGTCGGCTTTCACGCTCAGGAAAATCGGCTTTTCGGGTCGAGGCACCGGCTTGGCGGTAGAGGCAGGCAGGTCAACCTTGATGTCCACGGTTGCCAGCGGGGCGGCAACCATAAAGATGATCAGCAGGACCAGCATGACGTCGATGAACGGCGTCACGTTGATTTCGTGGTTCTCGGCGAGCTCGTCGTCGCCTTCCTTCAAATGCAGGCCCATGGTTTACCCCATCTTTACCATGTGCGGCGATTGGCTGCGCTCGACCGCAGGCTGGTGATCCAGATCGCGACTGACCAGCAACAGAACCTGCGCCGAAGCGTCGGACACTTGCGCCTTGTAACCGGCAATGGAGCGGGCGAAGACGTTGTAGATGACCACGGCAGGAATCGCGGCAACCAGACCCAGTGCGGTGGCCAGCAAGGCCTCGGCGATGCCCGGCGCCACAACAGCCAGGTTGGTGGTCTGGGTTTTGGCGATGCCGATGAAGCTGTTCATGATCCCCCATACGGTGCCGAACAGGCCCACGAACGGCGCAGTCGAGCCGATGGTGGCCAACACGCCGGTGCCCATGCTCATGTTGCGGCCGCACGCGGCGACCAGCCGTTCAAGGCGGAAAGCGACGCGCTCCTTGATGCCTTCCCGTTCGCGGGTGTTAACCGACAGGCGCATCTCTTCCAGTGCGTCGTGCACCAGCAAATGGGAAAGGGTGCCTTCTTTCTTCGCCCCTGCACTGGCTTCGTCCAGGTTGCGTGCGCGTTTCAGCGCAGCGATTTCGCTCCGCAGACGACGCTTGGCGCCCAGAAGTTCGAAGCCCTTGGCAATCCAGATGGTCCAGGTAATGACCGATGCAATGGCCAGACCGATCATCACGGCTTTGACGATGATGTCCGCGTTCTTGTACATACCCCAGGGCGAGAGGTCGTGGGACATGCCCAGGCTGTTATCTTCCGCAGCGGCATCAAGCGACTCAGCCGGAGCAGATGCCGGGGTCAGTTCTTGAACGCCTGGCGTTGTCGAAGGGTCAACCGGGGTGGCGGTTGGCGCCTCGGCCTGTACGGCGGGCTTTTGTACGGGAGCGTTGGAGTCGGCGAGCGCTATGGGCGTCAACATCAGGCTGAACAGCAGCGCGGCAATGGCGCGTCCTGCACGTGGCAGACCTCGGTTGGCAATGGACGAAGCGGGGGTTTGAATAGATGTCATGCTGGCCCGACCTGATATGAAAATAGGTGTTCGTTCTGAGAGCGTCACGCTGGCGCGAGGCGAGCGGAGGAGAACAAAGGGCTGTCATTATTGCAAGTAATTCTTGTTAACAAAAGTAAGAGCGTCTCTTTTTCTTGAGAATGCTTCCCAATGGTCGGTTTTATAGCCCTTTTCACGGGCTGAAATTCAACGAGTAATGTGGAGATTGGACATGTCAGCGCCATCCGTTTTGATTGCTGGATGTGGCGATATCGGGAGCCGACTGGCCTCCCAACTGTTGCCTGATGGCTGGACGGTATACGGCCTGCGCCGCTCCGTTGAGAAGCTGCCCGCAGGCGTGCTCGCCGTCAGCGGCGACTTGTTCGACGCCCGCATTCCCGCGCACTGGCCGGAAGGTCGGCTTGATTACTTGGTCTATTGCGCCACACCCACTGACCGGGATGAGGCGGGTTACCGTGCGGCTTATGTAGAGGGGCTGCGGCACGTACTAGGCTGGAGCGAGCGCAGCGGACAGCGGCCGAAGCGGATATTGTTCGTGTCCAGCAGCAGCGTCTATGGCCAGCAGCACGGCGAGTGGGTTGATGAAACGTCGGCTGTCGAAGCGACCGGGTACTCAGGTCAGGTCATGCGCGAGGCTGAACAAGTGGCGTTGGACAGCGGCGTGCCAGCTACCATCGTCAGGCTGACCGGGATTTACGGCCCGGGACGCAGTGATCTGATGAACCGTGTACGTCAGGGCTACAGTGTTGCAACTGATCCGCCTCTGTATGGCAATCGCATTCATGCTGATGACGCGGCCGGGCTGCTGGCGTTTTTGCTGCGCGCTGCTTCGAACGATGTAGCGCTGGAGGACTGTTATATCGGCGTCGACGATGCGCCCGCGCCGCTGGCCGAAGTGGTCGACTGGATGCGTCAGCGTCTGGGCGTCACAGAGTGGTCGGATGAACACAACGTGCGCCGCGCCGGGAGCAAGCGCTGCAGCAATGCCCGCGCCAGGGCGCTGGGCTGGACGCCGCGTTATGCGACTTATAGGGAAGGGTATGAGGCGATGCTGGCAGACCAGCCGAACTAGCTCGGATCACTGAAATCCTGTGGGAGCGAGCTTGCTCGCGAAGAGGGTGGCACAGCCGCTAAGTATCCAGCGGCTGAAAGGCCCTTTCGTGAGCAAGCTCACTCCCACAACAACGACGTTCGCTGTATCAGTTCTTCTCAAGCACCCAGCGCTTCTCGCCCGGGCGCAGGTCCGGCATTTCGGTTGCCTGGGCGTTGTTCACCGCCTGGAACAACTCCAGCTGTTTGCCGTTACGGATGAAGATCCACGGGTTACCGCGCTCGTTCTTCTCCAGCCACATGCTGTCGTATTCACCGCTCATGGCTGCGCAGTCGCCGGCCAGGCACAGTGCGTAGCGATCATTACCTGGCAGGCCACTGACGCTGCCGTCTGGCAGGAATTCAACCGTGCTGCCCTGACCGTCGCCATTGACGATGGTCCACTTGCCGCCAAGGTAGGCGGTGTAGAGCGCGCGCTCAAAGCTGGTGCCGGGTTGTGCGCCGGCCGGTGGGGCTTCTTTCGGCGAGCGGAAATGCTGTTCCGGCCCGGTGTCGCTGGCGCGTTGCACCAGCTCATCGCCCTTGATGGTCAGCTCATCAGACGCATTGCCGTAGAAGTCGACGCGCAGCTTGCCGTCGGCATTGCTGGCGATCTTGCCTTCACTCAGCTCGAAGCCGTTTGAAGCAGTGGCTTGTCCGGCCTTGGTGTTGATGTTCCATTCCAGATTCGGGCCGTAGGCCAGCAGCGCCTGACGCAGGTTGCCGCCTTGGGCTGCCGCGTCGATGGCCGCCTGGTTGATCCAGGTGCCGTCCGGGCTTTTGTCGGAGTGGCTGGCGCAGCCGCTGAGCAGTGCGACCAGCAGTGAGAGGGCAAACGCAACGCGCATGGGCGGAGTCCTTCCTTTTCTGAGGAGGCGGAGCGTGCTTGAGCTCCGCACCGGGATTTACTCGATGACCAGAATGGCGTCCATTTCAACCTGAGCGCCACGCGGCAGTGCAGCCACGCCAATGGCGGCGCGCGCCGGATACGGCTGTTCGAAATATTTGCCCATGATCTCGTTGACCTTGGCGAAGTGGCTCAGGTCAGTGAGGAAGATATTCAGCTTGACGATATCCTTGAACGAGCCGCCTGCGGCTTCGGCCACCGCCTTCAGGTTTTCGAAGACCTGAACGGTCTGTGCTTCAAACCCTTCGACCAGCTCCATGGTCTTGGGGTCCAGCGGAATCTGGCCCGACATGTAGACGGTATTGCCCGCCTTGATTGCCTGGGAGTAGGTGCCGATGGCGGCGGGGGCTTTGTCGCTGGAGATGACGGTCTTGCTCATGAAAAACTCCTGTTTGCGGTTTGACTACGCGCGCATACGGGTGATGCGAATCACGCCGGCCAGGGCGCGCAGTTTCTTGATCACACGGGCCAGATGCACGCGGTCGTGCACGCTGACCACCAGTTGGACCACGCTGATGCGACCATCGCGTTCATCCATACTGATTTTTTCGATGTTGCCGTCCGCGGCGTTGACGCTGCTGGCGAGCAAGGCGATCAGGCCACGCTGGTGTTCCAGTTCGACGCGCAGCTCAACGTTGAATTCGCCGGTGACGTCTTTGGCCCACGACAGCTGAATGCACTTCTCGGGGTTGTGGCGGATTTCCGCGATGTTCCGACAGTTGTCCAGGTGCACGACCATGCCTTTGCCCGCGGACAAATGCCCGACGATCGGGTCGCCTGGTATCGGCGTACAGCACTTGGCGTAACTGAGGACGAGGCCTTCGGTGCCACGAATAGCCAGTGGACCCTCTGCGTTTGGCAGTTGATCGCCTTCACTGGCGAGCAATCGGCGAGCGACCACGTAAGCCATGCGGTTACCCAGGCCAATGTCTTCGAGCAGGTCTTCGATGACCTCGACGCGATACTCGGCAAGGATCAGGCGCACGCGTTCGGCCGGAATCTTTTCCAGTGTGCTGTCGAAGCCGTTGAGTACTTTGTTCAGCAGGCGTTCGCCGAGATTGATCGACTCCGATCGGCGCTGCAGTTTGAGCGCATGACGGATGTGCGTGCGGGCCTTGCCGGTCACGACAAAGTTGAGCCAGGCCGGATTCGGACGTGCTCCCGGCGCACTCACAATCTCGACGGTCGAGCCGCTTTGCAGCGGTTCGGAAAGCGGCGCCAGCCGGCGATTTATCCGGCAGGCGATGCAGCTGTTGCCGACGTCGGTGTGGA
Organism: Pseudomonas sp. W2-17; assembly: GCF_041060445.1. Lineage (NCBI taxonomy): Bacteria > Pseudomonadati > Pseudomonadota > Gammaproteobacteria > Pseudomonadales > Pseudomonadaceae > Pseudomonas > Pseudomonas sp. W2-17. The sequence continues at coordinate 152,107 of NZ_JAUFNS010000005.1, read as the reverse complement.
CGGCATATGCGAAGTCCACTGCCGTGGAGCCTTTCGGCAGCTCCATGATTCGGCCCTTGGGCGTGAACACGTAGACCTCGTCCGGGAACAGGTCAATCTTCACGCTCTCGATGAATTCCAGCGAGTTACCCGCACGCTGTTGCATTTCCAGCACGCCCTTGACCCACTGGCGAGCCCGCGCGTGGGTGCTTTTCGGCTGTTCATCGCCAGAGGATTTGTACAGCCAGTGCGCGGCGATACCGTTGTTGGCCATCTCTTCCATTTCGCGAGTACGAATCTGGATTTCGATGGGCACGCCGTGCATCCCGAACAAGGTGGTGTGCAGCGATTGATAGCCGTTGGCTTTCGGGATCGCGATGTAATCCTTGAAGCGGCCGGGCAGCGGCTTGTACAAATTATGCACAGCGCCGAGCACGCGATAGCAGGTGTCGACCTTGTCGACGATGATCCTGAACGCGTAGACGTCCATGATCTCGTTGAAGGCCCGGCGCTTGCCGCGCATCTTTTTGTAGATGCCATACAAATGCTTCTGACGACCGCTGACTTCGCCTTCGATGCCGTCAACGGCGAGGCAGTGGCTCAGCGACTCTTCGATCTTGTTGACCAGTTCCTTGCGGTTGCCGCGCGCGCGCTTGACCGCCTGGCCAATGCGCGAAGAGCGCATCGGGTACATCGCCTTGAAACCCAGGTCTTCGAATTCGATGCGCACGCTGTGCATGCCAAGGCGATTGGCGATAGGGGCGTAGATTTCGAGGGTTTCTTTGGCGATGCGACGGCGCTTCTCTCCGGAAAGGACTTCCAGCGTGCGCATGTTATGCAGGCGGTCGGCGAGCTTGACCAGAATCACACGGATGTCCCGCGCCATGGCCATCGCCATCTTCTGGAAGTTTTCAGCCTGAGCTTCGGCTTTGGTCTCGAAGTTCATCTGGGTCAGTTTGCTGACCCCGTCGACCAATTCGGCCACCGTTTCGCCAAACTGTGCGCAGAGCGCTTCTTTGGCGATGCCGGTGTCTTCGATCACGTCATGCAGCATGGCTGCCATCAGGCTCTGATGGTCCATGTGCATGTCGGCAAGAATATTGGCCACCGCCAGCGGATGCGTGACGTAGGCTTCGCCGCTGCGACGGCGTTGGCCGTCGTGGGCTTGTTCGGCGTAGAAGTACGCCCGGCGGACCAGATTGACCTGGTCTGCGCCGAGGTAGGTCGCGAGGCGATCGGCGAGGGCGTCTATGCTCGGCAAGATAAATCTCCTTGCCGAAGGCTGTGACCCTGCGCCTTGCTACGTCGACCAGGCATAGGCTTAAACGGCCTCGCTGGACTCGTCCTCGAATGCGGCGAACAGTGGTTCATCTTCAACGATTTCGGCTTCTGCGATAACAGCGTAATCCATCAGGCCTGCAGCGATTTCACGCAGGGCCACCACGGTAGGCTTGTCGTTTTCCCATGCCAGCTTTGGCTCTTTGCCACCGGTCGCCAGTTGACGCGAGCGCTTGGTGGCGAGCATGACCAGCTCAAAACGGTTATCTACATGTTCCAGGCAGTCTTCAACGGTCACGCGGGCCATGGGTATTCCTCGTAGCAAATGCGATATGCGCGGTGCCCGAATGGGCGAGCGGACTCGACAGTCTAAAAAATCACCAGCGTTTAGGGAAGCGCTGATTTCAATAGCCCGGTTTTGCCGGGCAAAAACCGATCAGGCCAACAGTTGCGACAACAGCTGACTATGACGCTGCTGTTGGTGCTCCTGGCTCAGCAAATTGGCGCGGAAGATGGCTTTCAGGTCTTCGAGCGCCGTGGCGAAATCGTCGTTGATCACAATGTAATCGTATTCGGCGTAGTGACTCATCTCGCTGACCGCCTCGCGCATGCGGCCCTCGATGATCTCGTCGCTGTCCTGGCCCCGGTTGGTCAAACGCTGGCGCAGCGCCTGCTGGGTCGGCGGCAGAATGAAGATCGAGCGGGCGTGGGGCATCAGTTTGCGAACCTGCTCCGCACCTTGCCAGTCGATCTCCAGAATCAGGTCATGACCTTCGTCCAGCGTCTGCTGTAAACGGCTTTGTGAGGTCCCGTACATGTTGCCGAAGACTTCAGCCTGCTCGAGAAAGTCGCCGTGCTCGATCATGCGTACGAATTCGGCGCGGTCGACGAAGTGGTAGTTCACGCCGTCCACTTCGCCCGGACGCATGGCCCGGGTGGTGTGGGACACCGACACGCGAATCTGCGGCTGAGCGTTGATCAGGGCGTTGACCAGACTGGTCTTGCCCGCGCCCGATGGGGCGGAAATGATGTACAGGGTGCCGGTGCTGTGGGTCATGTTGGAGGTGGCCTTACTCAATGTTCTGCACTTGTTCGCGCATCTGTTCGATCAACACTTTGAGGTTGACGGCAGCTTGCGTACTTCGAGGATCAAAGGCTTTGGAGCCCAGTGTGTTGGCTTCGCGGTTGAGCTCTTGCATCAGAAAATCCAGCCGGCGCCCGGCTTGTCCGCCGGCTTTGAGCACGCGGCGAACCTCGGTGACGTGCGTGCTCAGGCGGTCGAGTTCTTCGGCGACGTCGCTTTTTTGCGCCAGCAGGACCATTTCCTGTTCCAGACGCTGCGGATCGAGCTCGGCCTTCATGTCGGTAAAGCGATCGAGCACCTTCTGGCGCTGGGCGGCGAGCATCTGCGGCACGAGCGTACGCAAGGTCGCGACTTCAGTCTTGATCGCGGTAAGCCGTTCGTCGAGAAGCCTGGCCAGATCGGCGCCTTCGCGGGCGCGCCCGGCCTTGAGTTCTTCAAGGGCTTCGTTGAACAAGGCCAGGGCATCATTGTTGAGCGCTTGCGGATCGGCAGCGTCGGCCACCAGCACGCCAGGCCAGGCCAGCACTTCAAGCGGGTTCAGCGCAGCAGGTTGTTTGATCAGGCTGGCAACGATCTCCGCAGCCGCGACTAGTTGCCCTGCGCGCTCGCGATCAACCTGCAGCGGTTTGCCTGCGGTTTCTTCAGTAAAACGCAAGGTGCATTCGATTTTGCCCCGGGAAAGGCCCTGGCGCAGCGCTTCACGTACAGCGCCTTCGAGGTCACGGAAGGATTCCGGCAGGCGCAAATGGGGTTCGAGGTAACGGTGATTGACCGAGCGCATTTCCCAGCTCAGCGTGCCTTGGGGGCCGGCTCGTTCAGCGCGGGCAAAAGCCGTCATGCTGTGCACCATGGGAAGTACCTCTATAAATTCAGGCGTTTGCGGATAGCCGGTCCGACATAAATCCCCGGCAAAGTGTCGTGGGGAAACGACTGGCTATAAAGGCGCAGGATTGTAGCTCAGTGCAGGGTGTGCGCCCAAATGTGGCATTGTCGCAAGCGATGCGCGGCGTCGTGACCCTGCTGTCCGGCAGTGCCCTTCAGCAGCGTTCGTTGTGAGCGATGTGTCATTAGATGTCCCAAGCCGTGCCTGCACCTCTATAATGCAGACCAGTTTTCCGTCTCCCAGTACAGGTATCCCAGATGAAACGTCCAAGTGGTCGCGCTGCCGATCAGCTTCGCCCGATCCGCATCACCCGCAACTACACCAAGCACGCCGAGGGTTCTGTGCTGGTCGAGTTCGGTGATACCAAGGTGATCTGCACCGTCAGCGTTGAAAACGGCGTTCCGCGTTTTCTCAAGGGGCAGGGCCAGGGCTGGTTGACGGCTGAGTACGGCATGCTGCCTCGCGCAACGGGCGAGCGTAACCAGCGCGAAGCCAGCCGTGGCAAGCAGGGCGGCCGTACCCTCGAAATCCAGCGCCTGATTGGCCGCTCGCTGCGTGCGGCACTGGACATGTCCAAGCTGGGTGAAATCACCTTGTATGTCGACTGCGACGTGATCCAGGCAGACGGCGGGACACGCACTGCGTCGATCACCGGCTCCATGGTCGCGCTGATCGATGCACTCAAATCGATCAAAAAGCGTGGCGGCCTCAAGGGTGGCGATCCGCTGAAGCAGATGATCGCGGCCGTATCGGTGGGCATGTATCAGGGCGAGCCGGTCCTGGACCTGGATTATCTTGAAGACTCCGCCGCCGAGACCGACCTCAACGTGGTCATGACCAGCGCGGGCGGTTTCATCGAAGTGCAGGGCACTGCCGAGGGTGCGCCGTTCCAGCCTGAAGATTTGAACGCGATGCTGGCACTGGCTCAAAAAGGCATGAACGAAATCTTCGAACTGCAGCAGGCGGCACTGGCCGACTGATCGGTTTCTACGTTAGAACACCACGTCAGAGCACCACATCAAAATAGGGAAAGCATGATGATCGAGAGTCAGTCGCCGTTGCCAGCGCCGAGTAAAGAAGTCCGTCAGTGGGCAATGCTGTGCCACTTCGCGGCGTTCTTCGGCCTGATCTTCCCGTTCGGCAATTTGCTCGGGCCGCTGATCGTCTGGCAGCTCAAGAAAGAAGTCGACCCGTACATTGATGCTCAGGGCAAGGAAGCCCTCAATTTTCAGATCACTGTCGCCATCGCCGCGATGATCTGTTTTTTGCTGATGGTGGTGATTATCGGCTTTCCGCTGTTGATGCTGGTGGGCGTCGGCGCGCTGGTGCTGACGATCATCGCGGGCGTCAAGGTCAATGACGGCGTCGCCTACCGCTATCCGTTTACTTGGCGGTTGATCAAGTAAGACTTCACGGAGATCGGCAAATGCCTGATCTGCGGACAAACAAAAGCCGACTTCACGTCGGCTTTTTTTTGAGCAACTGAACGTCAGATGGTGAGCGTCCAGTCGTAATCCACAATCAGCGGCGCGTGTTGCGAGAAGCGTGGCTGGCGTGGAAGACGTGCACTGCGTACGAAACGACGCAGGCCCGGGGTCAGCAGCTGGTAATCGAAGCGCCAGCCCAGGTTGAGCATCTCGGCCTGTTCGTTATCCGGCCACCAGCTGTATTGATCACCTTCGCGGCTGACTTCACGCAGGGCATCGACATAACCCATGTTGCCAACGATCTCGTCCATCCATGCACGCTCTGGTGCCAGGAAGCCCGGAGATTGCTGGCTGTCGCGCCAGTTCTTGATGTCCAGCTTCTGTTGCGCCACGTACAGCGAGCCACAGTAAATGTACTCGCGACGTTTGCGCCGCTGCTTGTCGAGGTACTTGCCGAAATCGTCCATGAGCTTGAATTTCTGATTCAAGTCTTCATCGCCGTTCATCCCGGAAGGAAGCAGCAAGGTAGCGATACTGACTTTGTCGAAATCTGCCTGCAGGTAACGCCCGTAACGGTCAGCCGTCTCGAAACCAAGACCGTTGATAACTGCCTTCGGCTGCAGCCGCGAGTAAAGCGCCACGCCGCCCTGGGCAGGCACTTCGGCTTCGCAGGCATATAGGAAGTAGCCGTCCAGTTGGAAGGCTGGGTCGTCCAGTTCAAAGGCGGAGGCGCGGGTGTCCTGAAGGCAGATGACGTCGGCATTCTGGGCTTGCAGCCAACTGAGCAAACCACGCTCGACTGCAGCCTGAATACCATTAACGTTCACACTGATGATCCGCATAAATGGCCCCAAAAATCACGTGCGTGTATGATACCCGAGCTCTACCTAATTAGCTAAATCCGTGGTATTCGGGGCTTTTTTCATGCAGGCGTATCAACGCGATTTCATTCGTTTTGCCATCGATCGCGGAGTTTTGCGCTTCGGTGAGTTCACATTGAAGTCTGGGCGCACCAGTCCTTACTTCTTCAATGCCGGTCTTTTCAACAGTGGTTCGGCCCTCGCCCAACTGGGTAAGTTCTACGCTGCTGCCGTTGTTGAAAGCGGTATCTCCTTCGATGTTCTGTTCGGCCCGGCCTACAAGGGTATTCCCCTTGCAGCGGCGACTGCCGTGGCGCTGGCCGACCATCACAACCTCGATCTTCCCTGGTGCTTCAACCGCAAAGAGGCCAAGGCCCATGGCGAAGGCGGCAGCCTGGTGGGCGCGCCGTTGACCGGCAATGTGCTGATCATCGATGACGTAATAACTGCAGGCACCGCGATTCGCGAAGTCATGCAGATCATTCAGGCCCAGGGCGCGAACGCTGCCGGCGTGCTGATCGCGTTGAACCGCCAGGAGCGCGGCAATGGCGAGCTGTCTGCCATCCAGGAAGTCGAGCGTGATTTCGGCATTCCGGTGGTGAGCATCGTTTCGTTGAATCAGGTGCTGGAATTCCTGGCCGACGATCCGCAGCTCAAGCAGCACTTGCCTGCCGTCGAGGCTTACCGGGCTCAATACGGAATCTGAGCCTCCAAAAGGATGCGGTTTATGCTCAAGCTGGGCACGTTGGGTTTTTGTCTGTCGCTGGGTTTGGGTTGCATCGCGAGTGTTCAAGCGGACGACGCCCCGGGCATCGTGCTGTATCGCTACGTCGACAGTCGCGGCGTGACCGTGCTTGATCGCCAAGGCGTGCCCCCGGAGTACGTCGGCAAGGGTTATGAAGTGCTGAATCAGCGCGGTCGCGTGGTGCAGACGATACCGCCTGCACCTTCGGCCGATGAACTGCGCGATGCCCAGGCCGCCAAGCTGCAATCCGACGCCGATGCGCATCTGCTGCGGCTGTACACCAGCGTCGAAGACGTCGACCGGGCGAATAATCGTCGGCTCGCTGAACTCGACGGCCTGATCGTCGTGGCTCAAGGCAACATTCAGAACCTCGTCACGCAGCAGGGCGCACTCCAGACGCAGGCGGCTGATCAGGAGCGGGCAGGGCATCCTGTGCCCAAGACGCTGCTCGATCAGATGGACGACCTGCGCGATCAGCAGCAGAACCTGAAAGTCGACATCCTGCGCTATCAGGCTGCGCGAACCCAGGCCGAAACCGAGTTCGCGCAAGATCGTGCGCGGTTGCAGAAGCTTTTGGGCCGCTAGCCCGCGCGCCCTCGCTTCGGATCAGACGATCAGCACCGGGACAGTCTCAAGCTGCATGTCGAGCGCAGCGGCAAGCCGATGATTGCCGTTGACCACCGGATAAGCGCCGTTTGCCAGCTCCCCGACGTGGATAGGCGGCAGGTATTGCCCCTCGGTAATGCCTGACTTGATGTCGTCCAGCCGCTTCTGAATCAACTCTCCTCGACCGGGATTCAGGCGCTGTGGGGCGACCTGCATGACATTAGCCTGAAGTGCAGGATCTACACGCCATGTTTTCAGGGTGGCATGGTTATAAAACCTGAAAACGCTCACCCGCGAGTTGGTGAGGGCGTCCAGATATACCCCGTCGTACACATCATGGAGCGCGATGCCTTTGCTGCCGTTGGCGGTTTCGTAGATAAACAGCGGCGTTCCGTCCTCGATAGCTTCTCTGATGGCAGTGAGCTGCTCTGGCGTTGCACTGATGCCATTGACCTTCATCACGTCTGCCAGATCAGCAGCGGCATCGATCGCAGGGCCCAGCGTGCCGCTATCGGGTCCCGCGATGGGGCTTTTCATCGCGCCTCTGCCAGACAGGGGATAGCCCGTCCTGCCGTTGATGCGTCGCAGTGAATTCCCCATGGCTCGCCGCGCGATCAGCCGTGGGCCATATGCGCACCCCGAGGTAATCAGGTAATAGGCGCCCTGCGTGCGAGACACAGCGTTGGAGATTCTGCGCACAGGCACATTTTCAATGTCCCCGACTTTGGCGAGGACATCCACGGTGCTCGTGCCGTGCCATTGCGTGGGCGTTGTGATGGTGGGGATGCCAGAGACGTGGCGCAGGCCCTGGCTTATGCCTGCTGTTGACCTGGCGATGCCGTGCATTCGACGAGCCAGGGCATGAAAGGCGTTCATATTGAACGCCTTTGAAGCGAGCAGCTTGCCGATGGCCCCCGGCATGAAAGTGCTGGAAGCGCGTGTCGCTCGATACACATGAGCAGAGCTCAGGAATACGGCGGGCATCAGCTGCGCGAATGTCGGCAGGGCCCGCATAACACTCAGCTTGCCCGCATTGAATGCCAGTCTGATTGCACCTCGTAAAAGCCTCAATGCCGGGATGCCGAAAGTGAGCGCGTCCAGCGTACAGGTGACGGCGGGTGACTCATCCGTCGCAATCGCATTGATGCAGGCGAGTCCTGGAACGAACAGCTCCAGACTGCGCAAGACTGGAGGGTAGTTGCTGGCCACCTCTTCCGATGCTGTCTGATGGCGGTGATAGAGGTAGGCGTCATGGGAGTAAAAAAACAGGTGGGTTGTCGCTACCTCGAACGAAATGTCCTTCAGGCGTGCCGATGTCAGGGCAATACCTGCATCGTCGGGCAGGGAGGCGAGCGGGGCGAGCTCGGCGACCATTTCGCTGATGACCACTGAGGTTTTGCCAGGTTGTGGCTTGGCGAGGTTGGCGTAGGCGTCCCAGTCGATACCCACGGCACTTCCGGACACGATTTCCAGCGCTGAGGGCAGTGCTGAGGGAAAGGGATGCGCGCGCCGGGTAGGAATTGCCAAATGGGTATGACGTACGGCAACGCCCGCGAGAGGGAAAAGCTCGTAGTAAAAAGTGTTTTCCCGGTCCGCACATTCGAGGATAAAACCGTACCGACCCCGCTTACGTTCTCTGTCTTGTGGCACTTCGAAGCCTGCGAGCTTACCCGTGGATGTGCGCACCGTATGAATCTTCACCCTCCCGCAGTGAAGCGCTCTTCGATCCTCGGCGGGCAACTGCGCCAGCAGCTCCTCGATGATAAATGCGTAGGCGGCTTTTGCTCGCGCTTCATAGAACCGGTATTGCGCTTCAAACATCCTCGGAATATCGATGCCAATAAGCGGGGTCGAGATCCTGTCAAACCCTCCTCTGACTGGCGCTTGGTGGGCCGTGACAGGTTTGAACGTATCGGTCCCGTTCACCATTTCTCCCGCTGAAAAAACGTCCAGCAAGTAAAAACGAGAAGCGTCGCTTGAGGGGTCACTGCGCAATAAATGTTCAAGTCTCCTGCTGAAGGCGGCGGGATACATGAGCATTTTTTTGATGTCGTCGGCCTCGGCGCCAAAAATGTCGCGAAGCTTTCCCATCGCTAGTCGAACGCGATCAGGCACCTCACGGGTCATTCCCTCGGCCGCCTCCAACGCATTGGCGATGTAACCGTCCAGGGCGGCCGCTGCCGCGTCCATCTCCGACAGCGAAAAGTCGTTAGTGCCCTCACTGCGCGATAGTCCATTGGCGGTCGCCCACGTCAGGCTGGGAAATGCGCGGGTGGTGGCAATCAGGGTCAGCTCTTCGTAGGTCGCCTCCTTGCTCAAGTTCATGGGCAACTGAATCAGTTCCTCGAACGTGAGCGTCGATGTCAACGCTGGAGCAAGCGTGTTGCCAAGTGATACGCCATGAACGAAATTCACCCACGCCGCCGTGCCGTATCGCAGGTCTTCATCGATGCCCTCCACCACGAAGTCAGGAATGGCAGGCGAAAGGATGTACAGCGCCAGCTCAGGCGTGGCGGTCTTTGCTGCGAGCGCGTTGAGCAGCCGTGTCTGACGCTGCCGGTAGGTCAGGCCCCAATTCTGCGGCCCCTCCAGATCACAACCCGCAACGTGTTCTGGCCTTCGGTCCTCGGGGGGATTGAGCTCCAGCATGAGCGCCGCCCACACCAGTTGCTGGCGAATGACCGGGGCGGTGACCTCACCATCCTCGCCGCCGTACCATTCCAGCGCTTTGAGCAGTTGACCGGCGAGCGTCTCGGCCGGCGCAGAGCTGAGCATCGAGTCGAGGACGATGCTCAGGGATTGCTGCGTTGGCCTGGCAGCGTTGGCGCTCGGGTTCAAGGCCGCCAAGTGAGGGGCCGCGAGGAGCGACAGTAGCGTTTGCGTACCTTGGGTGACATCCGGCTGTGGCTCGCTTTGCAGCAGGAAACGTCCGACCGTGTCGTTGATTCTGACCAGATCCCCGGTCGTCAACAAAGCGTCGACCTGGTGAGGCAACGTCATGAGTCGGGCAGGCTCTACGGTGCTACTCACGCGTGAGGTGGCGGGTAAAAGCAACCATCTCTGGCTGCCGGCGAGGTAGGTCGGATGCCAGCCGCGTAGAACCTGCTCCCGGTTCGCTGGCGCCTCGGCGCTTTCACCTATCCCGTGATCAGGCGCCCGAGGTGCCACAAGGTTGAAGCGGAAGTTGTCGGTATCGAATTCCACTTCGTACGTGCGGCCGTCGAGTTCGATGAACAGCAGGCCGTCGATGTTGTAAACGCCGCTGAAGGGCGCGACGTCCTCAAGCACGACGTGCCCGGTCAGCGACTGTGCGCTGACGTAGGGCTCCAACAGATCTGTCGGGGGCGCCAGCTCTACATGCGGCTGCTCGCCGGGCAAAAGGAGTTCCAATGAGGGTTCTGGTTGAACGGGTAGCGGGGTATTGCGCTGCAGCGTGGACATAAAAGGTCTCGAAATAATGAGCGAGACCTACGGTGTTCAGTTCCTGAGGGTGTGACTGTCATCAGATGGCGCTTTTGCCGGTGGGATAAGTCTGAAGCCTGTGTGGGTGCCACTAAAACCTGGCCGTAAAAAAGCCCCGACCGGCAGTGAGCCGGGCGGGGCTTTTTACAGCGGCAATCAGTGACGCTTGCGATTGCTGATCAAGGTGCCAACGCCGGTATCGGTGAAGATCTCCAGCAGCACGGCATTCGGCACACGGCCGTCGATGATGTGCGAGGTGTTCACGCCGCCCTGAACCGCTTCCAGTGCGCACCGGATCTTTGGGAGCATCCCGCCGTAGATAGTCCCGTCGGCGATCAGGCCATTGACCTGCTCGGTGGTCAGGCCGGTCAGCACCTTGCCTTCCTTGTCCATCAGGCCGGCGATGTTGGTCAGCAGCATCAGCTTTTCGGCCTTCAGGGCTTCAGCGACTTTGCCTGCGACCAGATCGGCGTTGATGTTGTAGGACTCGCCATCCGCGCCTACGCCAATCGGCGCGATCACCGGAATGAAATCGCCCTTCACCAGCATGTTCAGCAGGTCGGTGTTGATGCCGACGACTTCACCCACATGGCCGATATCGATGATTTCCGGCTTGAGCATGTCCGGGGTCTGGCGCGTGACGTTCATCTTCTTCGCACGAATCAGCTGCGCGTCCTTACCGGTCAGGCCGATGGCGCTGCCACCGTGGCGGTTGATCAGGTTGACGATGTCCTTGTTGACCTGGCCGCCCAGCACCATTTCCACCACGTCCATGGTTTCGGCGTCGGTCACGCGCATGCCGTCGATGAAATGGCTTTCGATGGACAGGCGCTTGAGCAGGTCGCCAATCTGAGGACCACCGCCGTGAACCACGACCGGGTTGATACCCACCGCCTTCATCAGCACGATGTCGCGGGCGAAGCCGGTTTTCAGCTCGTCGCTCTCCATGGCGTTGCCGCCGTATTTGATGACAAGCGTCTTGCCAACAAAACGTCGGATGTAGGGCAACGCTTCGGAGAGGACCTTGGCGGCATTGGCTGCGGCATCATGTTCGAGGGTCATTTGGGCTCCACTCAAAATTGGGTCAAAAAGGAAGTTCTAGATCCGGTGCTACGTGTTTCAACTGGGTATGGAAGACGTCCTTGATCCGCTGCAGCTCGAGCTCGGTTTCGGCCTCGAAGCGTAATACCAGCATGGGCGTGGTATTGGAAGCGCGAACCAGGCCCCAGCCTTTCGGATAATCGACCCGCACACCATCGATGCTGGTGAGGTTGGCGTTGCCCCATTGGGCGTCGCGCTCCAGCGCTTCCATGATGCTGAACTTGCGGGTCTCGGTGACTTTGATGTTGATCTCGGGCGTGGACAGATCGTTTGGAAAGGTCTGGAAAAGCTCCTCGGCGCTGAGTTTTTCCTGACTGAGGATTTCCAGCAGACGCGCTGCGCTGTAGATGCCGTCGTCGAAACCGAACCAGCGCTCCTTGAAGAAGATGTGTCCGCTCATCTCGCCTGCCAACAATGCGCCGCTTTCCTTCATCTTCTTCTTGATCAGCGAATGCCCCGTCTTCCACATAACCGGGCGACCGCCGTATTCGTGGATCAACGGTATCAGGCGACGCGTGCATTTGACGTCGAAAATCACATCGGCGCCGGGATTGCGCTTGACCACATCTCGGGCAAACAGCATCAGCAGGCGGTCAGGGTAGATGATGGTGCCGGTATTGGTGACGACACCGACACGATCGGCATCACCGTCGAAGGCCAGTCCCAGATCAGCGCCGGTTTCACGGACCTTGGCGATCAGGTCCTGAAGGTTCTCCGGCTTGCCCGGATCAGGGTGATGGTTGGGGAAATTGCCGTCGACATCGCAATACAGCGGGATGACTTCGCAATTCAGCGCTTCGATCAATTGCGGGGCGATAACGCCACCTGCACCGTTGCCGCAATCCACCACTACTTTCATCCGCCGCGCGAGCACCACATCGCCAATGATCTCGCTGGCGTAACGGTCGAGGATATTGACCTTGATGATGCTGCCCTTGGCGGACGGCAGGTCGTTGGCCTTGATGCGTTCGTGCAGTGCCTGAATCTGCTCGTCTGCCAGCGTATCGCCGGCAATGACGATCTTGAAGCCGTTGTAATCCTTCGGGTTGTGGCTGCCCGTCAACATGACGCCGGTTTTCCCCGCCAGTACGTGGGTGGCGTAGTACAGCGCCGGCGTGGGCACCAGACCGATGTCGCTGACGTGGCAGCCACTGTCATGCAGCCCCTTGATCAAGTCCGCGACCAGCTCAGGCCCCGAAAGTCGACCGTCGCGGCCTACCGAAACGTGCGGCTCGCCCTGCGCGAGACTTTCCGCACCGACGGCGCGGCCGATCCAGTAGGCGGTCTCGGCGTTCAGCGTATCGCCGACGATGCCGCGAATGTCGTAGGCGCGGAAAATCGTCTCGGGAAATGGCGGGGCGATGGAGGCGGTGCTGCTCATGACGCGGGATGGTTCGGACTGCGGGGAGTCGGGGTGGTCATCGATCAGGTCGAGGTCGAGGATATCGGTGTCCTGGAACAGCGGGTCGGTCAGGTGGTCATCCTCCGACACAACCGGAAGGAGCGGTGCGGCGCCGTGCGACGGTGTCCCGGCTGGCTGACCCTGTGCTGTCGGCCCGGCTGCCGTTGGATTATTGCGCAGCGAGAACCGCGCCATGCTCTGAGCGAGCCCATTCAACGCGGGCAGGCTCAAGCTGAACGCCTTGACGGCCTTGCCTCCGGAGAGTTCTTGCAGCAATTGCTCAAGCTGTCGCGCGTCGGCAGCGACCCGGCGCTTGAGCGCACTCTCGTTCAGATACAACCCCAACAGCATTGCGCCGGCGGCAACCAGCAAAGCGAGCAGCAGCATCAGCCAGGGCGTCGAGCCTTGCAGCGCGGGGCCGGCCGCAAAGGTCAGTTTCCAGTTGGGGTAGCCGGTGGAAAATTCTTGTGGACGGCTGCCGTCGTCTTCCCCGCGCGTGAGAAAATTCTGCGCGGTGGCGTTACCAAACTGCTGAACGAGCACCACCTGCCCCGCATCGACAGGAGTCTCGGGCAGTGCGTTGATCAGGCGCTGCGGGTTGAACGCCAGCAGCAGGGTGCCGGTGATCGGCGCATCTGTCGCCGTGCGCAGGGGCGCGGCGCTGTAGATCAGCCATGTGTCGCCGACCTTGCGCGCTTCGGGCGCAGGCGTTTCACCCTTGCCGGCCTTGGCCAGCATGTCCAGCGTGGCGAAGCTGATCGGCAGCGCGCTTTGGGTGTCTACGCTGTTGAATCCCACAGGGTTGAGCCGTGCGCCTACCACGCCGTCGCGGTAACGCAGCTGATTCTGCGCGCTTTCGATCAGCGACGGATTGTTGCTCAACAGGGCCTGGTTCAGCGCGGCGTCCATTGCAGCGGCCTGGGTGTCGGCGTTGATCTGGCGGAGTGCCTTGTTGACGGCCCCGGCCTGCGCGGTGCCCCACGCCTGAACAAGCTGCTCCTGTTGCTGCGGCTGGCTTTGGATGGCAAGCCACACCAGCACCATTGCCGCGACCAGGCCGATGAGCGAAGGAATGAGGCCGGGACTTGCCAGGCTCAGATTGGCGTCTTTGCCGGCCGGGGCATTTGTTTCCGGAACGGGGGTCGCTTTGGCTGTGCGTTTGATGCCTTTCAAACTAACTCTCCCTGCTGGGTCGTCCTGACGCGTTCTTGTTGTTTTCGCACCCCTCAAAGCCCGTCAGGCCACAAGCGATGCGCTAGCCAAAGTGAGTGTTTGTGACCGGATCACTGACTGCCGGAGTGACCGAATCCGCCAGCGCCGCGCTGACTCTCGTCGAACTCTTCGACGATTTCAAAGTGCGCCTGCACCACCGGCACCAGTACAAGCTGAGCCAGACGCTCGCCGATGGAGATCTTGAAAGCGGTCTGGCCACGGTTCCAGCAGGAGACCATTAGCTCGCCTTGATAATCGGAGTCGATCAGGCCCACCAGGTTGCCCAGCACGATGCCGTGTTTATGCCCCAGGCCCGAGCGCGGCAGAATCAGCGCAGCCAGACCAGGGTCTGCGATGTATATCGACAGCCCGGTAGGAATCAGGAGGGTCTGACCCGGTTCGAGCAGGGTGTCTTCTTTCAGCATGGCGCGCAGGTCCAGGCCGGCCGAGCCAGAAGTGGCGTAAGCGGGAAGCGGGAATTCGCTGCCAATGCGAGGGTCGAGGATCTTGGCTTGTAGAGCGTGCATTCGTGATTAAACCTGGTTCATGCGATCGGCGATAAAAGTCACCAGCTGCCGCGCGATCTTGGCTTTGCTGGTCTGGGCGAAGAGCGTCGCTTGCAACGCTCGGTCGATTACGCTGCAGGCGTTTTCTTCGCTGTTGAAGCCAATGCTGGGATTGGCGACGTCATTGGCGACGATCAGATCAAGGTTCTTGTCCTTGAGCTTGCGTGCGGCGTAATCGAGCAGGTGTTCGGTCTCGGCCGCGAAGCCGACGCTGAACGGGCGATCCGGGCGCTGGGCAATGCTGGCGAGAATGTCCGGGTTGCGGACCATCCGCAGCAGAAGACCATCACCGGTGGTGGGATCTTTCTTCAATTTCTGTGTGGCAACGACTTCGGGCCGGTAGTCCGCAACGGCTGCCGAGGCGATGAAGAGATCGCAAGGCATGGCATCTTCGCAGGCGGCGAGCATGTCCCGGGCACTGACAACGTCGATGCGCGACACCCGGTCAGGCGTCTGCAGGTTCACCGGGCCGGTGATCAGGGTGACGCGCGCGCCTGCTTCGGCAGCGGCTTCGGCCAGGGCGAAACCCATTTTTCCGGAGCTGTGGTTAGTGATGTAGCGAACCGGATCGATGTTTTCCTGGGTAGGGCCGGCAGTGATCAGCACATGCTTGCCGGTCAGCGTCAGGCGCTGGAAACAATCGGCGGCAGATTGCGCCAGATCATCGGGTTCGAGCATGCGCCCGTAGCCTACGTCGCCACAGGCCTGGCTGCCGCTGGCCGGGCCAAACATGCGAAAGCCGCGCTGTTCGAGCAGTTGCAGATTGGCCTGCACGGAGGGGTCGCGCCACATGGCCTGATTCATCGCAGGCGCGACGGCGACGATAGCGTCGGTCGCCAACACTACGGTGGTCAGCAAATCGTTGGCAATGCCTTGGGCCAGACGGGCCATGAGGTCGGCGGTGCCCGGTGCAATGAGGATCATGTCGGCCCACTTGGCCAGCTCGATATGGCCCATGGCGGCTTCCGCTGCGGGGTCGAGCAAATCCAGGTGAACGGGGTGGCCGGACAAGGCCTGCATGGTCAGCGGGGTGATGAATTCAGCGCCGCCTTTGGTCATGACGACGCGGACTTCCGCACCGTGGTCGCGCAAACGGCGGACCAGTTCGGCGCTCTTGTAGGCCGCGATGCCACCGCCGACGCCGAGAACGATGCGTTTTCGATACAGCCGCTGCATAGGCCTGCCTTTAGGTCGGTTAACACGCGGCAATCATTACGCCTCCCCAGGCCTGACTGTCGCGCAAAAAAGAGCGGCTAAGATAGCACAGCGACCGCACGGGAACAGCGGCGCCACATACAGGGAGCTGCTATGAGTATTCGCGATTGGCCGGCGGCAGAGCGTCCGCGGGAGAAGCTGCTGGAGCGGGGGGCGTCGAGTCTGTCGGACGCCGAATTGCTGGCGATTTTCTTGCGCACGGGGGTGTCGGGGAGAAGCGCCGTGGACCTGGCCCGGCACCTTTTGCATCAGTTCGGCAGCCTGCGTGCGTTGCTCGAAGCCAACCTGACGGCATTCAGCAGCGAGCTGGGTCTGGGACCCGCCAAGTTCGCGCAGTTGCAGGCCGTGATGGAAATGGCCCGGCGCAACATGGGCGAGGATTTGAAGCGCGATTCTGTGCTGGAAAACCCGACGCAGGTGCGTCGCTACCTTAAGGCGCTGTTACGGCACGAGCAGCATGAAGTCTTTGGTTGTCTGTTTCTGGACAGCAAGAACCGGGTTCAAACCTTCGAAGTGCTGTTCCACGGCTCGATCAACACGGCGCATGTTCACGCGCGGCAGGTGGTCAAGCGGGCACTGGCCCACAACTCGGCGGGCTTGATCCTTTGTCATAACCATCCTTCCGGCGTCAAAGACGCCAGCGAAGCCGATATCGAGCTGACGCGGCATCTGAAACAGGCGCTGGCGCTGGTGGACGTGGTGGTGCTGGATCACTTGATCATCGGCGATGGAGATCCGCTGTCGATGGTTGAGTATGGGTTGATGTAGCGGCTTTAGGACTGGCTAATCAAGGAGATTCTGGGGCTGGACACCGAACGAATGTAGGACCGGCTTTAGCCGGGAAGGCATCGGCAGTTACACCGCATAACTGTCGGTGTGCAAACCGGCCTCTTCCCGGCTGAAGCCGGTCCTACTAAGCATCGCGTGCATCCAGCGGGAGAGCGTATGAGCCCAGTTCCCGATCTCCCGCGAATTACTTCACGGTCACCTTTGAGAAATCCTGACGACCAAACGGGCTCACGCTATAACCCTCGACATTCTTGCGCAGCAGCGCATAGGCCGTTGGATGCGCAAGCGGCAGCCACAATGCCTGCTTCTGGATCTGCTCTTGAGCCTGGTGATACAGCTTGCTGCGCTGCGCCTGATCGGTCACCGCCTTGCCCTGGCTGATCAGCTTGTCCAGCCGTTCATCGCAGTAGCGCGCGAAGTTGGTGCCGGATTTGACTGCGGCGCAGGAGAACTGCGGCGTCAGGAAGTTATCAGGGTCGCCGTTATCCCCCGACCAGCCCATGAACAGCAGGTCGTGCTCGCCGGTCTTGGCGCGACGAATCAGCTCGCCCCATTCGATAACTTTGATTTCCGCCTTGATCCCTACCGCGGCCAGATCGTTCTGCAGCAACTGCGCGCCGGCGTTCGGGTTGGGATTGAGCAAGCTACCCGACGGCCGAGTCCAGATCGTCGTCTTGAAGCCGTCTTTCAGACCGGCCTTGGCCAGCAGTTCCTTTGCCTTCGCCACATCATGCTTGTAGCCAGGCAGGTCGCTGGCGTAGCCCCAGGTATTAGGCGGATACGGACCGTTGGCCGGGCGCGCTGAACCTTCGAACACCGCTTTCAGGTAAGTATCTTTGTCGAATGCCAAGTTGATCGCCTGACGCACTTCCGGCTTGTCCAGAGGCGGGTGCTGGCTGTTGATCGCCAGGAAAGCGGTCATGAAGGCGTCAGTCTTTTCGACCTTCAGGTTCGAATCCTTGCTGGCTTCAGCGACATCCATCGGCTTTGGCGACAGGGCAACCTGGCACTCGTTGCGGCGAATACGTTGCAGGCGAACGTTGGCATCCGGCGTAATCGCGTAGATCAGCGCATCAACAGCCGGCTTGCCGGCGAAGTAATCCGGGTTGGCCTCGTAACGCACCACCGAGTCTTTCTGGAAGCGCTTGAAGATAAAAGGCCCGGTGCCAATCGGCTGGCTGTTGAGCTTCTCCGGCGTACCGGCCTTCAACAGCTGCGCGGTGTACTCCGCGGAATAAATAGAAGCGAAGCCCATGCTGAGCGTCGCCAGAAAGGTCGCATCCGGGTGGTCCAGGGTGATGCGAACAGTGGTGGCATCGGTCGCTTCGACTTTCTTGATCAGCGACGGCCATTGCATGGATTGCGCGTGGGGAAAGCCTTGCACAGTGACCTTATTCCACGGATTGGCCGGATCGAGCATGCGCTGGAAGCTGAACACCACGTCGTCAGCGTTGAGCTCGCGCGTGGGGGTGAAATAGTCGGTGTGATGGAATTTCACGCCGGCGCGCAGTTTGAAGTCGTAGGTCAGCCCGTCCGGCGACACACTCCAGCTCTGCGCCAGGCTCGGAACCAGCTTTGCGTCCTTGGCGTCATAGTCCACCAGGCGGTTCATCAGCACGTCGGCCGAAGCGTTGGTGGTGGTCAGCGAGTTGTACTGCACCACGTCAAAGCCTTCGGGGCTGGCTTCCGTGCAGACGCTCAGCGTCGTTGCCGCCTGGGCCAGCAATGGCATGGACAGGGACGCGAGCAACAGGGGTAGAACGGCTAGGCGCATGGCGATTTTCCTTTCAGAGAGAGCCCATCTGCCGGCGCAGTCTGGAGAGTCAGTAACCCTAGACCATCGATTGGCGCAGAACAATCGCTGCGGCGCGACGAGTGGTATATTTCCCGCCGCGCCTAACGCCGCTGGCGTTGCCGGGTGAAAGCCCTGGCTTTGTGACAGGCAATTCGTGGTTTGTGTTGTTGCACCGGGGGCTTTCTGGTATAAAGCAGCGCTCTTTTCTAGGGGCCCGCTGCCTTCACCTTAGGTGTGGCCGGTAAGACCCCTGAAGAAACGCGGCGCCTGGCGCCAAATGACTGAGAGATTAAGCGGCCAACCCATGCCGGGTTGGGCATGTGGTTTTAGAGGGCTGAGGCATGTCGAGAGTATGTCAAGTTACCGGTAAGGGTCCGGTAACCGGGAATAACATTTCCCACGCAAACAACAAAACCCGTCGTCGTTTCCTGCCAAACCTGCAGCATCACCGCTTCTGGGTTGAAGAAGAGAAACGCTTCGTACGTCTGCGCGTATCTGCTAAAGGCATGCGTATCATCGACAAGCGTGGTATCACGGTTGTTCTGGCCGAAATCCGCCGTGCTGGCGCGAAGGTCTAAGGGAGAAAATCATGCGTGAATTGATCCGTTTGGTGTCGACCGCTAACACCGGCCACTTCTACACCACCGACAAGAACAAGCGCACGACTCCGGACAAAATCGAAATTAAAAAATTCGATCCGGTTGTTCGTAAGCACGTGATCTACAAAGAAGCCAAAATCAAGTAATTGATTTCTGCCTCTTACAAAAAAGCCCGCAGCGATGCGGGTTTTTTTGTGGGTGAAATAAGTGAGTCAACTAACAGTCAGGCCTTCTGTTCGAACACCACATAGATCTTGCGGCAGGCCTCCAGCACCTC
Source organism: Pseudomonas sp. W2-17 (assembly GCF_041060445.1). Taxonomy (NCBI): domain Bacteria; kingdom Pseudomonadati; phylum Pseudomonadota; class Gammaproteobacteria; order Pseudomonadales; family Pseudomonadaceae; genus Pseudomonas; species Pseudomonas sp. W2-17. The sequence continues at coordinate 132,827 of NZ_JAUFNS010000005.1, read as the reverse complement.
CCACGTGCCCGTGAACCCTGCAGGAATCACGAAGCGGTCACCCGCGCGCAGGGTTTTCGACTTGCCTGCTTCGTCACGGATGACCGAGACGCCCTGCACGATTTCACAGTACTCATGCTCGGTGTAATTCACTTTCCACTGACCGACTTCCCCTTCCCATACGCCTGCATTCAGCTGCCCGCACGGACTGTTGTAATGGTTGTAAACCGTCTGGTTCGGCTCGCCCTTGAGGATCTTTTCAGCAGCAGGGGTGAAACGCTCCGCTGCGGTAGTGGCTTCGCTGAAGTCGACGATGCTTTCGATGCTCATATCTGATTCCTGAAAGTAGGCGCTGCGTGATTGTTGCTTGCCGAGGGCCGGATGGAAAGCACGAGCGAGCCCGAACAGCTGTTGAATAAAATGCACGATCCGGCCAGATTTAGCCCGCTTCTGTCCAATATATTGGAAATCCGCCCAATGCTGGTTTAGGGTGGCGAATGCCTTCGGCCGATCCGATGACGCGTCAGGCCCTGCCCTGAAGCCCGATTCGAGTGCGAAGACGTGCCTATTTCATTAGAGGAGGACGTTTCATGACCACCCTGACTCATGCTGACTGGGAACAACGCGCCCAGGATCTGAAAATCGAAGGCCGTGCTTTCATCAACGGTGAATACACAGACGCCGCATCCGGCTCGACGTTCGACTGCATCAGTCCGGTCGATGGCCGCTTCCTCGCCCACGTCGCCAGCTGTGACGCTGCCGACGCGCAACGCGCCGTTGAAAACGCCCGGGCTACGTTCAATTCCGGCGCCTGGTCGCGATTGGCGCCGGCCAAGCGCAAGGCAGCCATGCTTCGTCTGGCCGAGCTGATCAACGAGAACGTCGAAGAACTCGCACTGCTCGAAACCCTCGACATGGGCAAGCCGATCAGCGACTCCTATGGCATCGACATTCCCGGCTCCGCCCAGGCGTTGAGCTGGAGCGGCGAGGCCATCGACAAGCTGTACGACGAAGTGGCGCCGACCCCGCACGATCAATTGGGCTTGGTGACTCGCGAGCCGATCGGTGTTGTAGCGGCCATCGTACCGTGGAATTTCCCGCTGTTGATGGCGTCCTGGAAGCTGGGTCCTGCGCTGTCGAGCGGCAACTCGGTAATCCTCAAACCGTCGGAAAAATCCCCGCTGACCGCGATCCGCGTCGCCCAGCTCGCCATCGAAGCCGGTATTCCGGCTGGCGTGCTGAACGTGCTTCCGGGTTACGGCCACACCGTCGGTAAAGCACTGGCGCTGCACATGGATGTCGACACGGCGGTGTTCACCGGTTCGACGAAGATCGCCAAGCAGTTGCTGATCTACTCGGGCGAATCGAACATGAAGCGCGTCTGGCTGGAAGCCGGCGGCAAGAGCCCGAACATCGTCTTCGCCGACGCGCCGGATCTGCAGGCTGCAGCGGAATCTGCGGCCAGCGCCATCGCCTTCAATCAGGGCGAGGTCTGCACAGCCGGCTCCCGTCTGTTGGTCGAGCGCTCGATCAAGGACAAATTCCTGCCGATGGTGATTGATGCGCTAAAAGCCTGGAAGCCGGGTAACCCGCTTGATCCGGCAACCACCGTTGGCGCGCTGGTCGATACCCAGCAGATGAACACCGTACTGTCGTACATCGAAGCCGGCCACACCGACGGCGCCAAGCTGGTCGTCGGCGGCAAGCGCATTCTTCAAGAGACAGGCGGGACCTACGTTGAGCCGACGATCTTCGACGGCGTGACCAACGCGATGAAGATCGCTCAGGAAGAGATCTTCGGGCCAGTGCTCTCTGTGCTGACCTTCGATACCGCTGAAGAAGCCATTCAGATTGCCAACGACACGCCTTATGGTCTGGCTGCGGCGGTGTGGACGGCTGACTTGTCCAAGGCGCATCTGACCGCGAAGGCGTTGCGCGCGGGCAGCGTGTGGGTCAATCAGTACGATGGCGGCGACATGACTGCGCCGTTTGGTGGCTTCAAGCAGTCCGGCAACGGGCGCGACAAGTCGCTGCATGCGTTCGATAAATACACCGAGCTGAAAGCGACCTGGATCAAGCTGTAAAAGGCCGCGTGCGCTTCAACACTCAGTCGCTGTAAAAACCAAAACAGCCGGGCTTTCATCAAAGCCCGGCTGTTTTGTTTCGTCCTTTTGAGCCACAGGAGCGTGGTGATGCGTTGGGGTACTTATTTCGCTGTGCTGGCGTCGGTATTGAGCGTCGGTCTGGCGCTGGGCGTGAGCATGCCGCTGGTGTCCCTGCGGCTGGAGGCCTGGGGTTACGGCGCGTTTGCCATTGGCGTCATGGCTGCGATGCCGGCCATTGGCGTGCTGCTGGGCGCCAGTCTTGCCAGCCGGCTCGCTTCAAGACTCGGTACCGCCAACCTGATGCGGCTGTGCCTGTGGGCCGGGTCATTTTCAGTGGGTTTGCTGGCGTTACTGCCCAATTACTGGATCTGGCTGGTCCTGCGCCTGATGCTCGGTACGATCCTGACCATTGTCTTCGTGCTCGGCGAGAGCTGGATCAACCAGTTAGTGATCGAACGGCTGCGCGGCAAGCTGGTGGCGCTGTATGGCAGTTCCTACGCGCTGAGTCAGTTGGGTGGGCCGGTGCTGCTGGGTTTCATTGGCACGGAAGCAGATTACGGGTTCTGGGTCGGGACCCTGTTGCTGGCGGTATCGCCGTTTCTGTTGCTGGGCAGAACTGGCGCGCCGAGCGCGGAATCCAGTCATGTGACGCTGCACGATCTCGGCGGATTCTGTCGAGGTCTGCCGGCGATTGCATGGGCCATCGCGCTGTTCGCCGGGTTTGAAGCGATGATCCTGACCTTGCTGCCGGTTTACTGCCTGCAGCAGGGGTTTACCCCAGAAGTGGCCTTGGCGATAGTCAGCACTGTGGTGGTGGGTGATGCGCTTCTGCAGCTGCCGATTGGTGCGCTGGCCGACAGGGTGTCGCGTCGACGGCTGTTTTCCGGGTGTGCGCTGGTGCTGATGGTGTCGAGCCTGGCGATCCCGCTGCTGGTCGACACAATCGCCATCTGGCCGCTGTGGGTACTGTTCGGCGCCAGTGCGGGCGGGCTGTTCACGCTGTCGCTGATTCTGATTGGCGAGCGCTACCGCGATGACGCTTTGGTGCGCGCCAATGCCCATGTCGCTCAGCTGTGGGGGATCGGTTGCCTGCTCGGCCCCTTGGCGGCAGGCGCTGGCAGCCAATGGGTCAGCGGTCAGGCGCTGCCGTTGCTGATGGCGGCGGGAGCGCTGGGGTTGGTGATCCTGTCTCAGCGTCCCAAGGCATTTGGCGCGCAGGGGGTGGCGGCTTAGAGCATCTTTTCCAGGCCGACGGCCGTGCTGAACCAGGCGTTCATCCGGCGCCACCAGTCGCCCGGCTCTTTGGACAGCGTGTGGATTTTGCCGTTGTCCTCGGTCACCCATACCAGTCGGTCGTTCTCCAGCTTGACCTGATAACTGATGGCCGGCGCCATACCCTGAAGCGCCAGCTCGCGCAGGTATTCGGTCAGCTCGGGGCTGTCGACCAGCACGCCGACTTCGGTGTTCCACAGCACTGACCGTGGATCGAAATTGAACGAACCCACGAACATCTTCTGTCGATCAAAGATCATCGCCTTGCTGTGCAGGCTCGATTCCGAGCCGCCCTTGATCAGGTTTGTGTGCAGAAATGCAGGTCCGCTGCCCTTGGCGTTGCTCGGATCGCCGGGCTGGCGGCGCAGTTCGAACAGCTTCACGCCGTGCTCCAGCAGCGCTCGGCGGTACGGCGCATAGCCGCCATGCACCGCCGGCACGTCGGTGGCCTCCAGCGAATTCGTCAGCAGGTTCACCGACACGCCTTTGTCCGAGAGCCCGGTCAGGTACACCAGGCCTTCCTGCCCGGGCACGAAGTAGGCCGAGATCAGCATCAACTCCTTATGAACACTGCCCAGATCAGGACTCAGTTGAGTCGCCAGCAGCAGGTGCGGATCCGGCTCGCCCCGTGACAGCACCTTGGTCGGCGCGTCCCACAAGGCTTGGTTGTGTGCCCAGATTAGCTCGTTGAGCCAGGTCTTCATGCGCGGGTGGGTCCGATAGTCCATCAGCCGTTCATACAGGGCCTTTTTGTCCACGTGCGCCTGATCCAGCGACTCGGCCAGCAGAGCGCGCACTTTGGTCAGATCCTTGCGGTCGGGCGGCCAGTAGAGGAAGTCGTTGATCGGCTTGCTGAGCGCGCTGTTCCAGTACTGATCGAAACTGTGACCCAGCTGTTCGGCCACCGGCCCCACGCTTAGCATGTCGATGTCGGTGAAATTCAGATTGGGTTCGGCATCGAAATACTCGTCGCCCAGATTGCGCCCGCCGACGATGGCCACGGCGCCGTCGGCCAGCCACAGCTTGTTGTGCATGCGTCGATGCTGCTGGGACAGATTGAACAGCCGGCCCAGATTACGGGTGGCGCCCATGCTGCGGCCCAGATTGAGCGGATTGAACAGGCGAATCTGAATGTTCGGGTGCGCAGCGAGTGTGGCGATGACTTCATCCAGCCCATCGCTGGTGGTGTCGTCCAGCAGGATGCGCACGCGAACGCCGCGATCGGCGGCTTTGAGCAACTCGTCGACCAGCGCCCGGGTGCTCAGGCCGTCGTGAACGATGTAGTACTGCAGGTCCAGGCTGGTTTTGGCGTTGCGAATCAGCTCGGCGCGGGCCATGAAGGCTTCGGTGCTGTTGGGCAGCAGGCGGAACCCCGAGCGGCCTTCGTGAGGCGCCGCCTGGGCCATGATCGAGCGCCCGAACGAAGACTGCGCCGCTGGCAGCGCCTGACTGGGTCCGTCAGGGGCGGGCGTGTGCGCACAACCGCTGAGGCCGAGGGCGAGAGCCAGCAGGAGGGGCACCGCCCGTAAGTTTGTCAACGCGGTCATCCGAAAATCAGTCATGGCGATATGACCGCGCTTTCTCCTAAAGGTTAAAAGCCGCAAAAGGTTAAAAGCTTCAAAAGGTTTAGCTGCAAAGGTCATGCAGGGTCGGTCCGCTGCATGAGCAGCGCCGTGGCAGCGCCGACCTTGCGCACCGCGTCCTCGATTTGCGCGGTCGGCTTGGCGGCGAAGTTCATGCGCAGGCAATTTCTGTATTTGCCAGACGCCGAAAAGATACTGCCGACGGCAATCTGTACGCCTTGCCCCTGCAATGCGCGGTTCAGGCGCAACGAGTCGAAGTCTTCCGGCAGCTCGATCCACAGCATGAACCCGCCCTGGGGACGACTCACCCGGGTGCCTTCCGGGAAGTAACGCGTGACCCAGCCGGTCATCAGGTCACGACTGCGCTGGTACTGACCGCGCATCCGGCGCATATGCGGCTCGTAGTGTCCGGCCTTGAGGAAATCGGAAATCGCCAGCTGCGGCTGGGTCGCGGTCGAACCGGTGCTGATGTATTTCATGTGCAGGGCGCGATCAAGGTATCGACCGGGCGCGACCCAACCGACACGCAAGCCGGGCGCCAACGTCTTGGAAAACGAGCTGCAGAGCAGGACGCGGCCGTCTTCGTCGAAGGATTTGATCGTGCGCGGGCGAGGGTAGGTGTAGGCCAGATCTCCGTACACATCGTCTTCGATGATTGCCACGTCGAAGCGTTGTGCCAGGGTCAGCAGTGCGCGTTTGCGGTCCTCCGGCATGATGTAGCCCAGCGGGTTGTTGCAGCTCGGTGTCAGCTGTATGGCTTTGATCGGCCACTGTTCCAGTGCCAGTTCCAAGGCATCAAGGCTGATGCCGGTGAGCGGGTCGGTGGGGATTTCCAGGGCTTTCATGCCCAGCCCCTTGAGCGCCTGCATGGCGCCGTGAAAGCTGGGCGAGTCGACTGCGACGATGTCGCCCGGCTCGCAGACCGAACGGATGCAGATGGCCAGCGCCTCTTGGGCGCCGGTGGTGATCACCAGATCGTCCGGATCGATATTGGTGCCGGAATCCAGCAGCAGCCGCGCGACTTGTTCCCTCAGGCAGCGCCGGCCGTGGATGTTGTCGTAATACAGGCCAGGCATGTCCGAGCGACGGCTGATCCTGCCCAGCGCCTGGGTCAGTGGGCGCAAGGTCGGGCTGGTGACGTCGGGCATGCCGCGCCCCAGCTGAACCACGTCAGGGCTGGGTGCGGCTCGTGCCAGTTCCAGCACCTGATCCCACTGAGAGATTTCCACCGGGCGCTGGGCGGGGCGGCCAATCGCAGGCAGGGCGGGCGTCTTGCGGCCAGCCGGTACGAAATACCCGGACTTGGGGCGTGGCAGTGCGAGGCCGTTGTCCTCCAGCAATCGATACGCCTGCTGCACCGTGCTCAGGCTGACGCCATGCTCAAGGCTCAACGCACGCACCGAGGGCAGCCGGTCGCCGGGGCGATAAAAGCCGTTTTCGATGCGCGTGCCGAGTAATTCGGCGAGGTTGACGTAGAGGGTCATGGCGTACTCCCACAAGGTGATGCGATCGGCAGACCGATACAGATGTTGGGAAAATACAGCATTCAGCGCGAGAGGAAACCGATCTGTATGCAAAGAATAATAATTCTTTGGATCTGTAATGGTTTTCCATACAGACACATCATGAATCCACTCGAAACCCACCCTGAGGTGTCTGGAAATGAGCGGAATGAGTGATGTTCGGTTAACCCTGTATGCCGGTGAGCTGGTCCGTGAGCATGACGCGGGCTCGCGCATTAGTGCGCCGGAAGGATTAGGGATGTGGGGGCTGTTTCAGCATCGTCTGGCGAGTCGGCGCGCGTTGTTGAAACTGACTGACGAGCAGTTGAAGGATATTGGCTTGAGCAGCGAGCAGGCACGCCGTGAAGGGCTCAAGCCGTTCTGGCGCGAATGAGGGCTATGACGCAGTCAGCCTCACAGCGGCGAGTTTCGTTACACCAGTTCTTTGAAGCGGTGCCACAACATCCCCAGCGCCAATAGCGGCGAGCGCAAATGTTTACCGCCGGGGAAGGTGATGTGAGGGACTTTGGCAAAGAGCTCGAACCCGCCGCTGTGTTGGCCGCTGATGGCCTCAGCCAGCAACTTGCCGGCCAGATGCGTTGCGTTCAGCCCGTGCCCCGCGTACGCCTGGGCGTAGAACACATTCGGATGCGTGTGCAGTCGCCCGATCTGCGGCAAGCGGTTGGCGCCGATGCCGATCATTCCGCCCCACTGAAAATCGATCTTCACATCCTTGAGCTGAGGGAACACCTTGAGCATCTTCGGCTGCATGTACGCAGCAACGTCGCTCGGGTCGCGGCCTGAATAGTGACAGGCGCCGCCGAACAGCAAGCGTCGATCAGCCGACAGCCGAAAATAATCCACCGCCACGCGCTGATCGCACATCGCGGTGTTGCGCGGAATCAGCTGGCTGGCGAGTTCTTCGCTCAGTGGCTCGGTGGCAATGACGTAACTGCCGGCGGGCAAGACCTTGCCGCTCAATTCCCCGTCAAGCTCATTGAGATACGCGTTGCAGCCCAGCACCAGCGTGCTGGCGCGCACCAGCCCTCGAGCTGTATGAATCTTGACCTCTGTCCCATATTCCAGCCGCGTCGCTGCCGAATGTTCGAACACCTGAACGCCCAATGACTGAGCGATGGCGGCTTCTGCCAGCGCCAGGTTCAGCGGATGCAGATGGCCCGAGCCCATGTCCAGCATCGCACCGGCATAGTTGGGTGAGCCGATGACGCTGCTGAGGTTGCCCGCTTCAATCAATTCCAGCGGGTGGCGGTAACCCAGGCTTCGCAGCTCTTCGGCGTCTTTGGCAAAACCCTCGAACTCCTTGGGCTTGTTCGCCAGATCGCAGTAACCCCAGGTCAGGTCGCAGTCGATCTGGTATTTGCTGACGCGCTCGCGGACGATTTCCACCGCTTCGAGGCCCATCAGCTTGAGCTGACGCACGCCGTCCTCGCCGATGACATTGCTGAACTGATCCACATCGTGGCCGACGCCGCGGATCAGTTGCCCGCCGTTGCGCCCGCTCGCGCCCCAGCCGACCTTGTGCGCTTCCAGCAGCACCACCTTCAAGCCGCGTTCAGCCAGCTCGATCGCCGTGTTCAGCCCGGAAAACCCGCCGCCGATGATGCAGACGTCGGTTTTGATCTCGCCGTGCAGGGCAGGGTAATCAGGCCGGGGATGGCGGGTGGCCGCGTAATAAGAGGCCGCGTGATCAGAAGATCCGGGCTGGGGAGGCCGAGCATTCATGTTGAATATCCCGAGAACACTGTTTGGAAAATTTTACGGAGGGTAGCGGGGTGAATGAATCCGGGCAAGAAAATGCCAGCGCATGATTATCCGGGTGTCAGTCCCGGAGGCGCTGGGGCACAATCAGCACCTTTCACAGGGGAAACTGCCGCTATGAGCTGTAACAGCGAGAAAATCCGCGATTTGCGGCGGCAGATTCCGTTGTTCGAATGCGTGCCGGGGTGCCACGATTGCTGTGGGCCGGTGACCACGTCGTCCGAAGAAATGTCGCGCTTGCCGCGCAAGACTCCGGCCGAGCAGGAAGCGGCGCTCAACGAGCTGAACTGCGTACACCTGGGGCCCAATGGCTGCACTGTGTATGACGAGCGACCGCTGATCTGCCGTCTGTTTGGCACCACGAAAACCCTGCCATGCCCCAATGGCCGCCGCCCTGACGTCTTGATTCACCCTCGCGCCGAGAAGCAGGTGCACGAGTTCATCGCCTCGACGCGGCAGGTATTGGTTTAGCGGAAGCCATTGGCAGGGAATCGGTTACGGATACTTATTCCGGAATCGGCAAACACAAACTCTCCTTCACCTCTTCCATCACGATGTAGCTCTTGGATTCCCGCACGTGGGGCAGCTTGAGCAGAATATCGCCCAGCAACTTGCGGTACGACGCCATCTCGGAAATCCGCGCTTTCACCAGATAGTCGAAATCCCCTGACACCAGATGGCATTCCAGCACGTGGGGCAGTTTGAGCACCGCGCGGCGGAATTCTTCAAAGGTGTCACCGGACTTGTAGTCCAGGCTGATCTCGACGAACACCAACAAGCTGGCCTTGAGGTTCTGCGGATTGAGGCGGGCGTTGTAGCCCATGATGATGCCTTCACGCTCCAGGCGCCGGACCCGTTCTGTACACGGCGTGGTAGACAGCCCGACGCGTTCGCCCAGTTCGGTGAAGGAGATCCGGCCGTCGTTTTGCAGGATGCGCAGGATGTTGCGGTCGATCTTGTCCAGCTCGCGTTTGGACTGGTGCTGGGTACGCATCGAGGAGCCCTCTGCCAAAGCGTCGGTTGCCGAGAAGAAATGCCGAATATAGGCGTTTATATAGTCAAAAGCACTGCTCACGCCTTTTTATACTGCGCACATCCTTGCTTAAAACTTGAAAACGTCAGCGGATATCCGCGATGAGGGAATCAACATGCGCGTTCTGGTCCTTGGAAGTGGCGTAATCGGTACCACCAGTGCGTATTACCTGGCGCGTGCGGGCTTCGAGGTGACGGTCGTTGACCGTCAACCGGCCGCGGCCATGGAAACCAGTTTCGCCAACGCCGGGCAGGTGTCGCCGGGCTACGCTTCGCCATGGGCGGCGCCGGGTGTGCCGCTCAAGGCGCTTAAGTGGTTGCTGCAGCGCCATGCGCCGCTGGCCATCAAGGCGACAAGCGATATCGATCAGTACCTGTGGATGGCGCAGATGCTGCGCAATTGCACCCATAACCGCTACGCCGTGAACAAAGAGCGCATGGTTCGCCTCTCCGAATACAGCCGCGACTGCCTCGATGAGCTGCGTGCCGAGACAGGCATCGCCTACGAAGGCCGCAGCTTGGGCACCACCCAGCTGTTCCGCACTCAGGAACAGCTGGATAACGCCGCCAAGGACATCGCCGTGCTCGAACAGGCCGGCGTGCCCTATGAAGTGCTGGACCGTGAAGGCATTGCCCGGGTCGAGCCAGCCCTGGCCAGCGTCAGCAACATTCTCAGTGGGGCGCTGCGTCTTCCGAACGATCAGACCGGCGACTGCCAGCTGTTCACAACGCGTCTGGCCGAGATGTGCGTGAAGCTGGGCGTTGAGTTCCGCTTCGGGCAGTCCATCGAGTCCATTGATTTCGCCGGCGACACCATCAAGGGTGTGCGCATCAACGGCACGCTCGAAACCGCCGACCGCTACGTGCTGGCGCTTGGCAGCTACTCGCCACAACTGCTCAAGCCCCTTGGCATCAAGGCGCCGGTTTATCCGCTCAAGGGCTACTCGCTGACGGTGCCGATCACCAACCCGGCGATGGCGCCGACTTCGACCATTCTCGACGAGACCTACAAGGTCGCGATTACCCGCTTCGACAATCGCATCCGCGTAGGCGGCATGGCCGAGATCGCCGGCTTCGACCTGTCGCTCAATCCCCGTCGCCGCGAGACCCTGGAGATGATCGTCAACGACCTTTATCCTCACGGCGGCGACCTGCAGCAGGCCAGCTTCTGGACCGGCCTGCGCCCGACCACGCCGGACGGAACACCTATCGTGGGCGCAACGCCGTATCGCAATCTTTTCCTCAACACCGGCCACGGCACGTTGGGTTGGACGATGGCCTGCGGTTCAGGCAGATTGCTGGCTGACCTGATCGCGCGCAAAACGCCACAGATCAGTGCTGAAGGCCTCGATATTTCCCGTTACGGCAGTTCCAAGGAGATCGCAAAACATGTCCATTCAGCGCCAGCTCACCAATGAGCGCATGAGCCAGCTGGTCGTCCATAACGGCACCGTTTACCTTGCCGGGCAAGTGGCCGACGACATGGCAGCGGGGATTGAGCAGCAGACCCGCGAGACGCTCCACAACATCGAGCGATTGCTGGACCTGGCCGGTACCGACAAGACCCGCATTCTGTCGGTGACGATCTACCTGAAAGACATCGATGCACACTTTGCCGGCATGAACAGCGTCTGGGACACCTGGCTGCCGAGGGGCCTTGCCCCTGCGCGTGCAACGGTTGAAGCCAAGCTGTGCGAGCCTGAGATTCTGGTTGAACTGTCGGTGGTTGCGGCGCTGCCGTAGCTCACCCACCTATATCCATCTATTGACCGACAAGAAGCCCCAGCATGCGTCCAGCCCGCGCCCTTATCGACCTTCAGGCCCTGCGCCACAACTACCAACTGGCGCGCGACACCGCTGGCGCCAAGGCGCTTGCCGTGATCAAGGCGGATGCCTACGGCCACGGCGCGGTGCAGGTTGCGCAGGCGCTGGAATCCGAGGCCGATGGTTTTGCCGTGGCGTGCATTGAAGAAGCGCTAGAGCTGCGTCAGGCCGGGATCAAAGCACCGATTCTGCTGCTGGAGGGTTTTTTCGAGGCCGACGAACTGGCGCTGATCGTCGAGCATGATTTCTGGTGCGTGGTGCATTCCCTCTGGCAGCTCGATGCCATCGAGCAAACCGCACTCGGCAAGCCGCTGAACGTGTGGCTGAAGATGGATTCGGGCATGCACCGCGTTGGCATTCACCCGGCGGATTTTCAGGCGGCCCATCAGCGGCTGCTGAACAGCGGCAAGGCTGCGAAAATTGTCTTGATGACCCACTTCGCCCGCGCCGATGAGCTCGACAGCGCGCGCACTGATGAGCAAGTGGCCATTTTTCAATCGGCCCGTGCCGGTCTGACCGCCGAACTCAGCCTGCGCAATTCTCCAGCCGTCATGGGCTGGCCCCGCGTGCCGAGTGACTGGGTGCGTCCGGGCATCATGCTCTACGGCGCGACGCCGTTCGAGCAGCCGCAATCGGTCGCCGATCGTTTGCAGCCGGTCATGACCCTGGAATCCCGGGTCATCTGCGTGCGCGACCTGCCCGTCGGTGAGCCAGTGGGCTACGGCGGTACATTCGTCGCCGAGCGCAACATGCGCATCGGTGTGGTCGCGATGGGCTATGCCGACGGCTATCCGCGGCAGGCGCCTACCGGTACCCCCGTGATGGTCGACGGTCATCGCAGTCAGTTGCTCGGGCGTGTGTCGATGGACATGCTATGTGTCGACCTCACCGACGTGCCGGGCGCAGGGCTGGGCAGCCGCGTCGAGCTGTGGGGCAAGAACATCCTCATCAGCGACCTTGCGTCCAGCGCGGGCATGATTCCGTACCAGATTCTGTGCAATCTAAAACGCGTGCCAAGGCTCTATACCGGAGCCTGATCGTCGCTCGCCAGTCCCCTGCAAACCACCCCTTCGCGGCCAGTCACGGCCGCCAGTCCCTTTGCTGATCCGGCCATGGGCTCAAGTGTTGTAAATACTGAACGCTGTTGCCATGATGGCGGCCACTTGACCCAACTTGATTATCAGGAGGACTCCCGCATTGGACGTCGGTGAACGACTGCAATCCATTCGTAAACTCAAAGGTCTGTCCCAGCGTGAACTCGCCAAACGAGCGGGCGTGACCAACAGCACCATCTCCATGATCGAGAAGAACAGCGTCAGCCCCTCGATCAGCTCGTTGCGCAAGGTGCTGGGCGGCATACCGATGTCCATGGTGGAGTTCTTTTCCGAAGAGCTCGAACCCGAAAACCCGACCCAAGTGGTCTATAAAGCCAGCGAACTGATCGATATCTCGGACGGTGCCGTGACCATGAAACTGGTCGGCAAATCCCATCCGAGCCGCGCCATTGCGTTCCTTTCCGAGGTCTATCCGCCGGGCGCGGACACCGGCGTTGAGATGCTCGTTCACGAGGGCGAGGAGACCGGGATTCTGGTCGAGGGCCGTCTTGAGCTGGTGGTCGGACTGGACACCTACGTGCTCGAAGAGGGCGACAGTTACTACTTCGAGAGCTCCCGCCCGCATCGCTTTCGCAACCCGTTCGACGTTCCTGCGCGACTCATCAGCGCGGCAACGCCGGCGAATTTCTGATCAGCGACATGATTAATCGAAAACTGATCTTACTCGGCCTGGCCGTCTTGCTCTTCGCCGGTACTGCTGACGCGACCATGCGCTGCGGCACGGCGCTGATCAGTCTGGGGGACACTGCCGATGTGGTCCGCCAGAAGTGCGGGGCGCCTGACAGCAGTGTTGATCAAATGCCTGCGCTCAGGAGCAACGGAGTTCCGAAGCTCGGCACTGCGAAGGTTAGTTTGTGGGTGTACGGCCCCCGCAACGGTGCAAAACAACACCTGCGGTTTATCGAGGACAAGCTGGTAGAGATCGAGACGAAGCGGGATTGATTAGCAGAGCGGCAATCGTTTTTTAAGGGCGCAAAGCGGCGCATTGCAGCAAAATCCCTGAAGGCCCGGTCCAACCCCCATCAAATAACAAAATCAGGAGAGGCCGGATGCCGCATTCCTGCTCGATCGAGCAAGCTGTCGATCATGTGTTGGCTGAATTGCCGGCACACATCCATATGGGTATGCCGCTGGGGTTGGGCAAGCCCAATCGCTTCGCCAACGCGTTGTACGCCCGAATCAAATCGCTGCCCGATCGACATCTGACTATCTACACCGCGCTGTGCCTCGGGCGACCGGATGGCGGCGATGGTTTGCAGGGGCGGTTTCTGGAGCCCTTTCTGGAGCGCGTCTTCGACGACTACCCGGAGCTGGATTTCCTCACCGATCTGCGCCGGGACGACCTCCCGCCCAACATTCACGTCCAGCAGTTCTTCATGCAGCCCGGCAGCCTGTTGGGCAGTGTTGAAGCGCAGCAGGATTACGTCAGCAGCAACTACAGTCACGCCGCGCGGGACATCAATGCCAATGGTCTGAATCTGATCGCGCAACTGATCGCCCGAGACCCGCAACGGCCCGATCACCTCAGCCTGAGCTGCAACCCAGACATCACCCTTGACCTGCTGCCCATGGTGGAAAAACGCCGTGGGTTGGGCGAGCGCATTCTGATACTCGGCCACGTTCACGCGGACCTGCCGTACATGCAGGGCGGTGCCGAAGTCGGCGCCGACACCTTCGACCTGCTGATCGAGCACGAAGAGCGCAGCACGCTGTTCTCGACGCCGAACATGCCGGTCGGTGTTCAGGATCATTTCATTGGCCTGTACGCGAGCACATTGGTCCGCGACGGCGGCACGCTGCAGATCGGCATCGGTTCGATGGGCGACGCCCTGACCGCCGCCTTGCTCGCGCGCCAGGCCGATAACGAAACCTACCGCGCGTGCCTGGCCAAGCTGGACGGCATCTCCACCTGGAAACCGTTGATCGAAGCCCAAGGCGGTGTCATGCCTTTCGCCACCGGGCTTTATGGCTGCAGCGAAATGCTGGTCAACGGTCTGCTGGTGCTGCTGGACGCGGGAATCATCCGGCGCAAGGTGTACGCTGACGTCGAGCTGCAGCAAATGGCCAACGACGGGGTTCTGGACGAATCGATTTATAGCGACGGCGTGTTGATTCACGGCGGCTTCTTTCTCGGGCCGCGCAGCTTCTACGAGCGGCTGCGGGAATTCACGCCGGCGCAGATCGCGCAGATCAACATGACCGCGATCAGCTACATCAACGAGCTTTACGGCAACGAGACCCTCAAGCGCATGCAACGGCGGGATGCGCGATTCATCAACAGTTGTTTCACCGTGACGTTGCTGGGCGCAGCGGTCTCTGACCAACTGGCCGATGGCCGGGTGGTCAGCGGTGTGGGCGGGCAGTACAACTTCGTCGCTCAAGGGCATGCGCTGGAAGGCGCGCGGTCTGTGTTGATCCTGCGCAGCTGGCGTGAATCGGGCGGGGAGGTCAGTTCCAACATTGTCTGGGACTATGCACACGCGACGATCCCGAGGCATCTGCGCGACATCGTCGTCACCGAATACGGCATCGCCGATTTGCGCGGCAAGACCGACTCTGCAGTGATCGAGGCGCTGCTCAACATCAGCGATTCACGCTTCCAGCCGGGCCTGATGGATCAGGCGCAAAAAGCCGGCAAGCTGCCGAAGGATTTCCGCCTTGATCCGCTGTTCAGCCAGAACACGCCCGAGCGGCTGAAGGACATCCGCAACCAGTTCCCGTCGCTGTTCATCGAGTACCCGTTGGGCAGCGATTTCACGGCTGAAGAGCGCGATCTGCTCCGTGCGCTGAACTGGTTGAAGAGCAAGTTCAAGCTCACGGAAATCATCGACCTGGGCAAGGCCACGCTGGAAGCCCCTGACGCGAGCGCCTATCCGGAGCATTTGCAGCGCATGGGCCTCGATCATCCGCAGGGGTTGCGAGAAGAGCTGTATCAGCGGCTGGTGTTGGCGGGGCTGCAGGCGACGGCTTAGGCCCGATGTTTCCCACGTTTACTGTGGCATCCGTTCAGCCGAGGGTTTTGATCACCAGCAGCACGGCGGCAAAGAATCCGCTAACGGCAAACAACTGCTGCAACCTCGGACCTGCGAGGTAACGGCTGACCTGCCTGCCGGCCATCAGTCCTGCAATGGCCCCGGCGGCGAATGGCAGCCCTACTGACCAGTGCATCGCGCCGCTGACGCTGGCCGTGATCACGCTGCCGGTCGAGACCAGGGCGATCACCGCCAGCGACGTGGCGACGATGCTCTTCATCTCAAGGTCGGTGTATCGGGTCAATGCCGGCACGATGACAAAGCCGCCACCCACACCGAGCAATCCTGACAACAGCCCGGCCAATGCGCCGGTCGCCGCCAGTGAACGAGCGCAAGGCAGGGTCCAGCGCAGCCGACCCACCAGCGGATTGACCACGCACGGTCTGAACGCGCCCCGATCAGGCGGTATGCCGTGGCGCAGTTCGTGAGCGGCTTTGCGGTAGATCCGTCCGCACACGTAAAACAGAATCAGCGCAAACCCCAACGCCAGCGGCGCATTGGGCAGCTGATGCGCCAGCCAAAGCCCTACCGGCGACAGCGTGATACCAATGAGCGCGATGAAAATGGCCGCGCGGTAGCGGACGATGCCTTGCCGCAGTCCTAGTGCTGCACCGACCGCCGAAGCCAGCCCGACGGCCAGAAGGCCCACCGGCGCAGCTTCGATCATCGTCAGACCCAGCCCGAAGACCAGCAGCGGCACAGCAAGAATACCGCCACCCGCGCCGGTCAGTCCCAACACCGCGCCAATGATCGTACCGAGGCCGGCTCCGATCAGTTCGTGTTCATTCATGTTAAGTGAGCAAGTCCCGTGGGTCTGTCAGGAGGTGGCTGTTCAGTGTGTGAGCGCGCTTGATCGGCGCGTTCGGCGGGATTTACAGCGCATTGATCGGGACCTTCAGGTAGCGCACGCCGTTGTCCTCCGCTTCCGGCAGGTTGCCGCCGCGCATGTTGATCTGCACCGAAGGCAGGATCAGCATCGGCATGTCGAGGGTGGCATCGCGTTTCTCGCGCATCTCTACGAAAGCGTCCTCATCGATGCCTTCGCGCACATGGATGTTGCTGGCGCGTTGCTCGGCGACGGTGGTCATGAACATCAGCTCACGGCCGTTGGGCAGGTAGTCGTGGCACATGAACAGACGCGTCTGCGGCGGCAGGCCGAGAATCCGGCCGACCGAGCGATACAGCGTGCGCGCATCGGCGCCGGGGAAGTCGCAACGGGCGGTGCCGTAGTCGGGCATGAACAGCGTATCGCCGACAAACGCCACGGCTTCATCGCCTGCTTCAATCACGTACGTCATGCACGCCGGCGTGTGGCCAGGGGTGTGCATGGCTCTGGCCTGCAGCGTGCCGATCTGAAAGTGCGCGTCATCTTCCAGCAATCGGTCGAACTGGCTGCCATCGCGGGCAAAATCGCCTTTGGCGTTGAACAACGTGCCGAAGACTTTTTGCACGCGAGTGATGTGGCTGCCAATCGCGACGGTGCCGCCGAGCTGTTCTTTCAGGTAGGCCGCTGCCGAAACGTGATCGGCGTGGACATGGGTTTCCAGAATCCACTGCACCGACACGCCCAGCTCGCGAACCCTGTCGATCAGCTTGTCCGCGGACAGCGTGCTGGTGCGCCCGGATTTCGGGTCGTAATCCAGCACGCTGTCGATCAGCGCAGCCTGAAGCGTAGCGCGATCAATGACCAGGTAACTGATGGTCGAGGTCTGCGGATCAAAGAACGCCTCTACGCTCAGTTTTTCGCCAATTTCCATAACGTTTCTCCTGTTCTACTGACCGCACGAAATCTGTGGGAGTCGAGCTTGCTCGCGAAGGGGCCGGTACATTCAAACTGACCTCTACGTCTGTCTTCGTGAGCAAGCTCACTCCCGCGGGGTGACGCGTTCGCTGGCCCAAAACGCGGCGTCAGCTGCGCAACCCCAAAGGTGAATCTGGATCAGACGAACGTCACAACGCCATCTTTCAACGACTGCACGCGTGCCAGCGACTCTACACGATAGCCCTGACCGTCCAGCTCGGCGCGGCCGCCCTGGAACGACTTCTCGATCACGATTCCCAGGCCGGCGACGGTTGCGCCCGCTTGCTTGATGATCGAAATCAGCGCCTGGGACGCCTTACCGTTGGCCAGGAAGTCGTCGATGATCAACACCCGATCGCTGCTGTTCAGGTGACGGGTAGAAATGGCGATGGTGCTTTCGGTCTGCTTGGTGAACGAATACACCGACGCAGAAAACATGTTCTCAGTGAGGGTCAGCGACTGATGCTTGCGCGCGAAGATCACCGGGATGCCCATCTTCAGACCGGTCATCACTGCAGGGGCGATACCTGACGCCTCGATGGTGACGATCTTGGTGATGCCCGAATCGGCGAACAGCGCGGCGAATTCGTCACCGATCTGCTGCATCAGCACCGGGTCGATCTGATGGTTGAGAAACGCGTCGACCTTCAATACCTGGTCGGAAAGCACGATGCCTTCGTCGCGAATTTTCTTGTGCAGTGCTTCCACGTGGGTGGTCCTCAGAGCGCGATGTGCGCGAAATGAACGTTATCTTTTCAGCATGGCGCGTATGTCCGCCAGGGCTGTATTGCCGCGTACGGCTTTGACTTCGACGGGCGTGTCATCGTTGCCTTCCCAGGCGAGATCGTCCGGCGGCAGTTCGTCGAGGAACCGGCTCGGCAGGCAATCGATGATTTCGCCGTACTGCTTGCGTTTGGCGGCGAAGGTGAACGCCAGCGTCTGCCGCGCGCGGGTGATGCCCACGTA
Organism: Pseudomonas sp. W2-17; assembly: GCF_041060445.1. Lineage (NCBI taxonomy): Bacteria > Pseudomonadati > Pseudomonadota > Gammaproteobacteria > Pseudomonadales > Pseudomonadaceae > Pseudomonas > Pseudomonas sp. W2-17. The sequence continues at coordinate 114,837 of NZ_JAUFNS010000005.1, read as the reverse complement.
GGCCAGGCGGCGTTCTTCTTCGATGGTGTCGGCCTCGATGCTGGAGCGGTGCGGGAGGATTTCCTCTTCCATGCCCATGATGAACACGTACGGAAACTCCAGCCCCTTGGAGGCGTGCAGGGTCATCATCTGCACGCCTTCGGCGCCGTCTTCTTCTTCCTGCTGACGTTCGAGCATGTCGCGCAGAACCAGTTTGCCGATAGCCTCCTCGATGGTCATGCCGCCTTCTTCGTCTTTCTCCAGTGTGTTCTTCAGCGCCTCGATCAGAAACCACACGTTGCCCATGCGGTAGTCGGCGGCCTTGTCGCTGGAGCTGTTCTGACGAATCCAGTTTTCGTAATCGATGTCCATGACCATGCTGCGCAAGGCGGCGATCGGGTCCTGCGTCGCGCATTGCTGGCGCACGCCGTCCATCCAGTGTTTGAAGCGTCTGAGGCGATCGGTGAAGCGGGCGTCCAGATGCTCGCCCAGGCCGATCTCGTCGGTGGCGGCGTACATCGACACCTTGCGCTCGGTCGAGTAGTTGCCCAGCTTTTCAAGGGTGGTCGAACCGATTTCCCGGCGCGGCACGTTGATCACGCGCAGGAAGGCGTTGTCGTCATCCGGGTTCACCAGCAAGCGGAAGTAGGCCATCAGGTCTTTCACTTCCTGACGTCCAAAGAAGCTGTTGCCCCCGGACAGCCGATACGGAATCTGATGGTGCTGCAGCTTCAGCTCGATCAGCTTGGCCTGATAGTTACCGCGATAGAGGATCGCGAAGTCGCTGTACGGCCGGTCGGTGCGCAGGTGCAGGCTGAGGATTTCGATGGCCACGCGCTCGGCTTCGGCGTCTTCGTTCTTGCAGCGAATCACGCGGATTTCATCGCCGTGACCCATCTCGCTCCAGAGTTGTTTCTCGAACGCGTGGGGGTTGTTGGCGATCAGCACGTTGGCGCAGCGCAAAATGCGGCTGGTGGAGCGGTAGTTTTGCTCCAGCATCACCACTTTCAACGACGGGTAATCGTCCTTGAGCAGCATCAGGTTTTCCGGCCGCGCGCCGCGCCAGGCGTAGATCGACTGGTCGTCGTCGCCCACAACGGTGAACTGGCAGCGCGTGCCGATGAGCATCTTCACCAGCAAGTACTGGCTGGCGTTGGTGTCCTGGTATTCGTCGACAAGCAGATAGCGCACCTTGTGCTGCCACTTTTCCAGAATGTCGGCGTGCTCCTCGAACAGCTTCACCGGCAGCAGAATCAGGTCGTCGAAATCCACTGCGTTGTACGCCTTCAGCGTGCGCTGGTAGTGGCTGTAGACGATGGCGGCGGTCTGCTCCTTGGGGTTGCGCGAATTGGCGAGGGCCTCAGGCGGCAGGATCAATTCGTTTTTCCAGGCGCCGATCATGTTTTTGATCTCGTCGACGCCGTCGTCGCCCGAGTATTCCTTTTGCATGATGTCGGTCATCAGTGCCTTGACGTCGGTCTCGTCGAAGATCGAGAACCCGGGCTTGTAACCCAACCGTGCGTGCTCCTTGCGGATGATGTTCAGGCCCAGGTTGTGAAACGTCGAGACGGTCAGGCCGCGCCCCTCGCCAGCGCGCAAAAGGGTACCGACGCGCTCTTTCATCTCGCGCGCCGCCTTGTTGGTAAAGGTCATGGCGACGATGTACTGGGCTCGGATGCCGCAGTTCTGGATGAGGTGGGCAATCTTGCGTGTGATCACGCTGGTCTTGCCGGAGCCAGCGCCGGCGAGCACCAAAAGAGGGCCGCCGACGTAGTTCACGGCTTCCTGTTGCCGGGGATTGAGTCGGGACATGGGGAAAAATGGGGTCGCCTGGAAAAGGGCGGGCATTTTAACAGGGTCAGCGGATTGTGCAGCCACCGTCCGACACTGTGATGCGCCGCGCTATCTATATTTCGCCGTTTTGTTACATTTGCGTATTGCGGATGATTCTCGCGTTTGACGACCCTCATTCGGGGGTGCGCCAAGGTCTTTACGTTTGTGTGGGGAGTTAGCTTGTCTACGCCTGTCGAACCCTTGCGCTTGCTGCTTCTGGCGGACACGCCCGAATGGCCGGCATCGTTGCGCGAGTGCCTGGCGCCGCTCGGAGACGCCGCTGTCCTTGACTGCGCGCCGAGCTGGGACGCTGTCAGCAATCAAACCGACTTCTCCACCTCCGGAATACTCTTTACCACCGAAGCCCTTCAGCCCGCCGCCGGCCAATGCCACTGGCCCACCGTATTGCTTTTCGATACCGAGCCGGACGAAGAGCCCGTCGGTGTCAGCGACTGGCTGGTGCGCGACGCCCTCACATCGCAGGCCCTGCGCCGCTGTCTGCGTCATGTGCGCGAACGGGGCGTGCTGGAGACCACGCTCAATCGCCTCGCCGAGCAAGACCCTCTTACCGGCATCGCCAACCGCCAGGGCTTTCAGACGCTGCTGGCTGCCCGGCTGGCCGAGTTCGATGGCCGCGGCCTGGCGCTGGGGCATCTGGACCTGGACAACTTCCGGCGCGCCAATGACGCGCTGGGTCATCAGGCGGGGGATCGGCTGATCCTGCAAGTGGTGGCGCGGCTGAAAGGCCAGCTGGAGGCGTGCGATCAACTGGCGCGACTGGGCAGCGATGAATTTGCCCTGCTGATCGACACACGACGCGCCCCCGAGCGCGCCGAATCCATCGCTGAGCGCATCACCGAAGCCTTGTCCGAACCGTATTGGGTCGATGGGGAAAGCCTGTTGATCGGTTGCAGCCTTGGCATCGCCTATGCGCGCCTCAACGGCGGCGCCGATCCGTTGATGTGGCACGCACACATCGCCATGCAGCAGGCCAAGGGCACTCAGGGCTGTACCTTTCACGTCTTCAACGAACGCATCAACCGCAACGCCCGCAGCCTTGCCGACCTGGAAAGCGAGCTGCGCCGCGCCTTGCGTCGCGACGAGCTGGAGCTGCATTACCAGCCGCGCCTGTGCCTGAACACCGGACACATTCTGGGGCTGGAGGCATTGGTGCGTTGGCGCCACGCCGAACGCGGGTTGTTGCCGCCGAGTGAGTTTGTGCCGCTGGCCGAGCAGAGCGGGCTGATTGTCCCGCTGGGATACTGGGTAATCGCCCGTGCGCTGAAGGATATGCAGACGTTGCGCGAGAAGGGCGTGCCGCCGCTGCACATGGCGATCAACTTGTCGTTCCGCCAGTTTCAGGACAACCAGTTGCTCGCCACGCTTAGCCGATTGATTGCCGACCGCGGCATTGACGCGCAATGGCTGGAATTCGAACTGACCGAAACCGCCGTCATGCGCCGCAGCGATCTGGTCAAACAGACCATGGATGCGTTGGGCCGGCTGGGTGTTCGCTTCTCCCTGGACGATTTCGGCACCGGGTTCTCATCCTTCGTGCACCTCAACAGCTTGCCGATCACACTGCTGAAGATCGACAAGAGCTTCGTCGGTGAAATGGAGCAGCGCGAGGAAAATCGCAAGCTGGTCCACGCGATGATCAACCTGGCCCACAACCTCAGCCTGGAAGTCGTGGCCGAAGGCGTCGAAACCCCCGAACAACTGGCCTTGCTGCGCAGCTTCAACTGCGATCAGGCCCAGGGTTTTTTGATCAGTCACCCGCTGGCCCTGCCGGAGCTGATGGAATATCTGGCGATGGACCAGAGCAAGAGGATTGCGCTGCAGAGCCAGTGAGCGGCGGCTCGTTCTTTGAACACACCTCGGAGTGATTCTGTAGGAGTGAGCTTGCTCGCGAATGCATGGGGTCAGCCGACATGGATGTCACAGACCCACCGCCTTCGCGACCGTCGTAACCTCCGATTGCTCCTACAGTTGGGTTTGTGACCGCCCCGGATTGTGAATACCCGCAGAGGCCTATCCCATCACCACAACCCCCGTCGCCTCTTTGCGCAGCAGCCGCGCGGTCTTGCGCTCGAATGCCCAGGTCAGTGCGACCGCGGAGCAGAGCAGGCCGATCGCCAATCCCCACCACACGCCCACCGCGCCCTGGTTCGCCAGAAACCCGAGGCCCCAGGCCAACGGCGCGCCGACCACCCAGTAGCTCGCCAGTCCGATCAGGAACGTGGTTTTTGCGTCCTTGAATCCCCGAATCGCGCCCATGGCGATGGTCTGCGTGCCGTCGAGAATCTCGAACCAGGCGGCGATGGCCAGCAGCCTCACCGCCAGCTCGACCACACCTTGGTATTTCGGATCGTTGACGTCCACGAACAAACCGATGACGGCGTGGGGCGCAACCCAGAACAGAATGCCGAACGACAGCATCAGCAGCCCGCCGAACCCAATCCCCATGCGTCCGGCGGTGCGCGCCAGCAGCAGGTTACCGGCGCCGTAGTGCAAGCCGATACGCATGGTCACCGCGTAGGAAATCCCGACCGGGACCATGAACGCCATCGACACCGATTGCAGAGCGATCTGGTGCGCGGCCATCTGGGTGCTGCCCATGGCGCCCATGCAGAACGCCGCGAATGTGAACAGCCCGACTTCCACCGCATACGTGCCACCGATGGGCAGGCCCAGACGCCACAGCTCTTTCAGGCAGCTGCGCGAGAGTTTCATCAGTTCTTTGTGAAGGGGATACGCCGCGTAGGCGCTGTGATAACGAATGTGCAGCGCGAGGGCCAGGGCCATGGCGTTGGTGACAATGGCCGTGACCAAACCAATGCCCATCAGGCCCCAGTGCGGCAGGCCAAACAGCCCGTGGATAAACGCGTAGTTGAGCCCGAAGTTCAGCGCCACGCCTACCAGGCTGATCACCATTACCGGGGTCGCACGCCCCAATGCACTGGTGAAACCGCGCAGCGCCATGAAGCTCAACAGGCCGGGCAGCGCCAATGGCAGCGTGATCAGAAATTCACTGGCCATGTGAACGTTGGCTTCGTCTTGACCAAACTGCAGCAGGATCGGCTCGAGGTTCCAAAGGATCAGCGCGGCAATCAGCGCCATGCCCCATGCCAGCCACAATCCGGCCTGAGTCAGCCGGGTAACACCGACATGATCATTCGCGCCCTTGCGGATCGCGACCAACGTACCGACGGCGGCCATGACCCCCACGCAGAAGAACGACACGAAGTTGTAGCTCGCCGCGCCAAGCCCGCCACCGGCGAGGGATTCCGGGCCCAGCTTGCCCATCATCACGGTGTCGGTGAACACCATCAGCATGTGCGCCATCTGCGAAGCAATCAGCGGCCCGGCCAGACGCAGGATGATCCACAGTTCTTTGAAGGCGTGCTGGTGCATGGTTTTTGCGCTCGGGTTGCGGGTGTTGGCAGGCCGGTCATTGTGGGGATTCGGGCGAGGATGCACAAAGGGATAAATCCGATCACTCGCATGAGTAAAACTCATCCTGGGTTTCCGCGGTAGAGTGGCCTCGGTCGCCGTCCAGCCTGAGGAACCCCGCCTATGTCTCGCTCTCTTCCGCCTTTGTATGCCCTGCGCGCGTTCGAAGCCGCTGCGCGACACAGCTCGTTCACGCGCGCCGCTGAAGAGCTGTCGATCACCCAGAGTGCGGTCAGTCGGCATATCGGCACGCTGGAAGAGCACTTTGCCTGCCGTCTGTTTCGTCGCAACGGTCGCAATCTGCAGCTCACCGAAGCCGCGCGGGAATTGCTGCCGGGCGTGCGGGAAGGCTTTTCAGCGCTGGAGCGAGCGTGCAGCGCGTTGATGGCGGAGGAGGGCATCTTGCGCATGAAGGCCCCATCGACCCTGACCATGCGCTGGTTGCTGGCGCGGCTGAGTCGTTTCCGCCATCTGCAGGTGGGCAACGAAGTCCAGCTGACCAGCGCCTGGATGGACATCGACAGCGTCGACTTCACCCAGGAGCCGTTCGATTGCGCGGTGTTACTCAGCCATGGGCATTTCCCACCGGACTGGGAGGCAACGTACCTGTTCCCCGAATGGCTGATTCCCGTGGGCGCGCCGACGCTGCTGGATGACGCGCCGTGGGACGCAGAACGACTGGCCGGCGCCGAGCTGTTGCACCCTACGCCCGACCGCCGCGACTGGCGCCGATGGCTGGAGCGCATGGACTTGTCTGAGCGGGTCTCGCTCAAGGGAGGGCAGGTTTTCGACACGCTGGAGCTGGGCATGATTGCGGCGGCTCGGGGTTACGGCGTTTCCATGGGCGATCTGCTGATGGTGGCGGAGGACGTCGCTCAGGGCCGGCTCAGTCTGCCGTGGCGCACGGCGGTGGTCAGCGGCGAAAACTACTACCTCGTCTGGCCCAAGACCCGCCCTGGCGGCGAGCGTCTGCGGCGGCTGAGCGACTTCTTGCAGGGCGAAGTGCAGGCGATGGAATTGCCTGACGTGACGATTCTGGAATGAGTCGTAGAGCGCTGGCTCACCAAAAGCGGGCAGGGTGGGTTCAGCGCTGGAGACCTCAAGACTCTGAATAGATTCCGTCTTAAACCGTGTAGGACTCAAGTATTTCGTTTGTCAGCCGAAGCTGTAATTGCAAAGCCGGTTCGACTCAATCGGTTTATCGATCCTCTCTATTAGATTCGTCCGAATGGTGCTCCTGAATCAGGATGGTCCAGTCGTTCGGCAAGGAGCTCCAATGCCTCAGCCTCGCGCCCGAATTGCTTCGCAACTCGGCATCGCCCTGGCCGTTATTCTGGCCGTCGTCATCAGCGGCAGCACGCTGTTCGCCTTGCGCTCTCTTGACTCGGCGAACCTGGTCATCCGCGAAGAGCACATGAGCAGCGAAGCCCGGTTGCTGGCCGACCAATTGAACACCTTCCACAGCACCCTGCGCGACAGCACCCAGCGTCTGAGCGGCCTGTTCGAGAAGCGTTTTTCGGGCGGTCTGAGCCTGCAGGCTGATCAGCAGATCGCGGTTGCGGGCGTGCAGACCCCCACGCTGCTGCTGAACGGCGCGGCGCTCAACAATGACTTCACGGAAGTCGACGATTTCAAGAAAATGACGGCCGGCGTGGCGACGGTCTTCGTGCGCAGCGGCGACGACTTCGTGCGCGTCAGCACATCCCTGAGCAAGCAGGACGGCTCACGCGCCCTCGGCACTTCGCTGGATCACAAACACCCGGCGTACGACAAGCTACTCGCCGGCCAGGGATACGTCGGTCGCGCGCTGTTGTTCGACCGTCTGTACATGACCCAGTACAGCCCGGTGCGTGACGCCAGCGGCAAGGTCATTGCCGTGCTGTTCGTCGGCTTCGATTACACCGACGCGCAAAAGGCGCAGTTCGACAACCTGAAAAACTTCCGCATCGGTTCCACTGGTTCGCTGGCCCTGCTTGATGAGCAGAAAAAATGGCTGGTGGCGCCTGCGGGGGTCAAGGATCTGGATCAGGCAAGCACCACACTGGCCGAGTTCGCCAAGACGCCAGGCGTTGGACGTTTCTGGCAGGACGCCGGTGAAGATTTCTACACCGTCGGCGAGAAGTTTTCCGGCGGCCCGTGGACGGTTCTGGCAACGATGCCCAAGGATGAAATCAGCGCAGTCACCTGGAGCGTCGGCACGCAACTGGCCATCGGCAGCCTGCTGGCGATGTTGATCGCTGTCGGTGCCGCGATCTGGCTGTTGCGCAGCAAGCTGCGGCCGCTGTCGGCGTTGGTCAGTCAGGCGGAAGCTTTGGGCGCTGGTGATCTGAGCGCACGTCTGAACGTGTCCAGCCATGACGAAATTGGTCAGCTGGCGGGCAGTTTCAACAAGATGGGCCAGGCGCTGGAAACCATGGTGTCCCACATCCGCACAGCAGCGCTGGAAGTCAGCAGTCGTGCCAATGCGCTGTCCGGCTTGTCGGGCGGCGCCTATGAAGGGATGGAGCAGCAATCCGGCGAAATCACCAGCATGGCCGGTGCAGTGGAGGAGTTCAGCGCCACGGCCCTGACCATCGCCGACAACATGGGCACCACCGAACGCATGGCGCAGGGCAATGCCCAGCAGACGCGCATCGGTCGCACGTCCATGGAAGAGGCGTCGGCCTCGCTGGAGCAAATTGCAGGCTCGCTGAGCAGCACCGCGACGGTGATCGATACCTTGGGCCAACGCTCGCAAGAGATTGGCGGGATTGTCAGCGTCATCACCTCGATCGCCGAGCAGACCAACCTCCTGGCCCTTAACGCCGCGATTGAAGCCGCACGCGCCGGCGAGCAAGGCCGAGGTTTTGCGGTGGTGGCGGATGAAGTCCGCAGCCTGGCATCACGTACGCGTCAGGCTACCGATGAAATCTCCGGCATGATCAGCAGCATTCAGCAAGAGACCAGCAACGCCATCAGCACCATGCAGCAAGGCAACGCGCTGATGCAGGAAGGTCTGTCGCGCAACGCCAAAGTCGCGGCAGCCCTGGCCCAGATCGACGAACAAAGCCGCTCGGCCGGTGAGCAATTCACGTCCATCACCACCGCGACCCAAGAGCAGAGCAACACCGCAACGCTGCTCAGCGCCAACCTGCAAAGCATCGCCCTGGCGAACAGCGAGCAACGCGAAGTCGTGTCCAACCTCGCGATCACGGCTCAAGAGCTGAATGCGGTGGCGGCTGACTTGCAGAAGGAAGTGGATCGGTTTCGGTGAGGCGGGAGCGCTGCTGAGTCGCCAGAGCCAACCAGTGTAGGTGTGAGCAAGCCCAATCTCATCAAGCACCACCGCAGATGTATCTGGCAATACACGCGTTGTGGGAGCGAGCTTGCTCGCGAAGAGGCAAGAACATCCGCCAAATATTCAGCGGTTAAGATGCCGCCTTCGTGAGCAAGCTCACTCCCACAGGTGTTGTATATTCTGCGCGACATTGCGGTGCTGAACGAAGGGTTATCTCCCGCCGTGGCATGGTGTATGCGCTTTCAATTCGTCGAAGGCCGATACTGCAAAGCCTCGGCGATGTGGCATCGCGCGATGGCGTCCACCTTCTCCAGATCAGCGAGCGTGCGCGCGACTTTCAGCAGGCGGTGGGCGGCGCGTAGCGAAAGATTGAGGCGTTCACACGCGTTCTCAAGCCAGGCTTCGTCTTCCGGCAGCAGCGCGCAGTGTTGGCGCAGCGCGGGCAGATCTAGAAACGCGTTAGCGCAACCTTGGCGTCGTTGTTGACGCTGGCGTGCATCGGATACCACCTCCGCTGCGCTGGCGCTTTCACCCTTGCTGTCTGGAGTGGCGGCCAAGGAAGTCGTTTCTCGAGCAACGGTCAGGTGCAGGTCAATCCGGTCGAGCAGCGGGCCGGACAGCTTGTTGCGGTAACGCTGAATCTGACCAGTCGAGCAGCGGCAGCGCCCGGTTGGCTCGCCGTGATAACCGCACGGGCAGGGGTTCATCGCCGCGACCAGTTGAAAGCGCGCCGGAAAGCGCACCCGATCCCGCGCGCGGGAAATGACGATGTGGCCCGATTCGAGGGGTTCGCGCAGCACCTCCAGCACACGCCGATCAAATTCCGGAAGTTCGTCCAGAAACAGCACACCGTGGTGGGCGAGGGTGATTTCTCCGGGTTGCGGGCGATTGCCACCCCCGACCAGCGCAGGACCCGACGCCGAGTGATGAGGCTGGCGGAAAGGACGCTGGGGCCAACTGGTCAGCGGGGCGTGACTGGCAACCGATTGAATCGCCGCCACCTCCAGCGCTTCGAGTTCATCCAGTGGTGGCAACAGCCCTGGCAAACGGCTCGCGAGCAGCGTTTTGCCGGTTCCGGGTGGGCCGCTGAAAAGCAGGTTATGCGCGCCGGCGGCGGCCACCAGCAGTGCGCGTTTGGCCGCGGTCTGGCCCTGCACCTCACTCAAATCAGGATAAGGCTGTGTCTGCAGAATCAGGCCGTTCGATTTATAGGGCGCGATGACCGTGTGCCCATTCAGGTGGGACACCAGCTCCAGCAGATGACTGACCGCGATCACCTTCAGGCCTGACGCCAGACACGCTTCCTCGGCATTCACCGCCGGCACGATCAGCGTGTGGCCCGCCTCCCGCGCAGCAAGTGCCGCCGGGAGCACGCCCTGCACGGGCCGAATCGCACCCGATAACGCCAGCTCCCCCAGACACTCAATGCCCTCCAGTGCAAGGGTCGGTACCTGCGCGCTGGCGGCCAGCAAGCCGAGCGCGATAGCAAGATCGAAGCGTCCGCCGTCCTTGGGCAAATCGGCAGGGGCGAGATTCAGCGTGATCCGGCGCGCGGGAAATTCCAGCCGACAGTTGAGGATCGCACTGCGCACCCGATCCTTGCTCTCCTTGACCGCGCCCTCCGGCAGACCCACCAGCGTCAGGCTGGGCAGCCCGTTAGCGAGATGGGTTTCGACGGTCACGGCAGGGGCTTCAACGCCAACTTGGGCACGGCTCAGAACGATCGCGAGGGACATGGCTTTCCTTGAAGGCAGCACCGCTTCCTGCGGCGAGCTGAAGGATAGTCATTGGCCACGGCGCGTGGGCAGGGGCATGTTTTTCGGGGTGTGTATCGAAGGGCAGGGGCACGGGAGGATAAGTCGATGGCCACGGTGGAGGCCATCAAGGCCCAGGTTCAGCGCATTGCGCACTGCGCCTGAGCAACATCAGCATCCAACGCTCAATCCTGTGGCTCATCCCCTGACGCTTTCGGCTGCGTGGCCAATTGCGCTTCCATCTCCGCCATCTTCGCTTCCAGTGCCTCAAGTCGGGCGCGGGTGCGGGCGAGGACGATCATCTGGCTGTCGAATTCTTCCCGGCTGACCAGGTCCAGCTTGCTGAAGCCGCTCTGCAGCAGCGCTTTGAACTGGGTTTCGAATTCGCTGCGGGGAACCGGCGTTTCGCCGTTGAACAGGCGGGAAGCGTGGCCGCTCAGGGCGTCGAGAAAGGCTTTGGGGGCGAGCATGATGAAACTCCAGAATCAGAGGGCGCGAGTGTAGCACGCAGCTTTTGACCTCCTACCGAACGCGATGCGCTGCACGCTTTTCGCGCATGGCCTCGGGCACGTGCGCACCGTTGTTGTGCGGCGATGGCAACCGACGACTACGCTAAGACGTGAATTAACAGTCAAAGGGCCGAAATTCATGCTGATCCATGAGATGGCAAGCTTTCTGCTTAGTGGCTTGTAACCCATGCACTGATGCAGTCGCTGTGACGAATGCAGTGCGGCAGGCGGAGCGGGGAATGTTTCGTCAGAAGCGGTTTTCTGGAGTTGGTCAGGTCTGTTAAGGACACGACGCGTTACAAAGCCAGACACTGCGCTTAGACTTGAGTCGGGTTTGTTTTCCTGGGGCAAGTCCACCAATTCGGGAGAAAGTTTCATGAAGCTAGTCACTGCCATCATCAAGCCGTTCAAGCTGGACGACGTACGCGAGTCGCTGTCCGAAATCGGCGTGCAGGGCATCACGGTCACTGAAGTCAAAGGCTTCGGACGTCAGAAAGGCCACACCGAGCTGTATCGCGGTGCGGAGTATGTAGTCGACTTCCTCCCCAAGGTGAAGATCGATGTTGCGATCGACGACAAGGATCTGGACCGCGTTATCGAAGCGATAACCAAAGCGGCCAACACCGGCAAGATCGGTGACGGCAAGATCTTCGTGGTCAATCTGGAACAGGCCATCCGCATCCGTACCGGCGAAACCGATACCGACGCAATCTAAGCCGCCAAACCCCAACGCCCCAGGAGAAAACAATATGACTCTGCGTCAATTCGCAGGGCTAGGAGCCCTGTTGTCCCTCGTAACCCCTTGCTTGGCCATGGCGGCAGACGAAGTGGCAGCCCCCGTACTCAATTCCGGCGACACCGCCTGGATGCTGACCTCCACCGCGCTGGTGCTGTTCATGACCATCCCCGGTCTGGCGCTGTTCTACGGCGGCATGGTCCGCTCGAAAAACATTCTTTCCGTGATGATGCAGTGCTTCGCCATTACCGGCCTGATCAGCATCCTGTGGGTCGTCTACGGCTACAGCATGGCGTTCGACACCACCGGGATGGAAGCCAACGTCGTCAACTTCAACTCCTTCGTCGGCGGTCTTTCGAAGGCGTTCCTGGCAGGCATCACCCCAGCGAGCATCACAGGTCCTGCGGCACTGTTCCCGGAAGCCGTCTTCGTGACCTTCCAGATGACCTTCGCCATCATCACCCCGGCCCTGATCGTCGGCGCCTTCGCAGAACGCATGAAGTTCTCCGCGATGCTGATCTTCATGGGGATCTGGTTCACCCTGGTTTATGCGCCGATTGCGCACATGGTCTGGAGCGGCGTCGGTGGTCTGTTGTGGGACTGGGGCGTTCTCGACTTCGCGGGCGGCACCGTTGTTCACATCAACGCCGGTGTGGCTGGCCTGGTAGCGTGTCTGGTACTCGGCAAGCGTAAAGGTTTCCCGACCACTCCGATGGCGCCGCACAATCTGGGTTACACCCTGGTAGGCGCGGCCATGCTCTGGGTGGGCTGGTTCGGTTTCAACGCAGGTTCCGCGGCTGCGGCCAACGGCACCGCGGGTATGGCAATGCTGGTCACCCAGATCGCTACCGCTGCTGCAGCGCTGGGCTGGATGTTCGCCGAATGGCTGACTCACGGTAAGCCAAGCGCTCTGGGCATCGCCTCGGGTGTGGTTGCCGGTCTGGTTGCGGTGACTCCAGCCGCCGGTACTGTCGGCCCAATGGGCGGCCTGATCATCGGTCTGGCGGCAGGCGTGGTCTGCTTCTTCTGCGCCACCAGCCTGAAACGCAAGCTGGGCTACGACGACTCCCTGGATGCCTTCGGCGTTCACGGTATCGGCGGTATCCTCGGCGCGATCCTGACCGGCGTGTTCGCGGCACCTTCGCTGGGCGGCTTCGGCACTGTGACCGACATCGCGGCACAAGTCTGGATTCAGTGCAAAGGCGTAGGCTTCACGGTCATCTACACCGCGATCGTGACCTTCATCATTCTCAAGGTGCTCGACATGGTCATGGGCCTGCGTGTCACCGAAGAAGAAGAAGCGGTCGGCCTGGATCTGGCGCAACACAACGAACGTGGCTACAACTTGTAATCTACTTACGAAAAAATGCCCGGATCTCCGGGCATTTTTTTGTCTGGCGTTTGTCGATAGGGATGTCCGGACAGGGGACAGGCGTTCCAGCCAGGAACCTCCGCCGCAATGTTCGGCCAAACCTGACGATTCTGAACGCTTGAGAGGGCATAAATGCCCTTGTTCAGCGCTCGGGAAAATCGTCGCTCATTACGCACTTTGTTTTTTTTTCCAGCGCGTTAGAATGCGCGCCGAAGGGCGGAGAACGGTATGTGGCAACAGACCTTGATCACGCTGCGGGCAAGGCCTCGTGGTTTCCATCTGGTGACTGACGAGATCGTCGCAGGCCTTCGCGAATTACGCGAATGCCGCATCGGCCTGCTGCATATCTGGTTGCAACACACCTCGGCCTCGTTGACCGTCAACGAGAACGCCGACCCGGCGGTACGTCGCGATTTCGAGCGTTTCTTCAACCGTCTGGTGCCTCAGGGGCGCGACGGCTACGAGCATGACGACGAAGGGCCCGATGATCTGCCTGCGCACTTCAAAGCCAGTCTGCTTGGCTGCCAGCTGACATTGCCGGTTTCAGATGGACGGCTGGCGTTGGGTACATGGCAAGGTATTTATCTGGGCGAGCACCGCGATGCAGGCGGTGCCCGTAAAGTCCTCGTCACGCTTCAGGGTGAGGGGCACGACCGCTGAAAGTACGCGGTAGTTGAATTGTTTCCGGCTGTCCAAGAAATCAAGCCCGGCTGGGCTATAACTAATCTGCTTTCGCAAGTCATGAGGTAGAACATGAGCGACGACGACATCGAAGAAGGTCTGGAAGACGATCTGGAAGAAGGGGAGGACGGTGAGGGGCTTGCAGCGGCGTCCGATGAAGATGTAGTGGAAGTCGACGACAGCGCTGAAGTCTCTGCGACTCCGGCCAAAGGCAAGGCCAAGGCCGCCGTCTCGGTTGACGAATTGCCGAGCGTGGAAGCCAAGAACAAAGAGCGTGATGCTCTGGCTCGCGCGATGGAAGAATTCCTCGCTCGTGGTGGCAAGGTCGTGGAAGTGGAGGCCAACGTGGTCGCCGATCCGCCCAAGAAGCCTGATAACAAGTACGGCAGCCGTCCCATCTAAGGGACCTGCTGCGCGCTTGATGAAAAACCCGCTGTCGCTGCGGGTTTTTTATTGCCTGCGATTCGAGTCGCCGACGCACAGGCCGGCATTCACGCAGCGCGAAGCGCAGATCAAGCCCAGCGCGTCAGCACCTCGGGCAATTGCGTCAGGCTGTTGATTACGGCATCCGGCGCTCTTTCAGCCTCCCAGACCTTGCCGCCGGGGTTGTACCAGATCGCCCGCAGGCCGGCTTGTTGGGCGCCGGCGATGTCGTCACCCGGGTGATCGCCGACATGCACGGCCTGACTGGCATCGGCATTGCCGCGTTTCAGCGCCTCGACGAAGGGCGCAGGGTCCGGTTTGCCAATGCCCAGGTCCTCGGCGCATAGCGCGAAGGCGAAATAATCGGCCAGGCCCAGACGGCGGACGTCGGCATTGCCGTTGGTCACGACACCCAGCGTGTAAGACTTGGTCAGGATTTCCAGCGTCGGCACCACTTCAGGGAAGATGTCCAGCTGGTGCCGCCCCTGAAGGAACACTTCGAAGCTCTGGTCCGCCAGCTCATGGGCTTCGGCGTGACCATACCCCGCATCCTCCAGCGCATGAAACAGCACCTTGCGGCGCAGCGCACTGATCCGGTGCTTGAACGTCGGATCCGCTTCGATGAGTCGCGAGCGGATTTCCCACAGATGCTCGACCGGGACCGGCCCGAGTTTTGGCGCGTTGGCAGCCAGCCACTCGCGCAGCTTGGCTTCAGCGCTGACAATCGCTGGTGCGGTTTCCCACAGTGTGTCGTCCAGGTCGAGGGTGATCAGCTTAATGCTCATTGTCGGCGTTACCTTTGCGCTTGGCCCGTGGATGGGCACTGTCGTACACCGTGGCCAGATGCTGGAAATCCAGATGGGTGTAGATCTGAGTGGTGGCAATGTCGGCGTGACCCAGCAGTTCCTGCACGGCCCGCAGGTCCTGGGACGACTCCAGCAAGTGACTGGCGAATGAATGGCGAAGCATGTGCGGGTGCAGGTTCTGGCCCAACTCACGTTCGCCGGCAGCCTTGACCCGTAGCTGGATCGAGCGCGGCCCCAGACGGCGGCCTTGCTGGCTGACAAACACGGCATCGTCTTGGGGATTGGCCAGTGCTCGTTGCTTGAGCCATTCCTCCAGCGCTTCCCGGGCCTTTCTGCCGACGGGTAGAACGCGGGATTTGCTGCCTTTGCCGAGGACCTGCACAAGACCGTCCGCCAGATCCAGGTCGTCGCAGTTCAACCCGGTCAGCTCGGACAGGCGCAGGCCTGACGAGTAGAACAGTTCGAGAATCGCCTGATCACGCCGGGCCAGAAAATCGTCCTCGACGGCGCCTTCAAGCAGTTGCAGGGCGCGGTCGGCATCCAGGGTTTTCGGCAAGCGACGCTCGCCCTTGGGCGGTGACAGGCCATTGGCCGGATCGTGATCGCAAAGGCCTTCGCGGTTGAGGTAGTGATAAAAGCCGCGAACGGCTGACAGCAGTCTGGCCAGGCTGCGCGAGGATTGACCCTGCTGGTGAAGGCGAGCGACAAGGCCGCGCATGGCCTGAATATCCAGCGCTTTCCAGCTGTCGATGTGCTGCTTTTCGCAGAACGCCAGGACCTTGTTCAGGTCGCGACGATAGGCTTCAAGCGTATGGCTCGACACTTGGCGCTCACTGCGCAGGTGCGTGCAGTAAGCGTCCAGTTGCCGCTCCATGACTAGCGAACCGAACGCAGCGAGTTGGTGAAGCGTGGCAGCAGGCGGCTGAGCACGTCGGCGATGTAACTGAGAAACAGCGTCCCGACCGAGCTTTTGTAATGCTGCGGATCACGGCTGCCGATGGCCAGAACGCCGTGCAGGCCTTGGTGGCTGAGGGCGGCCAGGGCGGTTGAGCCCACTTCCTTGCTTTGCTCGCTGCCGAACAGAAACTCGAGTTCATGCTCACGCAGCGCGCCACACAGGGTCTTGCCGCCGGACATCAGCCCGCCGATGGCTTTCTGCGCATCGGCGGCGCTGACCCAGCGGCCGACGGTCATCGGGTTGTCGCTGAACAGGATAAGGCTGACGAAGGGCACCTGAAATTCCTGGCGCAGGCTGTCTTCCACGCAAATGACGATCTCTTCCAGGCTGGTCGCGTCCATCAGATCAAGAATCAGCCGGCGGGTTTTTTCGAACAGCCGGTCGTTGTCCCGGGCCACGTCCATCAGTTGAGAAAGTCGGTGACGCATCTCGATGTTGCGTTCGCGCAGCAATTTGAGCTGGCGCTCGACCAGCGAGACGGTATCGCCCCGCTGATGGGGGACGCGCATCATCGCCAGCAACTCGTCGTGCTCGGCGAAGAAATCAGGGTGTTGTTGCAGCCAGGCCGCGACTGCCTCGGCTTCAAGGGCAGGCACTGCGGTCTCGGCAGGGGGCTGGCCGGGCGTGTCGTTTGAGGTCTGAGGCTGGTCGGTCATTGGATACTCTCACTCATAGACGTACTTGGCCTTCGTAAACCCGGACAGCCGGGCCAGTCATTACCACTGAATGGCCGGGGCCTGCCCACTCGATGGACAGGCGTCCGCCCGGCAGGTCGATCAGCATCGGGGAATCCATCCAGCCCTGAGTAATGGCCGCAACCGCTGCCGCGCAGGCACCGGTGCCACAGGCCTGGGTTTCCCCGGCGCCACGCTCCCACACCCGCAGTTGCGCGCGCTGACGGTCGACGACATGGAGAAAGCCCACGTTCACCCGAGCCGGAAAGCGCGGATGGTTTTCAATCTTCGGCCCAAGCACATGCACGGGCGCATTGTTGATGTCGTAGACGCGCAGCACGGCATGGGGGTTGCCCATGGAAACGGCGGCAAGCTCGACAGTCTCGCCATCGACATCGAGCGAATAACTGGCGGCCTGTTCCGGCGCATCAAACGGGATGTCCGCCGGCACCAGACGCGGCGCGCCCATATCAACGCTGATCTGGCCGTCGTTGCGGATGGCCAGCTCGATGATGCCGCCCTTGGTCTCGACGCGAATCTGCTTCTTGGCCGTCAGCCGCTTGTCCAGCACGAAACGGGCGAAGCAGCGCGCGCCATTGCCGCACTGCTCGACCTCGGAACCGTCGGAATTGAAAATCCGGTAGCGAAAATCCACGTCCGGATTGTTCGGCGCCTCCACCAGCAGCAGCTGATCGAAACCGATGCCCGTGTGGCGGTCGCCCCATTGCTTGGCGTGCTTGGGCAAAATGTGCGCGTGTTGGCTCACAAGGTCCAGCACCATGAAATCATTGCCCAGGCCATGCATCTTGGTAAAACGCAGCAGCATGGGATTACTCCGGCAGCAGGCTTTCGCCGGCAAACAGCTCAGTCACGGTTTCACGGCGACGCACTTCGAAGGCTTGCTCGCCATCCACAAGCACCTCGGCCGTACGTCCGCGGGTGTTGTAGTTGGAGCTCATCACGAAGCCATAGGCGCCCGCCGAATGCACCGCCAGCAGATCGCCTTCAGCCAGCGCGAGTTCACGCTCCTTGGCCAGGAAATCCCCGGTTTCGCAGATCGGGCCGACGATGTCATAGGTGCGCTTGGCGCCGTCGCGCGGTTTGACGGCCGTCACGTCCATCCACGCCTGATACAGGGCTGGACGAATCAGATCGTTCATGGCGGCGTCGACGATGGCGAAGTCTTTGTGCTCGGTGTGCTTGAGGTACTCGACGCGGGTCAGTAGCACGCCGGCATTGGCGACGATGAAGCGGCCGGGCTCGAACATCAGCGCCAGATCGCGGCCATCGAGGCGTTCACGCACGGCCTTGATGTAGTCGCCTGCGAGGGGCGGCTCTTCGTCGCGATAACGCACGCCCAGACCGCCGCCCAGATCGATATGCTTCAGCAGAATGCCGCAATCGCCCAGGCGGTCGACCAGATCGAGCAGGCGATCCAGCGCATCAACGAAAGGCGAAAGGGTGGTCAGTTGAGAGCCGATGTGGCAGTCGACGCCGATGACGTCGAGATTCGGCAGCTGCGCGGCGCGGATGTAAACGTCTTCGGCGTCCGCGATGGCGATGCCGAATTTGTTTTCCTTGAGGCCGGTGGAGATATAAGGGTGAGTGCCAGCGTCGACGTCCGGGTTGACGCGCAACGAAACCGGAGCACGCACGCCCATTTCGGCGGCGACGACTTGCAGGCGTTCGAGTTCGTCAGTGGACTCGACGTTAAAGCAATGCACGCCGACTTCCAGCGCTCGGCGCATGTCATCGCGGGTCTTGCCGACGCCGGAGAAAACGATTTTTTCAGCCTGACCGCCCGCCGCCAGCACGCGCTCCAGTTCGCCCCGGGAGACGATGTCGAAACCGGCGCCCAAGCGTGCCAGGACATTGAGAACGCCCAGGTTCGAGTTGGCTTTGACCGCAAAGCAGACCAGATGCGGCATGCCGCTCAGGGCATCGGCGTAGGCGCGGTACTGCGCCTCGATGTGCGCGCGGGAATAGACGTATGTCGGCGTGCCGAAGCGTTCGGCGATGGCAGACAACGCCACTCCTTCCGCGAACAGCTCGCCGTCGCGGTAGTTGAAGGCGTCCATGACTGATTCCTAGTAGGTCGAAGTCTGATGCTTGTGCGAGTGCGATTTGGTCTGGCTGGTGCCGTCGGCGGACGAGTCGTCGTCGGGCAGATACAGTGGACCTTTCTGACCGCAGGCAGAGACCAGACACGCAACTGCAAGCAGCGCGGCCAGGGAGGAAATCAGGCGCTTCATGGCGAAATCCTTTGTATAAGCATTAATTGCGCCCGAGTATACCGACCACCCGACAGATTGCCTATGCGCTGGAGTTCCCGTCCGGCGGGGGTTTGACGCCGACGCGCAATTAGACGGCGCAGCACGCGCGGATTTCTGACGCAGTCTGTGGTGCAGTGTGACGTTCGATGCCGTCCCGGCCAAAGCCGGTCCCACATTTGCACTTGGGCGGGTAGGCTTTGCATTTGCCGTTGAGCGACCGTATCGTGCGTCGCTGCGCCGTCCGCTGACACTTTTGAGGTTCATGCAATGAGTTTGACCGAAGCCCGTTTTCACGATCTGGTCGATGCCACCCAGGAAAAGCTCCAGGACATCTTCGACGAGAGCGGTCTGGATCTGGACCTTGAGAGTTCGGCCGGTGTGCTGACCGTGAAGTTCGAAAACGGCTCGCAGTTCATTTTCAGCCGTCAGGAGCCTTTGCGTCAGCTGTGGCTGGCGGCCGCTTCGGGTGGTTTTCACTTTGATTACGACGAAGAGGCGAAGCACTGGATCTGCGACAAGAGCGAAGAGCTGTTGAGCGAGATGCTCTATCGTCTGGCGAAGGAGCAGGCCGGCGAAGAAATCGACTTCGACGCCCTCGACGGCAGCGATGGCAACCGCCAGTGACCGTTAGCGCAACCCCGGTCAAACCGCCAAAGCCCCTGTTCAGCAACGTCAGCCCGGCTGTGCCGTCGCCCTGCATCAGCATCTGCCGGCTCGACGAGGACAAAGTCTGCACGGGCTGCCAGCGCCACGTCGAAGACATCCGCGAGTGGCGGGCGGCGACCGATGAGCGCCGACGGGAGATCGTGCGGCAGGCAGATTTGCGTCGCAGTGCGACTTCCGATCACGTGTAGATCACGCCTCATCCATCGCGGCATTCAATGACTGTTCCAGCTGGGCTTTGTAGCGAAGGAACAGAATAGTCTGCCCGCGCGTGTCCCCCAGTATCCCGGACAGGTCCAGGTCGGTGATGTAGCAGCGATAACGTTGCGTCTCGCGGCGCTGGTCGAGGATCCGCCGCGCCACGACACTGAACAGCTGATCGCCAAACTCCAGCTCGGAAAACTCCATCCCGTCGCAATACAGCGTCACGCTGACCTGGCCGGGGGATGCTTCCTCGATAATCGCCTGCACGTCAAAAAACGATTTGTCGATGAGCATGGCCGGGCTCGGCCGATGCTCAACGCGGCGGGCCCGCCCTGATCCATCGGGGGTTATGCGGTAATACAAAGCCTCCAGCGACGTTGATTCCAACGGGTTATCCAGCGGCAGCAACGTCACGCGCCGGTACGTCAACGATTGAAAAAAGCGCTGCAGCGGAACCAGCAGGCTGGGCTCACTGTGATAAGGCACCTGCTGATGCCATAACGCATTGCGCTCATCGAGCACGTACAGATCGGCATTGGGTTCATTGATCCGGTAAAACACCTGAATGCACTCGGGCTGACCGTACGGGATGAACAGCGACAGGTCCGAGTCGTCCAGTGCCTGCGGGTCCAGATGAAGCGGGCTGTACGCGGAAAGCTCTTCTCCCAGATAGCTGAAGAGCGCCGGCACGTCTTCGAGCGTGACGTGGCTAACCTGGCCGGGGATCATTTCCAGAACGTGGTAACGCTGCTCGACCTGAATGAGATAGCGATGATTCAGGCGCCGGTCCAGCAGCAGTTGCGCAGTACCGATGAGCTCTTCCACGCGCTGAGCGATAGCCTGCGCACGGTTGTGGCAGAAACAGTGCACGCGGATGACAGGCCTGGCGGACTTTTCCGGCAGGCCGTTTAGCAATTCTGTCAGGCAGTCCAGCAGCGCATGGGGGCCGTCGAAGCGATTGACCAACACCTCATTCCAGCTGTTGAGGGTGATCTGGTCGAAGGTCAGCACCAGATTTTCGCGGACGCCGGCGTAGCTCAGCGAGTCGGTTCGCTCGGTCGTCATCAGGATGTTCAGGTCTTTGTGGTGCCGGAGCGGGTCGACACCGACGTTGACCAACAGCAGAATCTCGCGGGGCACGCTCGGGCTCAGCAGTACGTCTTCATCGACCATGGCGAGCGGCAGCGCAATGCTCTGCTGCAACGCGCCTTGTAGATTGAACAGTTCAAATTCGGTCAGATCGCTGATGCCAGGGTGGAGCGCCAGGCGCGTGCTGCTGTCGATGACGTTGTTGCGATGGCACCACGTGAGCAGTTCCAGCAGCTCGCGGCTACGCTTGATGGGCGCAAACGTCTCCAGCTCGTGGGCACTCAGGCTGCCGTTGTAGAGGCACCACTGATACCTGCCGGGCTCGCGCTTGTTTGGCAGCTGCGCCAGCGTCAGCGTGTCCTCGGCCAGATCCGGCGCAATGCCCGGGTTGAGAAATTCCACTTTGCCGGCTTTGCGTTCGAAGGCTGCATACAGACGACGCCCGAGCACATTCATGTCGCGCTTGGTGATCGAATTGACCGCTTTTTGCGCGCGAGCGAACTGGGTCAGGAAGCGGTAACTGTAGTTGAGCTCGCCGACCAGTGCGCGGCGCTCGCTGGCGACTTGACGCACTTTCCATTGGCTGCGGCTGTCGAGCAACGCCAGCTGGCGCTCGTCCCAGTTCCACTCATTGACCAGCCGCTCCAGCAGCAGCCGTTGCCAGCCGTTACTGCGGTGACGGGTGGAGCCCGTGAGTTTCTTGTTCACTTTTAGGTACAAACTGCGGCGTACCAGTTCCAGTCGCTCGGGCTCACCCCGCGCCAACAGGTATTCCTCGATGCGCCGGTACACCATCACGTACGGGTCCAGTTCGTCGAGGTCTGCGCGGTTGGCGAATACGGCTTTCTTGAAGCGCATGCTCAAGCACTGCACATGGGGGTGCTCGCTGGCATAAACCTCGGTCAACAGTAGCTTGAGCACCGATTTATAGGGGGACTCGATGCCTTTGAACAGCTGCCAGAGCCCGGCGCCGATGAATTCCCCCGGCGGGATATGCGACATGTTGCCGAGGTCCAGCACCTCGTCGGCGCGAATAAAGCGCTTCGACAGCAGGGTGTGGGTGCATTCGGCATAACGCGCTTCTTCATAAACCGGCACCAGCCACCACATCGGGGTGCGCCCGGCGAGCCAGATGGCAGTGCGATAAAACTCGTCGAGCAGCAAATAGTGCTGCGTCGTGCCGCAGTCTTCGCCACTCAGTTGCGCGTCGCGTTCGCCGACGACAAAACGCTCCGGATCAACGAGAAAGAAGTGCGCCTCGGCGCCCATGCTGGCTGCCCAACTTTCGAGGGACTGGCACTTCCTGCGCAACTCCTGGATTTCGTCGGCCGACAGCAGCGGGTCGTGGCAGATCCACACGTCCATGTCGCTCTGGTCGGCCTGGGCGAGGGTGCCAAGGCTGCCCATCAGGAAGATGCCGTGAATTGGCTGTGGCGGATTCACCCGGCGTGGTTTGTAGGAGAACGACCGCGTCAGGCGTTGCGCTTCAGCGAGGGCCTGGGCGTCTGGCTCGTAATGGGACACGCCAGCGGGGGTTGAGCCCGACACGTAACCTGGCAGCAACGGATGATTAACGTGGAAAAACAGTGGGAGCAGCGCGAGCACGCTTTGCTGACGGGTCGACAGGCCTTCGTACGCACGCGCCAGGCGACTCTGGCTCAGGGCCAGAAAACGGCTGCGTAACTGACCGAGGACCTTGCGATCAATGCCCTCATCCAGATCCGGGCGAATTTCGGAACTACGCGTCATCGCGACTCGAAGCCGGCGGGCGGCACTGCTTGAGGTGGGGGTATAGCGATAATAAAGACAGCTGGACGTCAGGCCTGTACGGCTCGATCACGGGTCTTTTTTATGGCGCCATTATTTTATCGGCGCAGCATCGTCGAAATGGAGGATTCGCGAAACCTTTATTTGATGCGTCCAGGCAAAGGTTTCGCGAGGGACGAAATCAGGCAGCTTCCTGGCTGGTAGCAAGAATAATCAGCAGCGATTGGGCGTGGTCAGCGGCATCCAGCCCCAGGCTGGTCAAATAGCCTCCGTCGTGTTGCGTGGTAAGGCCTTTGTCGAAAAGTCGTTGGGCAGCAGCGATGGCCGTGGGGGCCGCAGAGTGGTGGTGGACCTTCAGACCCTCTTTGGTGTTGCTCAGATTGAACAGCGACAAGATTTCCAGCTCGGCAACCAATTCAGGGGTAAACGACATAGGTGCTCCAGACTTTTTCCAGTGGATACACCGCGATCAGAATCGCAGGCGTGACGGCCCCGTCGCTATACGGCAGCGAGGCTGTTGGAGTGTAGTCAGGTCTGGGGATTTTGCAGGAAGTATCTGGCCGGTCGTCAGGTCAGTTGAGCGACCGGCATGTGTGGCGGGTTTTACTCGCCTTCCGCCAGTCGCACGCCGGGTGGCATGTCGGGCAGTGCACGCAGGGCCGCTTCGTACCAGACGGTATTGAACGGGCGATCTTCGGCCAGGATCCCGTCGATCTCCAGCGCCAGAATGTGGGCCATCATCTGCAGAATCTCTTCACGCTCGATGCCCACCAGTGTCAGCTTGTTGTAGGTGGCTTTGGCCGCTGGCGGGTTGTCGCTCTCGATCTGATTTTCGATGGCTTCAATCAGCGTCGCTTCAGCGAACTCTTCTTCGTCGTTTTCGATGTTGTCGCTCATGTCGTTCTCGATGTCCTGCCAATTGAATGGAATCGCCCGCAACGGGCGACCCCTCTGATGCGTTTAGCGGGTGGCGAGCAGATGCTGGCCGCGCACAACCGCGGCCTTGACCTGCTCCGGTGCCGTGCCGCCGATATGATTACGCGCGTTGACCGACCCTTCGAGCGTCAGCACCTCGAAGACATCCTGTTCGATCTGGTCACTGAACTGACGCAGTTCGTCCAGCGTCATCTCGGCCAGGTCTTTGCCAGTCTCAACGCCGTGCTTCACCGCGTGACCGACGATCTCGTGGCAATCACGGAATGGCAGGCCACGACGCACCAGGTAATCGGCAAGGTCGGTGGCGGTAGAGAAACCGCGCAGCGCGGCTTCGCGCATGATGGCGTGCTTGGGCTTGATCGCAGGGATCATGTCAGCGAAGGCCCGCAGCGAATCACGCAGGGTGTCGGCGGCGTCGAACAGCGGTTCCTTGTCTTCCTGATTGTCCTTGTTGTAGGCCAGCGGCTGGCCCTTCATCAAGGTCAACAGGCCCATCAAGGCGCCGAACACGCGGCCGCTTTTGCCGCGGACCAGCTCAGGGACATCAGGGTTTTTCTTTTGCGGCATGATCGAACTGCCGGTGCAGAAGCGATCAGGCAGGTCGATGAACTGGAATTGCGCGCTGGTCCACAGCACCAGCTCTTCGGAGAAACGCGACAGGTGCATCATCGCGATGCTCGCGGCGGAGCAGAATTCAATGGCGAAGTCGCGATCGGAGACGCTGTCCAGCGAGTTGCCGCCGACGGCTTCGAAGCCCAGCAGCTGGCGGGTCAGCTCGCGGTCGATCGGGTAGGTGGTGCCGGCCAGCGCGGCGCTGCCCAGGGGCATGCGGTTGGTGCGCTTGCGGCAATCGACCAGGCGCTCGTAATCGCGGCTGAGCATTTCGAACCATGCCAGCATGTGGTGGCCGAAGGTCACGGGTTGCGCGGTCTGCAGGTGAGTGAAGCCGGGCATGATGGTGTCGGCTTCGCGCTCGGCCAGCCCCAGCAGGCCTTCTTGCAGGCGAGTGATCTCAGCCAGAATCAGGTCGATCTCGTCACGCAGCCACAGGCGGATGTCGGTGGCGACCTGATCGTTGCGGCTACGACCGGTGTGCAGCTTTTTACCGGTGACGCCGATGCGATCGGTCAGGCGCGCTTCGATGT
Organism: Pseudomonas sp. W2-17; assembly: GCF_041060445.1. Taxonomy (NCBI): domain Bacteria; kingdom Pseudomonadati; phylum Pseudomonadota; class Gammaproteobacteria; order Pseudomonadales; family Pseudomonadaceae; genus Pseudomonas; species Pseudomonas sp. W2-17. The sequence continues at coordinate 90,305 of NZ_JAUFNS010000005.1, read as the reverse complement.
TCATGTGCACGTCTTCGAGGTCCACGCGCCAGTCGAACGTGCCGGCCTCGATCTCGCCCTGAATGCTCTTCAGCCCGTCGATGATGGTGTCGCGCTCGGCGTCGGTCAGCACACCGACCTTGGCCAGCATCGTGGCGTGGGCGACGGAGCCCATGATGTCGTGGCGATAAAGACGCTGATCGAAGGTAACGGAGGCGGTGAAACGTGCGACGAAGGCGTCGACGGGTTCACTGAAGCGGCCGCCCCAGGACTGGTTGGTCTTGTCGGTGCTCATGATTCGCTCGCTGCTTTGCTGGTGGCTGAAACTGATGAAAAACCGGCGCCGGCCGATTCTAAAGACGCGGGCGATGATAACAGCATTGCCGTTTATTTATCCCCGGCGGCTTGCCCGCAACGCTATGAGCGAAGAGACTGGCGGCCATGCAGAACGAGCGCAAACAACCGGGGCAGAGCAGTGCGCCCGGCAAAGAGTTTTTCCTCCCGGAACTGTGCCTGCCTCAGGCGTTGCTGATGCTGGTCGTGCTGGCGGAGTTGCTGGTCTTTGTGCTCGTGCTCATCGAACCCATGCAGCCGGATTTCGACTGGGTGCGGTTGGCGCTGATTTCTCTTTTCGTGCAGTGGATCGTGCTCCTGTCTGCTGCGCTGCTGTGTGGCTTGCGCCCCTGGCTGGCGCGCCTGCGTGCCGGGGTGGCTGGCTGCATCGGTTGTCTGCTGGTGGTGGCGGTGACGCTGATGTGCACAGCCGTGACTGACTACTACCAGGTGAATTCCCCGACCTCGTTCGATGGCGTCGTCGAGCGGTACCTGCGCTATGCCTTGATCGCGTTGATCATGTCCGCACTGATGCTGCGCTACTTTTACCTGCAGAGTCAGTGGCGCAAGCAGCAGCAGGCCGAACTCCAGGCCAGAATCGAGTCCCTGCAGGCACGTATCCGCCCGCACTTTCTGTTCAACACGCTCAACAGCATCGCCAGTCTGGTCACCAGCGATCCGGTCAAGGCGGAGCAGGCAGTGCTTGATCTGTCCGACCTGTTTCGGGCCAGTCTGGGCAAGCCCGGCAGCCTGACGACATGGCGTGAAGAACTTGATTTGGCGAAACGCTATTTATCGATTGAGCAATATCGACTTGGCGAGCGTCTACAGTTGGACTGGGCCGTTAGTGCAATTCCCCACGACTTGCCAATTCCCCAGCTAACCTTGCAGCCATTATTGGAAAACGCGTTGATTTACGGCATCGCGCCCCGTGTTGAAGGCGGCGTGGTCAGAGTTGAGGCGGACTACGAACGGGGAGTATTTATATTGCGCGTCAGTAATCCTTACGATGAGGTCGTCTTACAGCAAAATCCAGGCGGCACTCAGCAGGCCTTGGCAAACATAGGCGCTCGACTCACGGCACTTTTCGGCCCTCTCGCCAGTCTGAGCGTGGAGCGCCGAGACGGTCGTCACTTCACCTGTCTACGCTATCCTTGTGCGAGACTCACGCAGGAAGCCAGAGCAATATGAATGTCCTGATCGTTGATGACGAACCCCTAGCCCGAGACCGCCTGAGCCGTATGGTAAGTGAGCTCGAGGGTTACAAGGTTCTTGAACCCAGCGCCACCAATGGCGAAGAAGCATTGCAACTGATTGAAAATTTGAAACCCGACGTGGTGTTGCTGGATATCCGCATGCCGGGCCTGGATGGACTTCAGGTCGCGGCTAAACTGTGCGAGCGCGACACCCCGCCTGCCGTCGTGTTTTGCACCGCCCACGATGAATTTGCGCTGGAGGCCTTTCAGGTCAGCGCCGTGGGTTACCTGGTCAAACCGGTTCGTCCCGAGCATCTGCTTGAGGCGTTGCGCAAGGCCGAGCGGCCGAATCGTGTGCAACTGGCGGCGATGACCCGACCTGCTGCCGAAAGCGGCACTGGCCCGCGCAGTCACATCAGCGCGCGTACCCGAAAGGGCATTGAGCTGATTCCGCTGGCCGAGGTGATCTATTTCATCGCCGATCACAAGTACGTGACCCTGCGCCATGAAGGCGGCGAAGTGCTGCTGGATGAACCGCTCAAAGCCCTGGAAGACGAATTCGGCGACCGTTTCGTGCGTATTCACCGCAACGCGCTGGTCGCCCGGGAACGCATTGAACGCCTGCAGCGCACGCCGCTGGGCCATTTCCAGTTGTTCCTCAAGGGGCTCAACGGTGATGCGCTGATCGTCAGCCGCCGGCACGTGGCCGGTGTGCGCAAGATGATGCAGCAGTTGTAAGCGAGTGCCGCGAGTGCGATGCGGTGCGATGCGATGCGGGCGACACGCCGTCGCATGGCGTGCGCAGGTTGATTGAGATCATGATGCGCCACGATTGAATACAGTCATTCGGCCCGATCCGGCCGAGCTGTTATTATTCGCCGCATTCACTCAGTACGGACCGGTTCATGTCTTCTCGCGAAATCCGCATCGCCACCCGCAAAAGCGCCCTGGCCCTCTGGCAAGCCGAGTACGTCAAGGCGCGTCTGGAGCAGGCGCATCCCGGTCTGATCGTGACGCTGGTGCCGATGGTCAGTCGCGGCGACAAGCTGTTGGATTCGCCGCTGTCGAAAATCGGTGGCAAGGGGCTGTTCGTCAAGGAGCTGGAAACAGCCCTGCTGGAGCACACAGCCGACATCGCCGTCCACTCGATGAAAGACGTGCCGATGGACTTCCCTCAGGGGCTTGGCTTGTTCTGCATCTGCGAGCGCGAAGACCCCCGTGATGCCTTCGTCTCCAACACCTACGCCAGTCTCGATGAATTGCCCGCCGGCGCCGTGGTGGGGACATCGAGTCTGCGTCGTCAGGCTCAGTTGCTGGCGCGCCGGCCTGACCTGCAAATCCGGTTTCTGCGTGGCAACGTCAACACGCGCCTCGCCAAGCTGGACGCGGGTGAGTACGACGCGATCATCCTTGCCGCGGCCGGCCTGATCCGTTTGGGTTTCGAAGACCGCATCACCGCCCCCATCAGCATCGACCACAGCTTGCCGGCTGGCGGGCAGGGCGCAGTGGGCATTGAATGCCGCAGCGTCGACATCGAACTTCATGCCTTGCTGGCCCCGCTGCACCATGACGACACGGCCGTGCGGGTCACCGCTGAGCGCGCGCTCAACAAGCACCTCAACGGTGGGTGCCAGGTGCCGATTGCCTGCTACGCCGTGCTGGAAGGCGAACAACTGTGGTTGCGCGGTCTGGTAGGCGATCCTTCCGGCACAGTGCTGCTCCACGCCGAAGCGCGTGCGCCCCAAGTGGACGCTCAAACGTTGGGCGTACAAGTGGCCGAAGCGCTGCTGGCTCAAGGTGCGGCGAAGATTCTCAAAGCGGTGTACGGCGAGGCAGGCGACGAGTGAAGGCCTGGCGTTTGCTGCTCACGCGTCCTGCTGAAGAATCCCAGGCCCTTGCGCAGACCCTGGCTGAGGTTGGCGTGTACAGCGCCAGCCTGCCGTTGCTGGAGATCGAGCCATTGCCGGTTTCAGAAGCGAACCGTTCGATCATCTATGACCTTGCGGCGTACTGCGCCGTCATCGTCGTCAGCAAGCCGGCCGCGCGGCTGGGCCTGGCGATGCTCGATGAAGTCTGGCCGCAGCCGCCGATGCAGAAGTGGTTCACCGTAGGTGCTGCCACCGCGCAAATTCTCGATGACTATGGCCTGCCTGTGTTCTTCCCCGAGCACGGCGATGACAGCGAAGCATTGCTCGACCTGCCGCAGTTTCAACAAGCCCTCTCGGGCTATGACCCCAAAGTGCTGATCATGCGCGGCGAAGACGGCCGCGAGCTGCTCGCCGAGCGGTTGCACGAGCGCGGTGTGGTGGTCGATTACCTGCCGCTGTATCGTCGCCACCTGCCGCAATACCCGGCTTTCGCGTTGCCGGATACGGTAAAAGCGGAACGCTTGAATGGGCTGGTGGTCAGCAGTGGACAGGGTTTCGAGCATCTGCATGAGTTGGCGGGCGACGCCTGGCCTACGCTTGCGCAGATGCCTTTGTTTGTACCGAGCCCGCGGGTCGCCGAAATGGCGCGTGCTGCCGGAGCTCTTACTGTAGTGGACTGCCGTGGCGCCAGCGCCCCGGCCTTGCTGGCAGCATTGCGCGGATACACCGCGCCTGCCTCACAGGCGTAATGCTCGATCAGTCGGATTACGCGACGCCCAAAATGCAAAGGATGGACACGTGAGCGAAACAGTCTTGCCAAAAGATGACGTTGAACCGGTACTGGCCAAATCCGAGCCGCTGCCGGAGCCGGCGTACAAAGAACCGTCGACTCGCCGGAGCAGCAACGGGCTCGCCATACTGGCCCTGTTGCTGGGCGCTGCGGGCGTTGCCGTTGGCGGCTGGAGCGTTTGGCAACTGCGCGCCATGCAGGCTGGTCATCAGGAGCAGTCGGGCCAGTTGCAGGACATCGGTTCCCAGACCCAGGCCCTCAAGCAGAGCGAGCAGCAGATCGCTGCGCGTCTGGCGCAATTGCCTCCGGCCCAGGAGCTTGAAGATCGCCGCCGCCTCGTCACGCAGTTGCAGGGTGATCAGCAGCGCCTGAGCCAGCGCGTAGAAACCGTACTCGGCGCCAGCCGCAAGGATTGGCGTCTCGCCGAGGCGGAGCATTTGCTGCGCCTGGCGAGCCTGAGGCTGTCTGCGCTGCAAGACATCAACAGCGCTGCAGCGCTGGTGCAGGGCGCCGACGAGATCCTGCGCGAGCAGGACGATCCCGGCGCATTTGCAGCCCGCGAGCAATTGGCCAAGAGCCTGACTGCGCTGCGCAGCGTCGATCAACCGGATCGTACGGGTCTGTTTCTGCAACTGGCGGCAGTGCGTGATCAAGTCGCGCAATTGAACGAGCTGGCGCCGGAATACAAGGACAAGGGCGACTCGCTGTTCGGTTTGACCGATGGCAGCGAGGACAGCTATTGGGCCAAGTGGTGGGACAAGATCTCCCAGTTCGTACGAATCGACTTCCATGCGGATAAGAATATTCGTCCATTGCTGGCAGGCCAGAGCCTGACGCAGGTTCGTCTGGCGCTGAGCCTGGCGATCGAGCAGGCGCAATGGGCAGCGCTCAACGGCCAGGCCCCGGTCTACGAAAAAGCCATGGCTGAGGCGCGCAACGTCCTGGACGACAATTTCAATCGCGATAACCAGCAGAGCAAAGCCCTCGGCCAGCGTCTGGATGAGTTGGGCAAACAGTCTGTTTCCGTGGCGACCCCTGATTTGACACAAAGTCTGGCTGCGGTTCAGGCGTATCTCGAGCAGCGTCATACGCCTGTTGGCGGTGCGCTGGAGAAACGCACTGACGAGGCCCAGCCTGGGAAACAGCCATGAAGCGCGCTTACGTCGTCCTCTTCGTGCTGGTGGTGGCCGCGGCGCTGATCGGTGTCGCGATCTCTCGTCATGCGGGTTACGTGCTGATTTCCTACGACACTTTCCGCTACGAATCGAGCATCTGGGCAGCACTGGCGCTGCTGGTCGCCGTCCTGTTTATTCTGTGGCTGGTGCGCGTGCTGATTACGCTGCTGACGACCTCCGGCGGGGTGGTCAATCCCTGGTCGCGTCGCAACCGAAGCCGTCGTGTGCAAAACGCGATCGAGCAAGGCCAGTTGGACCTCGCCGAAGGGCGCTGGGCCAGCGCGCAACGCAACTTGCATCGCGCTGCCGAGGCGGAACGTCAGCCCCTGCTTTACTACCTCGGCGCGGCACGGGCCGCGAACGAGCAGGGCCGTTATGAGGAAAGCGACAATCTCCTTGAGCGCGCGCTGGAGCGTCAGCCTCACGCCGAACTGGCCATTGCGCTGAGCCACGCCCAATTGCAGGTGGACCGCAGCGATCTCGACGGAGCGCTGGTTACCTTGCAGGCCATGCAGGAACGCCATCCGCATAACCCGCAGGTGTTGCGCCAGTTGCAGCGCCTGTACCGCGAGCGCGGCGAGTGGGCGGAGTTGATTCGCCTGATGCCTGAGCTGCGCAAGGACAAAGTGCTCCCGGCGCAAGAGCTGGCTGAGCTTGAGAGCCGCGCGTGGGGCGAGAATCTCTCGTTGGCCGCCCATCGTGAATCTGACAGCGATACCGTAGCCACGGGCCTCCCGTCGCTGGAGAACGCCTGGCAGCAATTGACCTCGGCCCAGCGCCAAGAGCCTGCGCTGGTATTGGCTTACGCTGAACAGCTGCGACGTCTGGGCGTCGATGTACAGGCCGAAGAAGTTTTGCGCACGGCCATGAAACGCGACTACAACACCCACCTTGCACGGTTGTATGGACTGGTGCGCGGCGCTGATCCTGCCAAACAACTTCAGACCGCCGAAGGTTGGTTGAAAAATCATACTGATGACCCAGGCTTGCTGTTGACCCTGGGCCGTCTGTGCCTGCAAAGCAGTCTGTGGGGTAAAGCGCGTGATTATCTCGAGTCGAGCTTGAGGTTGCAGCGCAATCCGGAAGCGTGTGCCGAACTGGCTCGCTTGCTCGCGCAGCTGGGCGAGACTGATCGCAGCAATCAGCTGTTTCAGGAAGGCCTGGGTCTGCTGGATGAGCGTTTGCTTGCACGTCCGTTGCCAGCGCTGACACGCGCTTAGACCGGGGCAAGGCATCAACTCGAAGAGGCCCGGTTGCGGGCCTTTTCAGTGTCTGCTTCGCTGATTTGTGTAGGACCTTTCCGTGCTTGGTGTGGCTTGTTGAGAAGATCTTCAAGCTACCGGTACAACGTCTTAAACACGGCGTCGGGATTTACCTACAGCAACAAAGAAATATCCTCCGTTGGGTGCCTTGAAAGCGACTCGCGCTTTCCTCTACCGTAGCCGCCTTCGTCTTTTGTTACGGATCTTCCATGCAGCTGGCTCGTACGCGCTCCTTGTTCTCTCTGGCGTTTCTGGCCTGCGCATCGATTGTGGGAGCGACGGTTTATCTCGGCCCAGTGGTTGATGCGGCGCCATGCCCGATGTGTCTGCTCCAGCGTGTGCTTATGGCGTTATCGGCGGGTGTTTGCCTGCTCGCCGCGCTGCACGCGCCTGGCAAATTCGGCTGGCGTGTCTACGCAGGCTTTCTTTTACTGTTTTCCGCTTTGGGGGCGAGCGTCGCGGCACGTCAGGTCTGGTTGCAGGCTTCGCCGCCCGACAACATGGCGGCGTGCATTGAAAACCTTCACTACCTGTTGGAAACGCAAACCTACGTGAAGGTCATGCTGATGGTGTTGGCGGGAAGTGCGGGGTGCTCCGAGATCAACTGGTCGCTGTTCGGCATCAGCTTGCCGGAGTGGAGCCTGCTGGCATTTTCGGGGCTTTGCCTGTTCGCGCTGTACTACCTCTTTATCGAGTTTCGGCGATTCAGATCAATAGATGCAGGGCGTTCGGATTAAACACTTGTATGAACTTTGTGTCCTGCGTACCTTGATGGGCTAGTCATGCGAGCATAATCTGGGCCGCACGCATCATCGGAACAATGCTGCTGTCGACGCTTGTCCAGGCCGGTACCGACCAATCTCGGACCGAACCGGAATGCGCTTGAAGCAGCATGCCCCTGAAGGGAAGAGAGAACATCATGCTGGAAAGTTGTCAGAACGCTCAGGAACGCTGGGGTGGGGTTCACAAGCTGATTGACCGCTGGTTGCTGGAGCGCAACGAGCTGATCAAGGCTTACGATGCCATCGGTGCAGAGCCGGGAGCGTTCTCTGAAAAGCGCGTGCCCCTGCAGGACTTCTGCGGCACGTTGGTCGATTACGTGTCGGCCGGTCATTTCGAAATTTACGAGCAACTCACCAGCGAGGCCAAGGCATTCAACGATCAGCGTGGCCTCGAGCTGGCTGACACGATCTATCCTCGAATCGACGTCATCACCGAGAAGCTGCTGGCCTTCAACGATCTCTGCGACGAAGGCAAATGCGTCACTGAGACATTCAAGGAATTGGGCGGCTTGCTGCACGAGCGCTTTGAACTGGAAGACTGCCTGATCGAAGTGCTGCACAACGCGCACAAGGAACAGGTTGAGGCAGAGGTCTGAGCAGACCGCTGATGTAAAAAAAGGGTGCCTTGGGCACCCTTTTTTATGGTCTGTTTTTAGGGCTGCCGCCGACGAGCCTGAGCCACTGCCAGTGTTACTGCGACACCCCGAGCAGCTCGATTTCGAACACCAGCGGCGTGTAGGGATCGATCAGATCGCCTGCGCCTTCTGCGCCGTACGCTTGGGCCGAGGGGATGACCAGCCGCCATTTGGCACCCACCGGCATGTCGGCGAGGGCTGTGGTCCAGCCAGCGATGACGCTGTCCAGGCGGAACCATTGTGGCTGCTGGCTCTGATCGAAGATCGTGCCATCAGGAAGACGGCCTACATACTTCACCTGCACACGGCCATTGATGTCGGGTTTGGCACCGTTGCCCGGCGTCAGCTCGGTCATCAGGATGCCGTCCGCGAGCTGGCGAACGCCCGGTTTGGCCTTCTCGGCGTCCATGAACTTGCGCTCATCCTTCAACGCCGCTTCAGTCTGCGGTTCGGTCTGGCCGGAGTTTTCAGCCTGGGCCAGGGCGGCGTCGTGGTCGCTGAGGATCTGCTCCATGCGTTCCTGCTTGATCGCCAGCGGCTTGCCTTGATACGCCGACTGCAGACCTTCAAGCAGCGCGGGCAACTGCAGGTCGGGTGCTTCCTGACGCAGGCGCTCACCCAGGCTCGCACCGAGGCTATAGGAAAGATCGTGGGTGTTGTCGGACGCCGGAGCATCGGTCGCGTGAGCAAGGGGTACCAAGAGGAACAACGACATAAACAGGTAGCGCGACATGAATGCTCTCCGGCCTGGGAAGTGAGCGATTATGCCAGCGCTGAGGCCCGAGCGTGACGGGTATTGCCGCGTTTTTCGGCGTCCTGCAACAGAGCGGGGATTGTAGTGTCAAGATGCCCTAGCGGCGGTGCGGGCGGAGGTCTAGTATGGCCGCACTCAAATCAGCCAGGAGGTAAGTCATGTCGGCCACCAAGAAGCCAGTAAACACTCCGTTGCATTTGCTCCAACAGCTCTCGAGCAGCCTGCTCGAACATCTCGAAGACGCTTGCTCTCAAGCATTGGCTGACGCTGAAAAACTGCTCGCCAAACTCGAGAAACAACGTGGCAAGGCGCAGGAAAAACTGCACAAGTCGCGCACCAAATTGCAGGACGCTGCTGCCGCCGGTAAAGCCAAGGCGCAAGGCAAGGCCAAAGACAGCGTGTCCGAGCTCGAGTCGTTGCTCGATGCGTTGAAAGATCGTCAGACTGAAACCCGCAGTTATATCCTCAACCTCAAGCGTGATGCTCAGGAAAGCCTGAAGCTGGCCCAAGGCATTGGCCGCGTGAAGGAAGCCGTTGGCAAAGCGCTGAACGATCGCGCTGCAAAAGCCCCGGTGCAAGCGGCTGCCAAGCCTGCCGCCAAGCCTGTTCCTGCAAAAACACCTGCAAAACCTGCTACCAAAGCGGCCCCGGCCAAGCCTGCCGCTAAAACTGCAGTTAAAGCCGTCGCTGAAAAAACCGTTGCCAAAGTGACTGCGAAAACCGTCGCTGCCAAGCCAACTGCGAGCAAGGCGCCTGCTGCCAAGCCTGCTGTCAGCGCCGCAAGCAAGCCAGTCGCTAAAACTTCGGCTGCCGCGAAGTCGGCCGCCAAGACTACCGCTGCCAAACCGACTGCCGTAAAGGCCGCTGCCAAACCCGCTCCGGCTAAAGCGCCTGCTGCAAAGCCGGCCGCCAGTGCCGCTGCCAAGCCTGCCGCGAGCAAAGTAGCCGCCAAACCTGTCGCGAAAGCGAGCCCGGTTGCCAAGCCAGCAGCGTCGAAACCTGCCGCTGCCAAGCCAGTCGCAGCCAAGCCTGCTGCAAAATCGTCCGCCAAGCCTGCTGTCTCTGCAGCAGCCAAGCCAGCGCCTGCTGCTCCGGCAGCCTCCCCTGCGCCAGCCGCTCCGGCCGCGCCAGCTGCTGATTCGACCTCGAACAGCGCTTCCTAAGCGATATCGGTCCCGGCGCGAAGCAGAATCTGCAGCGCGTCGGGGCTGGCTTGAGCAGCACCTCCCGCCAGCGCTCCCAGCCAGACACTCGTAGGTTGGGCATCTCGCTCAGGCCAGTCTTTGGTCAGCCGTTGCAGACGCACCAGCAGCTCACGCTCGGCATCGAGCTCCAGGGTTTTCAGTCTGTCACGTAACGCCTTCAGTTCTTCGTCTTCTGCCGCGTCGGCCTTCCAGCGTGTCCGAACATCCCTCAATGGCCCCACCACCTTCTCGTGCCACGGGTCGGCCAATTGTCCGATTTGTCGCGCCCGCTCTGAGTCGAACTGCACACCACGCCGGTCCATCCAGACGCCGCACAGCAGCGCGCAGACATTGGCGCCACTGGCCTGCAGGGTGAGACATGCCTGCTCAACGCCTGGGCGAGCATAGAAATCGAGGGTGAAACTCCATAGGTCCGAAAGCATCGTCATCTACCTGTTTTGGGCGAAGCTGGTAGACTCCGCCGCCATTATGATCAGACTTCAAAGCCTTACCTTACAGCGTGGTCCGCAACGTCTGCTAGAAGACGCCGAGCTGACCCTGCACGCCGGCCAGAAAGCCGGCCTGATCGGCGCCAACGGCGCCGGTAAATCCAGCCTGTTCGCACTGCTGCGGGGTGAGCTGACCCCCGACAACGGCGACTGCCTGCTCCCCGCCGATTGGCGCATCGCCCACATGCGTCAGGAGGTCGACACCCTCGATCGTGTGGCGGTGGATTATGTGCTCGACGGCGACCTGCGTCTGCGTCAGGTGCAGCATGACCTTGCTGCTGCCGAAGTTTCCCAGGACGGCGCCGCGCAAGCACGTCTGCATTCGGAGCTCGACAGTGCCGATGGCTACACGGCCGACGCGCGGGCGCGCAAGTTGCTGGCAGGTTTGGGCTTTACCAACGAGCAGATGGAGCGCCAGGTCAGCGATTTTTCCGGTGGCTGGCGGATGCGTCTCAACCTGGCGCAGGCTTTGATGTGTCCTTCGGACCTGTTGCTGCTCGATGAGCCGACCAACCACCTGGATCTCGATGCCATTCTCTGGCTCGAAGACTGGCTCAAGAGTTACCAGGGCACGCTGCTGCTGATCTCCCACGACCGCGATTTTCTGGATGCGGTGGTTGATCACGTTGCCCACGTCGAGCAGAAGAAGATCACGCTTTATCGCGGCGGTTACAGCGCTTTCGAGCGCGCCCGTGCCGAACGTCTGGCCCAGCAACAACAGGCCTACGACAAGCAACAGGCCCAGCGCGCCCACATGGAGAAATTCATCACGCGCTTCAAGGCCCAGGCCACCAAGGCCAAGCAGGCCCAGAGTCGGATAAAGGCGCTTGAGCGAATGGAAGAGCTGTCGGCGGCCCACGTCGATTCTCCGTTCGACTTCACCTTCCGCGAATCGACCAAGATCTCCAGCCCGCTGATGGATCTGTCTGACGCGCGGCTGGGCTATGGCGACAAAGCCATCCTGCAAAAGGTCAAGCTGCAACTGACGCCGGGCGCACGCATCGGCTTGCTGGGCCCGAACGGGGCCGGTAAATCCACGCTGATCAAAAACCTCGCGGGCGAACTCGAGCCGTTGAGCGGGCGCATGGTGCGTGGCGAAAACACAGTGGTCGGCTATTTCGCCCAGCATCAGCTTGATTCGCTGGATGCCAAAGCCAGTCCGCTGCTGCACCTGCAACGCATTGCGCCCACCGAACGCGAGCAGGCGCTGCGGGATTTCCTCGGCGGTTTCGACTTCCGCGGTGCGCGCCTCGACGAGCCGGTGCTGAATTTCTCCGGCGGCGAGAAAGCGCGGCTGGCGTTGGCCCTGATTGCGTGGGACAAACCCAACCTGCTGTTGCTCGACGAACCGACCAACCACCTGGATCTGGAAATGCGCCTGGCCCTGACCATGGCGCTTCAGGAGTTCAGTGGCGCGGTGCTGGTGGTGTCTCACGACCGGCATTTGCTCAAGAGCACAACGGACAACTTCCTTCTCGTCGCCGATGGCCTGGTTCAGGAGTTCGATGGCGATCTGGACGACTACGCCCGTTGGCTGGTGGACTACCGCCTGCGCAATGCACCGGCCAGCAATACGCCGGTCAATGCCGACAAGACCGACAAGAAAGCCCAGCGACAGCAGGCCGCCGCATTGCGCCAGCAACTCGCGCCGCACAAGCGCGAAGCCGACAAGCTCGAAAAAGAGCTCGGTACGTTGCATGAGAAACTGGCGAAGATCGAAGTGGCCCTGGGCGACAGCGGCATCTACGAGCCCGCTAACAAAGACAAGCTGCGCGACCTGCTGGCCGATCAGGCCAAGCTGAAATCCCGTGAGTCCGAGCTTGAAGAAGCGTGGATGGAAGCACTGGAATTGCTGGAGTCGATGCAGGCTGAGCTGGAAGCGTTGTCCTGATGGCGTCACCTGCGTTGGCCATATGACGCATGCGACCGGAACAGCTGTTTGGCAAGTCGCCGCAACAGTCAGAAATGACTGGCGTTTAAAGGCCTGGAAACACTAGCTTAGACGCAGGTATTGGTTGGCTGAGGTGTGTGATGTCGCTCGAAACATGGTTGGGGTTCTTCGCCGCTTGCTGGGTTATCAGCCTGTCCCCTGGCGCGGGCGCTATTGCCTCGATGTCCAGCGGTCTGCAATACGGCTTCTGGCGTGGCTACTGGAACGCGCTGGGCCTGCAGGTCGCCCTTGTCGTGCAGATCGCGGTGGTCGCCGTAGGGGTTGGAGCGGTTCTGGCCACTTCGGCGCTGGCGTTTACTCTGATCAAATGGTTTGGCGTCGCTTACCTGGTTTATCTCGGCATCAAGCAATGGCGTGCGCTGCCAAGCGATCTGGCGGATGAGTCAGCTGTACGCCCGGTGGGCAAGCCGCTGCTGCTCATGGCCCGTGGCTTTCTGGTGAACATCAGCAACCCCAAGGCCCTGGTGTTCATCCTGGCGATCCTGCCGCAGTTCATCGACACGCACCTGCCGCTGCTGCCGCAATACCTGATCATCGCCGCGACCATGGTCTGCGTGGATCTGATTGTCATGGCGGGCTACACCGGCCTGGCCTCGAAAGTGCTCCGCGCCCTCAAAACCCCCAAACAGCAACGCCGGATGAACCGTACCTTTGCCGGATTGTTCGTCAGTGCAGCGGCGTTCCTTGCCACCTTGCATCGGGCCTGATCCAACAAAAGCCCTTCTCACAGTTGAGTCACAGCCGGTCCCACTGGCTGTGCTCGGCTGGGAAACCGGCCTAAACCCTCAATCGTAGGACTGGCTTCAGCCGGGAAGCGGCCCAGAGGCAGCACCCTCATTCTCGCGGTGTGGCACATGACGCCTTCCCGGCTAAAGCCGGTCCCACTAAAAGCATCGCGTTCGTCCAGTGGAAATGACAAGGCTTGCTCGCGAACGCGGTGTGTCAGCCACCCTCGATGTCACAGGCCCACCGCGTTCGCGACCGTCGTAACCTCCGATTGCTCCTAAGGGGATTTGCGTCCAGCGCGGAGGTCGGGTGCGCACACTAAATTGTAGGACTGAGCTTGCTCGCGAAGGCGGTGTGTCAGCCACCCTCGATGTTACAGGTCCACCGCGTTCGCGACCGTCGTCACCTCCGATTGCTCCTACAGGGGATTTGCGTCCAGCGCGGAGGTTGGGTGCGCACACGAAATTGTAGGAGTGAGCTTGCTCGCGAAGGCGGTGTGTCAGACAACATGGTTAAAACGGGACTGACGTCTTCCCGGCTAAAGCCGGTCCTGCAATTGAGTCAAAGCCCATCAACGCAGCGCTTGAGTCCTCAGCGCCTAACATGAACAATGGCAACCCTTCGCATTCCTATTTGAGATCCACCCTCATGTTTCGCTCCCGCTTATTGGCCTGCCTGAGCCTCGTGCTGTTGAGCCTGTTCAGCGTCGGGGCCTGCGCAGCGCCTGCCGAGGACGCTGCTCAGGCTTTGCATTTGCTCGATTACATCGGGGCGGACTATCCGGCGACCGTCGCGGACGGCAAGGTTGTGGATGACGCCGAATACCGCGAGCAGGTGGAGTTTCTCGCGGCGCTGCAGGGCGCGATCGCCGCGTTGCCAGCCAAGCCAGAGCGCGCAGAGCTCGAACAGGGTGTCACAGCGCTGGTGAATGCGGTCAACCAGAAGCAGGACGGCGCGCAGGTGGCTCGTCAGGCGCGTCAGCTCGGCGCGAAGCTGGCGGTGGCGTACGAGGTCAGTCAGGCGCCGGTGATTACCCCGGATCCGGCGCGGGGCGCGCCGCTTTATGCGCAGTATTGTTCGGTGTGCCACGGCGACGCGGGCGCAGGAGACGGCCCCGCCGGGATTGGTCTTTCACCACCGCCGTCCAACCTGCGTGACGTAGCGCGGCTGGACCGCCTGAGTCTCTACGACCTCTACAACACACTCGGGCTGGGCATTGAAGGCACTGAAATGCCCGCCTTCGCGGACCAACTGGATGACCGCCAGCGGTGGGACGTCGCGACTTACATCGCAGGCTTTAGCGCGGACTCCGCTGCGAAGCAGGAAAAACTTTACAACCTCGCTGATCTGGCGCGGCAGACACCGACTGAAGTCGGTGCCAGTGAAGGGTCGCAAGCCGCTGCCAGCTTCCGTGCCCAGCGCGCGCAGCCGCCTCAGGTTCAGCGCGGCCCGGCTCAGTTGCTCGATTACACCAGCGCAACTCTGGACAAGAGCCTCGCCGCCTATCAATCCGGTGATCGCGAGCAGGCGTATGACCTGTCCGTCGCGGCATACCTGGAGGGTTTCGAGCTGGTCGAAAGCTCACTCGACAACGTCGATGCCACCGTGCGCAAGGACACCGAAAAAGCGCTCATGGCCTACCGGCAGTCGCTTCAGGATGGCCTGCCCGCAGCCCAAGCGGCGCAGAAGCTCGCTGATGCCAAGGTCAAGCTCAAGGAATCGGCCGATCTGCTTGGCAGCGATGGCCTGAGCACCTCATTGAGCTTCATCTCCGGTCTGCTGATCCTGCTGCGCGAAGGCTTGGAAGCGATTCTTGTGCTCGCCGCCATTCTCGCGTTCCTGCGCAACACCGGTCAGCAATCGGCGGTGCGCAGCGTCAACGTCGGTTGGGGGCTGGCGTTGCTGGCGGGCCTGGGCACCTGGGCGCTGGCAGCGTACGTCATTGATGTCAGTGGTTCGCAGCGCGAACTGCTGGAAGGCGCGACGGCGCTGTTCGCCAGCGTCATGGTGCTGTGGCTGGGCGTTTGGATGCACGATCGACGTCATGCCGCCGCCTGGCAGGACTACATCAAGAGCAGCCTGGTCGGCGGCGGTGGCCGTTTCGGTTTTGCGGTGCTGGCGTTCTTCTCAGTCTACCGCGAGCTGTTCGAAGTCATTCTGTTCTACGAGACCTTGTGGCTGCAGGCAGGCCCCGCCGGCCACAACGCCGTATTGGCCGGAGGCGCCACGGCGCTGGTGCTGCTTGTCGGCTTGGCGTGGGTGATCCTGCGGGGTTCTGCGAAGCTGCCGCTGACGCTATTCTTCGGTATCAATGCTGCGCTGCTGTGCGCGCTGTCGGTGGTATTCGCCGGTCATGGCGTCAAGGCGTTGCAGGAAGCCGGGATTTTCGGAACGCGTCCGGTGCCGTTCTTCGAGTTCGACTGGCTGGGCATTCACGCCGACGCCTATTCCCTCGGCGCCCAAGCCATCGCGTTGTTGGCGATTGTGGTGCTGTACGGCCGCAGCCGGATAGCCGAGAAGCGCCGGGCGGCAGCGGCATAACCTTAATTTCTGGAATTGGAGTCGCGTATGCGCGTTTGGATCGATGCCGACGCCTGTCCCAAGGCTGCCAAGGACCTCGTCATCAAGTTCGCCCTCAAGCGCAAGTATGAGGTGGTGCTGGTGGCGGGGCAGAGCCAGATCAAGCCGAGCTTCATCCTGGTGAAGTTGATCGTGGTACCCAGCGGGCCGGATGCGGCTGACGATTATCTGGTGGAGCACGCCGTGCCGGGCGAGCTGGTGATCTGCAGCGATGTGCCGTTGGCTGATCGGCTGGTAAAGAAGGGCGTTGCAGCGCTCGATCCCCGGGGCAAGGAGTTCGATGCACAGAACATGGGTCAGCGCCTGGCGATGCGTAACCTCTTCACGGATCTTCGTGAGCAAGGGCAGGCCAGTGGCGGACAGGGCACCTATGGCGAGCGGGAGAAACAGGCCTTCGCCAACTGCCTCGACCGGATCCTGACGCGGCTGGCTCGCGAGTATCCCTCGCCGCCTGCAGGCGAGAACCCGTAGGGCTGGCGCGCGGTCGATCCGCTTCTGGCCCTTTTCCAGCATCAGTCCGGGAGGCGATCCTCGTTTTCCTGCACCAACTCCAGCACCCGATCCACCAGCTTGTTGATCCCGGATGCTGCTTCACCGATGGACGTGGCGACCATGTAAGCGGGAGTGCTCACCAGTTTGCGGTCCTTGTCTTCAACGATCTCAGTCACCTCACACTCCTGGTGGGTGCCGCCCATGCGGGTGATCGCTGCAGCAGTGTCGGCGTCGTTGCCGATCGTGCAGGTGACCCCCGGTCCATAGATTTTGGCAGCCAGCGCAGGCGATACGCAGATGAGCCCGATGGGTTTGCCGGCAGCGGCGAACGCTTCGGCCATCGCCAGCACTTCAGCCTGGACCTTGCAGCCAGCGCCTTGGGTAGAGAAGTTCGACAGGTTTTTCGCGGCACCGAAGCCGCCGGGGATGATCAATGCATCGAATTCAGTGACGTCGGCTTCGCGGATGTCTTCGATGGCGCCACGGGCGATGCGGGCTGATTCGACCAGCACGTTGCGCGATTCGGGCATCTCTTCGCCGGTCAGATGATTGATGACGTGGTGCTGAGGGATATTGGGTGCAAAACACTTCACAGCTGCGCCGCGCTGATCAAGGCGCAGCAACGTCAGCACGCTTTCGTGGATTTCCGCACCGTCGTAAACGCCACAGCCAGAAAGAATAACGGCCACTTTTTTGGTCATTCGCGTGTTCCTCTCTCAGGCGCTCCGGCCAGTAACCGGTTGCGCAGGTCAGCATTGCGCTGATTGTCGCAAGCCATGAACCTAGGACAACGCCGTTAGCGAATGTCTCCAGCTTCATGGGCATGCGCCGAGGATTTACTCGTCAGGGGTGTTCCTGGCTTCTACATTGGCTTCGGCATTGGCCGCGACGGCCAGCTTCTCTTCTCGGGCGATACGTGCGTTTTTGATGCGGCGGCGAATCCACAGCAGCACACCGATCACCAGCAGTGCGCCCAGGACCCACAGCTCGTATTTCTTGACGTTGCCCAGCAGGCCTTCGAGCACGGAGCCGAACTTGTACGCCGCTGCACCCAGCGCCGCTGCCCATACCGCTGCGCCGATGCCGTTGAGCAGCAGGTAGCGCCCCGGTGGATAGCCGGACAGGCCGATGGCAACCGGCATGACCGTACGCAAGCCATAAACAAATCGGAAGCTCAGCACCCAGATGTCAGGGTGGCGGCGGATATGCTCCAGCGCACGGTCGCCCATCAACTGCCAGCGAGGTTTGCGCGCCAGGAGCTTGCGGCCATGCTTGCGCCCCATGAAATACCAGAGCTGGTCGCCTGCGTAGCTGCCGAAGAAGGCAACCACCACGACCAGATTGATATCCATGTATCCGCGGAACGCAAGAAAGCCGGCAAGCACCAGAATGGTCTCGCCTTCAAAAAAGGTCCCGAGGAAAAGGGCGAAGTAGCCAAATTCTTGTAAAAAATGCTGGAGCATTATTTAGGTGCTGGCGAAATGAACGCGCAGCCTAACGCGCCCAAGGCATTCAGGAAAGTATGCAAATGTGTCACCGCGTTAAAGTTTCCTACGTTCGGTAGCGATTATTCGCGCGAAGAGAGAGTTTGTGTCGTACACGTTACGTCGCAATTACACCTGTCACGCGAGTGTCATAATCGCCGCTTATAAATGCCCGCTGTGGCCGCGGTTCCCTTTATCTCCGTGTGTTCCACGGCATGGAATCCTGCCGGCGCGACAAGGTGCCAACGGCCCTTTGGCGGATAAGGTGTTGCACCCCACGGAGAAATCCGTAGCGTGGAGAGTCAAACCGCTCACAGCATCTTGCCTGACGCTCGTCGCCCCGCTGCACAATTCAGAGTCAGGCCACAAGCATTTTCAGAACCGCCACGCCCTTGGGCGTGACCGTTGTCTCACGCTGTACGTCACCACTGTTGTGGCGCAAGCGGCATTCCGACATCGGCCGTACGCGCGGCCCAACTGTTACAAGGCCAATTGCCTTACAGGATTATTCATGAGCACCGAAGGATCTACCGAAGCCGCAGTCGAGCTTGACCCTCAGCCTGTCAATCAGCCGCCCGTCAACCAAGAGGTCACTGCCGTGGTCGAGCCGACCATTGAAGTGGTCCCCGCGCTGGAACCGCATCATCCAGCCCCGCATGTCATCGCGGTGCCCAATCTGGATGACAGCAGTCTCTACATCCATCGGGAGCTGTCGCAGCTGCAGTTCAACATCCGCGTGTTGGAACAGGCGCTCGACGAGTCCTACCCGTTGCTTGAGCGGCTCAAGTTCCTGCTGATTTTCTCCAGCAATCTCGACGAATTCTTCGAAATCCGCGTCGCCGGGCTCAAGAAGCAAATCACCTTTGCTCGCGAACAGGCCGGCGCTGATGGTCTCCAGCCTCATCAGGCGCTGGCGCGCATCAGCGAGCTGGTCCACGGCCACGTGGATCGCCAGTACGCCATTCTCAACGACATTCTGTTGCCGGAGCTGGAGAAGCATCAGGTGCGCTTCATTCGCCGTCGCAACTGGAATGCCAAGATCAAGGCCTGGGTGCGCCGTTATTTCCGTGACGAGATCGCGCCGATCATTACGCCGATCGGTCTGGACCCGACGCACCCGTTCCCGTTGCTGGTGAACAAGTCGCTGAACTTCATCGTTGAGCTGGAAGGCATTGACGCCTTCGGCCGTGACTCGGGTCTGGCGATCATCCCGGCACCGCGCCTGTTGCCGCGCATCATCAAGGTGCCGGAAGACGTGGGCGGCCCGGGCGACAACTATGTGTTCCTGTCGTCGATGATCCACGCCCACGCCGATGACCTGTTCCAGGGCATGAAGGTCAAGGGCTGCTACCAGTTCCGTCTGACCCGAAACGCTGACCTGGCCCTCGATTCAGAGGACGTGGAAGACCTTGCCCGCGCGCTGCGTGGCGAGCTGTTCTCCCGGCGTTACGGCGATGCGGTGCGTCTGGAAGTGGCAGACACCTGCCCGAAACTGCTGTCGGACTACCTGCTCAAGCAGTTCAACCTGAGCGAGACCGAGCTTTATCAGGTCAATGGCCCGGTGAACCTGACACGGTTGTTCAGCATCACGGGCCTGGACAGTCACCCCGAGCTGCAGTACATGCCGTTCACCCCGGCGATTCCGAAGCTGCTGCAGAACAGCGAAAACATTTTCAACGTGATCAGCAAGCAGGACATCCTGCTGCTGCACCCGTTCGAGTCCTTCACCCCGGTCGTCGACCTGCTGCGCCAGGCCGCGAAAGACCCTCACGTGCTGGCCGTGCGGCAGACGCTGTACCGCAGCGGCGCCAACTCCGAAATCGTCGATGCGCTGGTGGATGCCGCGCGCAACGGCAAGGAAGTCACTGCGGTTATCGAGCTTCGTGCGCGTTTTGACGAAGAGTCGAACCTGCAACTGGCGAGCCGCCTGCAAGCGGCCGGCGCCGTGGTGATCTATGGCGTGGTCGGCTACAAGACCCACGCCAAGATGATGCTGATCCTGCGCCGTGAAGCCGGTGAGATTGTGCGCTACGCGCATTTGGGTACCGGCAATTATCACGCCGGCAACGCGCGTCTCTATACCGACTACAGCCTGCTGACCTCGGACGATGCGTTGTGCGAAGACGTCGGCAAGCTGTTCAGCCAGTTGATCGGCATGGGTAAGACGCTGCGCATGAAGAAGCTGCTGCACGCGCCGTTCACCCTGAAGAAAGGCATGCTGGACATGATTGGCCGGGAGACGCAGTTCGCGTCAGAGGGCAAGCCTGCGCACATCATCGCCAAGTTCAACTCGTTGACCGATCCGAAGATTATTCGTGCGCTGTACAAGGCCAGCCAGACCGGGGTCAAGATCGACCTCGTCGTGCGCGGCATGTGCTGCCTGCGTCCTGGCGTGCCGGGCGTGTCCCACAACATTCAGGTGCGCTCGATCATCGGTCGCTTCCTTGAGCACACGCGAGTGTTCTACTTCCTCAACGGCGGCGACGAGCAGATGTTCCTGTCCAGTGCCGACTGGATGGAGCGCAACCTCGACAAGCGCGTCGAGACTTGCTTCCCGGTGGAAGGCAAGAAGCTGATCTTGCGTGTGAAGAAAGAGCTGGAAGGGTACCTGAGCGACAACACCCATAGCTGGCTGCTGCAGCCGGACGGGCGCTACATTCGCAGCACCCCGACCGGCAACCAGAACGCCCGCAATGTGCAGGCGAGTCTGTTGGAAAAACTCAGCAACCCGGTCCTCAGCGTACGTTGAGGATGATGCCGACTCGGGTCAGCCACTCCGCTTCGAGCGCGAAGTCGGCCTGAGTCAGCTGGTTGTTTTCCAGCCAGCCATCCGGGAACACGATGTCCAGGTGGTTATCGTTGGCGGTCAGCACAGGCTGCGGCATCTCTTGGGTGCCGCGAATGTGGTGGAACAGGATCGCGAAACGCAACAGCACGCACAGACGAATCAGCTTCACGCCTTCGTTGCCAAACTCGGCAAACTTGTCCTTCGGAATATTACGGCGGTGACCCCGCACGAGCAGGCCGAGCATTTGCTGGTCCTCCCGTGAGAAACCGGCGAGATCCGAGTGCTCGATCAGGTAAGCGCCATGCTTGTGGTAGTGGTAGTGGGCGATGTCCAGGCCCACTTCATGCACTTTGGCGGCCCAGCTCAGTAACTCGCGGTACGAGTTGTCCTCAAGCTCCCACGCCTTCGCCACTTGCTCCAGCGCCGACAGCGCCTTGCGCTCGACTCGGGCGGCTTGCTCGAGATCAACGTGGTAGCGCTCCATCAGCGAGCTGAGGGTGCGTTCGCGCACATCTTCGTGATGATGACGGCCGAGCAGGTCGTAGAGCACGCCTTCACGCAGCGCGCCTTCGCAGTGGTCCATGCGCTTGAGGTCGAGAGCGTCGAAGATGGCTTCGAGGATCGCCAAGCCTGCCGGGAAGATCGCCCGACGATCAGGCTTGAGGCCTTCGAAATCGATCTTGTCCACTTCGCCCAGCTTCATCAGCTTGCGCTTGAGCCAGGCCAGCCCTTCGGCGTTGACCTCGCCATTGCCGTGGCCGCCCGCCTTCAGCGCCAGGCCGATGGCGCGAATGGTGCCGGACGAGCCGATGGCCTCATCCCACGTCAGACGATGCAGTGCGTGCTCGATGCTCATGATTTCCAGCCGCGCTGCCGTATAAGCCTGGGCATAGCGCGCGGGGGTGATCTTGCCGTCCTTGAAATAACGCTGAGTGAAGCTGACGCAGCCCATCTGCAGGCTTTCGCGCAGCAGCGGCTCGAAGCGCTGGCCGATGATGAACTCGGTGCTGCCGCCGCCAATGTCGGCGACCAGGCGTTTGCCGGGCGTGTCGGCCAGGGTGTGGGAGACGCCCAGGTAGATCAGGCGCGCTTCTTCACGGCCGGAGATGACCTCGACCGGATGGCCAAGGATTTCTTCGGCGCGGTGAATGAATTCGTTGCGGTTGCGGGCTTCGCGCAGGGCGTTGGTGCCGACGATGCGCACGGCGCCGGGCGGCATACCGTTGATCAGCTGGGCGAAACGCTTGAGGCAGTCGAGCCCGCGCTGCATGGATTCTTCGCTGAGGCGGCGGTCGTCATCGATCCCCGCGGCCAGCTGCACTTTCTCACCGAGCCGCTCAAGGATGCGAATTTCGCCCTGATTGGCTTTGGCGACAACCATATGGAAGCTGTTGGAGCCCAGGTCGATCGCGGCGATCAGCGAGAGGTTTTTGGCTGTGGATAGCGGCATGGTCAAAAGGTCTCGGTCGATAACTCCGACATCGTGCCACGATCCATCACCGTCGCCAAACCGGCAACGCCTCGCGGATGCATTTGCGTCAATGGCGTCGTTGTTTCAGTAGGACCGGCTTCAGCCGGGAAAGGGCGCGTTTCTAAGCCATCAATGTTGCGGTGCGACACCTGACGCCTTCCCGGCTAAAGCCGGTCCCACAATTTGACCCGAAGCCAGCCCCCACAGGATGCACGCGGTGTTTTAGTGGGACCGGCTTCAGCCGGGAAGAGGCCTGTTTGTGCGCCATCAATGTTGCGGTGTGACACCTGACGCCTTCCCGGCTAAAGCCGGTCCTACACAGGCTGTGTGAAAACCCTCCACCAAAAATGAACTGCGCGCTCTCACGTGAATTTTGCAAATGCTCGCGTGGTTTGCAGACTCAGATTTCGCGTAGAAACGCATTTTTTAGTACATTTTTTGAGCAGTGCATCGGCGTTCGGGGTTTTCACACAGCCTGTACAGTCACGCCTGCTCAACCGAACCAATGAAATTCGCCAGTTCGGGCGTTTTTGGGTTGGCCATCAACTCTTTCGGGTCGCCCACCTCATGCACCTTGCCTTGGTGCATGAACACCAGCTTGTCGCCCACTTCGCGGGCGAAGCGCATTTCGTGGGTCACCATGATCAGCGTCATGCCGTCTTTGGCCAGCTCCCGAACGACCGCGAGTACTTCGTTGACCAGTTCCGGGTCCAGCGCCGAGGTGATTTCATCGCACAGCAGCACTTTGGGCGACATCGCCAGCGCACGCGCAATCGCCACGCGCTGTTGCTGACCACCGGACAGCCGGTCAGGGAAGGCGTCGAATTTCTCACCCAGGCCCACGCGATTGAGCATCTCCTTCGCCAGCCTGGTCGCTTCGGCTTTGGAAACCTTCTTCACCACCTGCGGCGCGAGCATCACGTTCTCGCCCACAGTCAGGTGAGGAAACAGGTTGAATTGCTGGAAGACCATCCCGACTTTCTGTCTCAGGCTGCGCAGATCGGCCCGCGCTGCATCGAGGTATTCGCCGTCGACTTCGATCACGCCGTCATTGATCGACTCCAGTCCATTGAGCGTGCGCAGCAGCGTGCTCTTGCCCGAACCGCTGCGCCCGATGATTGCCACGACCTGGCCTTCCTCAACGCTGAGGTCGATGCCCTTGAGCACATGGTGGTCGCCGTAATACTTGTGCAGGGCGGAAATTCTAAGCAGAGGCATGAAGTCTCCTTTCCAGGTAGCGCGCGCTGAGCGACAACGGATAGCAAAGCAGGAAGTAGCCCAAGGCAACGAAGCCGTAGACCATGAAAGGCTGGAACGTAGCGTTGGCAAGCATGCCGCCGGTTTTGGTCAGCTCGGTGAAGCCGATGATCGACGTAACGGCCGTGCCTTTGACCACTTGCACAGAGAACCCCACCGTCGGCGCCACCGCAATACGCAACGCCTGGGGCAGGATCACATAGCGAAGTTGCTCGAAGGGCGTCAGCGCCAAGCTGGCGGAAGCTTCCCACTGGCCGTTGGAAATCGACTCCACACAGCCGCGCCAGATTTCAGCCAGGTACGCACTGGTGAACAGCGTCAACGCCAGCGCCGCCGCGAACCAGGGCGAAATGTCGATGCCCATCAGCGCCACGCCGAAGAACACCAGAAACAGCTGCATCAACAACGGTGTGCCTTGAAACAGCTCGATGTAGCAGCGCGCGAGCCTGCGCGGCATTGCCTTCTCGGAGATGCGCAGGGTCATCACCAGCAACCCGATCACGCCGCCGCCGATGAACGCCACCAGCGACAACGCCAGTGTCCATTGCAGGCCGGTCAGCAAGTTGCGCACGACGTCCCAAAGAGTGAAATCCATCAGCGGCTCCTCGCGATGTAGCGTCGGCCGATCCACGCCAGCAACTGGCGCACCAGCAGCGCCATGCACAGGTAGATCAGCGTGGTAATGATGTACGTCTCAAACGCGCGGAAGTTGCGCGACTGAATGAAGTTCGCGGCAAAGCTCAGCTCCTCGGTGGCGATCTGCGAACAGACCGCCGAGCCGAGCATCACGATGATGATCTGGCTGCTCAACGCCGGCCAGACCTTACCCAGTGCCGGGACCAGCACGACGTGGCGGAAGGTCTCGAAGCGGGTCATCGCCAGCGCGGCCGACGCCTCGATCTGGCCGCGCGGAATCGCCTGCACGCCCGCGCGGATGATCTCCGTCGAATAGGCGCCCAGGTTAATGACCATCGCCAGCACGGCGGCCTGCCACTCCGATATCTGCAGGCCCAGCGACGGCAGCCCGAAGAAGATGAAAAACAGCTGCACCAGAAACGGCGTGTTGCGGATCAGCTCGACATAGACACCGAAAATGGCCGAGAACGGCTGGATTTTCCACGCCCTGACAATCGCCCCGACGATGCCGAGACTAACGCCGAGCAGGGTGCCGATGGCCGTCAGTTCCAGCGTGAACAGCGCGCCGCGCAGGAGCAGGTCAGTGTTTTGCAGGACCGGGATAAAGTCGAACTGATAAGCCATTTAAGCGCCTCGGCAGTCGATGATCAGAGGTCGGCAGGCAGTGGCTGCTTGAGCCAGGTCTGCGCGTTCTTCTCCAGCGCGCCGTCTTTCTTCGCCGCTTCGAGGATCTCGTTCACTTTGGCGAGCAACTCGGGCTGACCTTTGTTTACACCCACGTAGACCGGCGAGTCCTTGAGCTTCACTTTCAGCTCGGGGATGCGCTTGGGGTTCTTCTCGCTGATGGCGACCATCACGACGTTGCCGCTGGCGATCAGGTCGGTCTGCTTGGCCAGATAGGCCGCAATGGTCGAGTTGTTGTCTTCGAAGCGTTTGATCGTGGCTTCCTTCGGCGCGACGGCGGTCAGCTCGATGTCCTCGATGGCGCCACGGGTCACACTGATGGTTTTACCTTTCAGGTCGTCCACAGTTTTGATCGCGTCTTCAGGCGGGCCGAACACCGCGAGGTAGAACGGTGCGTAAGCGCGGGAGAAATCGATGACCTTTTCGCGGTCCGGATTTTTGCCGAGGCTGGAGATGACGAGGTCAACCTTGCCAGTGGTCAGATAAGGGATGCGATTGGTGCTGTTGACCGGCGTCAGCTCAAGCTTGACCTTCAACTGGTTGGCGATCAGCTGCGCGGTGTCGATGTCCAGGCCGCGCGGCTTCATGTCGGGGCCGACCGAGCCGAACGGCGGGAAGTCTTGCGGCACAGCGACTTTCAACGTGCCGCGGGCGGTTACATCATCCAGACCATTAGCGTGGGCGGGGGCCTGGCCGAGCATGAGGCTGGCAAACAGGGCGGCGAGCAGGGCGCTGTAACGCTGGGTCATGGGGTGTCTCCGAATCGATCAATGTGTAGGCGAAGCCCGGGTGATGGCCAAGCATCAGTGCACAGCCCATGCCAGCCGTTTGTTTGCGACCGTGGAATGCGGGCCGCAGGCTTGATCCGGTCTAACTGGTCTGAACAGTGAGTTGACCAGGCGCCCTGCTTTGGCGCGCCTGAAAGGCCCGGCGCCCCTCGCTTGGGCGTCACTTGCCGGATACCTCCGATGGCGATACAAGGGATTTTTCCTACGGTTTCCACACCTTGATCGCCATGCATACGAGCCCTGTCGCAGTGCCTGAAGCCGCCTTCCAGGCGATCCGCAAATTGATCGCCGAGCAGGGCTATGTGCCCGGCGACAGCCTGCCGTCCCAGCGGGATCTGGCGATTCGTCTGGGCGTCAGTCGCGCTTCGTTGCGTGAAGCATTGTCATCGTTGAGCGCTCTGGGGCTGGTCAGTGTGCAGCCCGGCAAGGGCGTCTTCGTGCAGGCGATTTCTGAACCACAACGGAGCACGAGTGGATTTTCCTGGCCGTATGCAGCGCACGCGTCGCCCGCAGAGACGTTTCAGTTGCGCTACGCCCTTGAGGGTTTTGCAGCCGGGCTTGCGGCAGTGACGTTGACGGCCGACGAGCGCGATGTACTGGAAGACAACGTCGAGGCGATGCGGTTTGAGCTCAAGGCCGGGGACTTTGAGTGCGCAGCCCGGCTGGACTTTGATTTCCACCGGCGCATTCTCGTCGCCAGTGGCAATCAGGCGATTCTCGGGATAATCACCAGCAGCGCCGACATTTTTCTGGAAAGCCAGAAGCTGCCATTTATCCGGGCGGGCAGGGCGATGGAGACCTGGCAGGAGCACCGCAAGATCCTCCGGGCGTTGGCGCGAAACGCGTCTGGTCCGGCGCAGAAAGCCATGCAGGAGCACATCCGCGGCGCGGCGTTACGCACCGGCATCGTGTTCGTCGCACCCTCCGGCTGAGCTCCGTCGATTGAGGTAACCCTGCCGAGTCATAGCAAGAGACAATCAACCTCGGCTTCCTGTCATCGCGTGACACAGTTATGATGGCCCACGTTTTTTTGCCTATGACCTCGGAGAAATCTCATGAGTAACGACCTGATCAAACACGTCAGCGACGCGAGCTTCGACGCCGATGTCCTGAAGGCTACTGGTCCTGTACTGGTGGATTACTGGGCTGAATGGTGTGGCCCGTGCAAGATGATTGCTCCGGTTCTTGACGACCTCGCTACTCATTACGATGGCAAGCTGACCATCGCCAAGCTGAACATCGATGACAACCAGGAAACCCCGGCCAAGCATGGCGTTCGTGGTATCCCGACCCTGATGCTGTTCAAGGACGGTGAAGTCGCGGCGACCAAGGTCGGCGCACTGTCCAAGTCGCAGCTGCAGGCGTTCCTCGACGCCAACATCTGATGACGATATAGCCCCGCAAATCGCGGGGTTTTTTTCGGGCGTCGTACTAGACGCTCAGAAAATCAAGTGGTACATTCGGCCCCGCAACGGCTTCTCCGTTGCCCCCTGCTAGCCGTCGCCGACCGTCTCCTTTCGATTTGCACGCGATCCTGTCGCCTTCTCTGCGGCGCGGCCTCATTAAGCCAAAAGCTTAATTTCCCCCTCCATACATGATTACGTCATTCCTATATGAACCTGACTGAACTCAAGCAAAAGCCTATTACCGATCTGCTCGAAATGGCCGAACAGATGGGCATAGAAAATATGGCCCGTTCGCGCAAGCAGGACGTGATTTTCTCCCTGCTGAAGAAGCACGCGAAGAGCGGCGAGGAAATCTCGGGTGACGGCGTGCTGGAGATCCTCCAGGATGGCTTCGGCTTCCTTCGTTCTGCAGACGCCTCCTACCTTGCCGGCCCGGACGACATTTACGTCTCGCCCAGCCAGATCCGCCGCTTCAACCTGCGCACGGGCGACACCATTGTCGGCAAGATCCGTCCGCCGAAGGAAGGCGAGCGTTACTTCGCACTGCTCAAGGTCGACACCATCAACTTCGACCGTCCAGAAAACGCGAAGAACAAGATTCTGTTCGAAAACCTGACGCCGCTGTTCCCGACCATTCGCATGAAGATGGAAGCCGGTAACGGTTCCACCGAAGACCTCACCGGTCGCGTCATCGATCTGTGCGCCCCCATTGGTAAAGGTCAGCGCGGCCTGATCGTTGCTCCGCCAAAGGCGGGCAAGACCATCATGCTGCAGAACATCGCGTCGAACATCACGCGTAACAACCCTGAAGTCCATCTGATCGTTCTGCTGATCGATGAGCGTCCGGAAGAAGTGACCGAAATGCAGCGCACCGTGCGCGGCGAAGTGGTTGCTTCCACGTTCGATGAGCCACCCACCCGTCACGTGCAGGTCGCCGAAATGGTGATCGAAAAGGCCAAGCGCCTGGTCGAGCACAAGAAAGACGTGGTCATCCTGCTTGACTCCATCACCCGTCTGGCTCGCGCCTACAACACTGTCATTCCGAGCTCCGGCAAGGTCCTGACCGGTGGTGTCGATGCGCACGCCCTCGAGAAGCCAAAGCGTTTCTTCGGTGCGGCACGTAACATCGAAGAAGGCGGCTCGCTGACCATCATCGCCACCGCGCTGGTTGAAACCGGCTCGAAGATGGACGAAGTGATCTACGAAGAATTCAAGGGTACCGGCAACATGGAGCTGCCTCTGGATCGCAAGATCGCAGAGAAGCGCGTCTTCCCGGCCATCAATATCAACCGCTCCGGCACACGCCGCGAAGAGTTGCTGACGGCCGACGACGAGCTGCAGCGCATGTGGATCCTGCGCAAGCTGCTGCATCCTATGGATGAAGTCGCAGCCATCGAGTTCTTGATCGACAAGCTGAAACAGACCAAGACCAACGATGAGTTCTTCCTGTCGATGAAGCGCAAGTAACACCCTGCGCTGAACCGACCGTAGAAAAATGGTGTCCTTCCGGACACCATTTTTTTTGCCCTTTTCCGTAGACCTCTCCCGCAGGCAAGGAGTGTTATGCACACGTTTGGCAATCGCCGTGATATCGATGGGCTGCGGGCCCTGGCCGTGGTCCCGGTGCTGTTGTTTCACTTCGGTCTTGGGCTGAGCGGCGGCTTCGTCGGCGTCGATGTGTTCTTCGTCATCTCTGGCTACCTGATCACGTCCATCATTTTCCGTGAGATCAGCGCAGGGCGGTTCAGCTTCGTCGATTTCTGGGCCCGTCGCGCGCGGCGTATCGTCCCCGCGGTGACCGTCGTCGTGCTGGCCACGCTGGCGTTTGGCTGGATATTGCTGACGCCCAAGGACTACGCCGAGCTGGGCCGGGAAGTGCGCTATCAGTCGATGTTCATGTCCAACCTGCTGTTCATGCGGCAGGACGGCTACTTCGATTCCGCGTCAGACTTCAAACCGCTGCTTCACACCTGGTCGCTGGCGGTGGAGGAGCAGTACTACATTTTCTTCCCGCTGCTGATGGTGCTGGCGACGCGGTACGTGCGGCACTGGCGCTGGTTGCTGCTCGGCTTGTTGGTGCTGTCGTTCGGGCTGAACATCTGGGCGATCAAGCACAAGCCCGAGGCCGCGTTCTTTCTGCTGCCGATGCGTGCATGGGAGCTGCTCTGTGGTGCGATGCTGGCCGTCGCGCCTGCGCCCAAACGTCCGCTGCCGAGCGGGGTGTACCAGACGATCAGCCTGAGCGGCTTTGCGGCGGTCGTGCTGGCGATGCTGAGCTTTGACAAAACCACTCAATTCCCCGGCTGGGCGGCGCTGCTGCCGGTGCTGGGCACGACTGCGATGATCTGGGCCAACGGTCATCCCGCGTCATGGGTCGGGCGCTTACTGAGCATCAAACCGCTGGTGGCCATCGGGCTCATCTCCTACTCGCTGTACCTGTGGCATTGGCCTATCCATGTCTACGCCAATGCGATTTCCGCCGACGGCATTTCCGACCTGGAAGCGGTCGGCTGGATCCTTCTGGCCGGCGCCCTTGCCTGGCTGAGCTGGCGCTTCGTCGAGCTCCCATTCCGTGAACGCCGCTTACTGGCCGGCCGCAAGCCGGTGCTGATTGGCGGCCTGCTGACCCTGGCCGTGCTGGCGCTGGTAGGACAGGCGGTGCACTCCAGTGATGGCGTGCCGCAACGGATGTCGGGTCAGGCGCTTGCCTATGCACAGTCGCAGGAATGGGATGCCGGGCAGATGGACTGTTTCCTGCTCGGATCAAAGCACAGCAAGGGTCTGGACAAGCTCTGTCGAGCGGGTAGCAGTGTGGATGCGACACCGTCCCATCTCATCTGGGGCGATAGCCATGCGGCGGCTTTGTGGCCTGGCGTCAGAATCGCGGCCGAGCAAGCGCACCTGCCTGTCTGGCTGGCGAGCATGAGTGGATGCCCGCCTCTTGTCAGCACTGCAACCAGTACGCGCTGTCAGGACTTCAACGCCCTGAACGTCGAGCGCGTTCGAACGCATAAAATTCCCGATGTCACCTTGGCCGCGCGCTGGAGCTTGTACATCTATGGGCTGGAGGGCGGTGACAAGGGCTACGTGCTGCTGAAACGGGAATCCATTGCTCAAAACCAAGCGTATTTCGCGGACGCTTTGAAAGCGCAGGTCGCCGAATTGCGTGCAGCCGGCGCCCAGGTCTGGCTGTTCAAGGAAGTGCCACAGCAACGCAAGGGCGCGATCGAGAGATTGAGTAGCCTGGCCAGGGTCGGGCGTTCAGCGGCAGAGGTTGGGCGGCCGGCGGCGGAGCTCGATGCGCGACAGGCGTTCATCAATCAGCTGTTCGCCACGCTCAGCCAAGCGGATGCGGGCGTTCACCTGATTGATCCAAAACCGCTGCTGTGTGAGGGCGGCCTGTGCCGTGCCGAAGTTGACGGGCGTTCGCTGTACAAGGACGAGGATCACCTGTCGGATCTGGGCGGCGAGAAGATGCAGCCGCTGTTCACGCCGGTATTCCGCGCAACACCGCGCATTTGAGTTGGACACAAGCTGCCGTCTGCGGTCAGAGCAGGTAGGATGTGCATCTATTTGGTGAGTGGCCGGGTTAATGAAATTCAAGGATCTACGGGATTTCGTGCAGCAGCTTGAGCAGCGCGGAGAGTTGAAACGCATTCAGGTGCCTATTTCCCCTGTACTGGAAATGACCGAAATCTGCGACCGGACCCTGCGCGCCAAGGGGCCAGCGCTGCTGTTCGAAAAGCCGACGGGTTTCGACATTCCGGTGCTCGGCAATCTGTTTGGCACGCCTGAGCGCGTCGCCATGGGTATGGGCGCCGAGTCGGTGTCCGAGCTGCGCGAGATCGGCAAGCTGCTGGCCTTTCTCAAGGAACCCGAGCCGCCAAAGGGCCTGAAAGACGCCTGGTCCAAGCTGCCCATCTTCAGAAAAGTCATCGCCATGGCGCCGAAAGTCGTCAAGGACGCCCCGTGTCAGGAGATCGTGATCGAAGGCGACGACGTCGACCTCGGCATGCTGCCGGTACAGACCTGCTGGCCCGGCGATGTGGGCCCGCTGATCACATGGGGTTTGACCGTCACTCGCGGGCCTAACAAGGAACGGCAGAATCTGGGCATTTACCGCCAGCAGGTGATCGGCCGCAACAAGGTGATCATGCGCTGGCTTAGCCACCGCGGCGGCGCGCTGGATTTCAAGGACTGGTGCGACAAACACCCGGGTCAACCATTCCCGGTCTCGGTGGCCTTGGGCGCAGATCCCGCTACCATCCTCGGCGCCGTGACGCCGGTGCCTGACAGCCTGTCCGAATACGCATTCGCCGGCCTGCTGCGTGGCAACCGTACCGAATTGATCAAGTGCCGTGGCAACGACCTCCAGGTCCCGGCCAGTGCGGAGATTGTCCTCGAAGGCGTGATTCATCCCGGCGAAATGGCCGATGAGGGACCGTACGGCGACCACACCGGCTACTACAACGAGGTCGACAGCTTCCCGGTCTTCACGGTCGAGCGCATCACCCATCGTATCAAGCCGATTTACCACAGCACCTACACGGGCCGACCGCCTGACGAGCCCGCCATTCTGGGCGTCGCGCTGAATGAAGTGTTCGTGCCGATTCTGCAGAAGCAGTTCCCCGAGATCGTCGACTTCTACCTGCCACCCGAGGGTTGCTCGTACCGCATGGCGGTTGTGACGATCAAGAAACAGTATCCCGGCCATGCCAAGCGCGTGATGTTGGGTGTCTGGTCGTTTCTGCGACAGTTCATGTACACCAAGTTCGTTATCGTCACCGACGACGACATCAATGCCCGTGACTGGAATGACGTCATCTGGGCGATCACCACGCGCATGGACCCCAAGCGCGACACGGTGATGATCGACAACACGCCGATCGATTACCTCGATTTCGCCTCGCCGGTCTCCGGTCTGGGCTCGAAAATGGGGCTCGATGCCACGCATAAATGGCCGGGCGAAACCACCCGTGAATGGGGTCGCGCTATCGTCAAGGACGAAGCGGTGACCCGCCGGATCGATGAAATCTGGACTCAGCTGGGAATTGATTGATGCGTGTAACCTTGCAGCCATCGGGCGCAGTCATCGAGACATTGCCGGGCGAACGGATCCTCGACGCCGCTCAGCGTCTGGGCTACGAATGCCCTCAGAGCTGTCGCAACGGCAATTGCCACATCTGTTCCGCGCTGCTGGTTGAAGGCAGCGTCGAGCAGGCGGGAGAAATCCGCAACCACGGCGAAATCTATACGTGCCTGGCGGTGCCGCAGGAAGACTGCGTCGTGCTGTGGGACAGCGTGTTGGCGCTCGGCGCGTTGCCGGTGCGCACGTTCGCCTGCCAGGTCAGCGAATGTGTGGAAGTCGGCGGCGATGTCTGGCGGGTGATGCTTCGTGCGCCTGCGGGCAAACCGCCGCGTTATCACGCCGGTCAGTACCTGATGATCCATCGGGACGACGGCGAGAAATCGGCATTTTCCATGGCCTCGGCGCCGGAGAGCGGGCGAGATCTGGAATTTCACGTGCTCGCCCGCGAGGCAAGTGCGCAAAATCTGATCAAGCAGTTGCAGCGCGATGGCATGGCGCGGGTTGACCTGCCCTTCGGTGATACTCATCTGGGCGAATTGCCCGATGGCCCGCTGGTATTGATCGCGGCAGGCACCGGTATGGGGCAAATGCACAGCCTGATCGAGCATTGCCGCTCTAAAGGTTTTCCGTATCCGGTGCATGTGTATTGGGGAATGCGCCGTCCGGAAGATTTCTATCAGCTCAGGCACTGGGATGAATGGCAGACGCTGCCCAACCTTTTCCTGCACAAGGTCGTCAGTGATCTGTGCGGTTGGGAAGGGCGCTGCGGCATGCTGCACGAGGCGGTCTGCGAGGACTTCAGCGATCTGAAGTCGCTTTATGTGTACGCCAGCGGTTCACCGGCGATGGTCTATTCGACCCTTGATGCGCTGGTGCTGGCTGGCATGGATGCGCATCAGATGCGTGCCGATGTTTTCGCTTACGCGCCGAGGCCCTGAAGCGCAGCCACTCGCCGAGCTGGATGTGGACAGCGTATTGCATGACTGTTTGTCAGATATCGGTTTTTCCGACGTGACCCATGCGCCGGTGGCCGAGTCACAACGTCACACTGCCTGCGATGCCGTCTGATTGTTCATTCGTTGTTGCCAGACCCGTTTCATGAGTGTTCAGCGTTGCACCGGCGTCAGCCTTGCCGGTGGGGGGAACCAGATGGGGAATCAAATCAATATCCTGGCGGGAGCTGTTCATGACGGCCTGGGGTTGTCCTACCCGCCGGTCATCGATCTTGGGCCGAAGCTCACCCGAGAACAGCTGCTTGCCTCCATCCACGCCACGATGAGCCGTCACCAGGGCGGCCCGATCTGGTTGTTCGCGTACGGATCATTGATCTGGCGGCCCGAGTGCAGCGCCGTCGAACGTCAGCGCGGTCGGGTCCACGGCTATCATCGCGGCCTCTATCTTTGGTCCCATGAACACCGCGGCACGCCCGAGCAGCCAGGGCTGGTATTCGGTCTGGACCGAGGCGGCTCCTGCAGCGGATTTGCCTACCGATTGCCCGAAGACAATATCGACGAATCGCTGCTGGCGTTGTGGCAGAGAGAAATGCCGTTC
This sequence comes from Pseudomonas sp. W2-17, assembly GCF_041060445.1. Taxonomy (NCBI): domain Bacteria; kingdom Pseudomonadati; phylum Pseudomonadota; class Gammaproteobacteria; order Pseudomonadales; family Pseudomonadaceae; genus Pseudomonas; species Pseudomonas sp. W2-17. Next base: position 56,935 of record NZ_JAUFNS010000005.1, on the reverse strand, counting down.
CCGTCCTACCGCCCACACTGGCTCAACTGCCGACTTGAAGACGGCACCAAGGTGCAGGCTCTGGGATTTGTGCTGGAGCGGCATTTGCCCAGTTACGCCGGCAACCTGCCCGACAGCGTGCTCACCCAAGTGCTGGCCAATGCCAGCGGGCGGTACGGGACCACGTGGGAATACGTCGAACAAACCATCCACGCACTGCGCACCCACGCCATGCCGGACCTGAGCCTGGAGGCGCGGTTCAAGCGGTGTAAGCCGGTGTTGTTGGCGATATAGCATTTGGTCACGATCTTCCGGTCAGGCTTGCGCGCGAGACGCTAGACTGCATCGAAACCCCCTGAGGAGTTAATCATGAGTGCTCGGCTTTCTCCGCTTGTGTCGGAGTTCGAATCAAAAGAGCAGGCTGCGCGTTATGACGCGTGGCTCCGTGCAAAGGTGCAGGCTTCGGTAGACGATCCAAGACCTAACGTCGCGCATGATGAAGTCATGGCAAAACTGAAAGCGAGACTGGCCGCCAAGCGCGACAAGCGTAGCGATGATCGTTGAGTGGCGCCCGGAGGCAGTCGCCGATCTGTGGGAGATACTTGAGTATATTGATGAGCGAAATCCACAAGCGGAGGAGCTTTATGCTGAAATTGAGAGAGCTACTTCAGCACTGCCTGAGCATCCTTACCTTTACCGCTTAGGTCGCGTGCTCAATACCCGCGAAATCATTGTCCACCCCAATTACCTGGTTATTTACCGACTAACAGATCGGATCGAGATCCTGAGCGTCCTTCACGCTCGCCAGCAATACCCTTGAAATGGATAGGGCTTGATCAGCGCACTGACCAAGCCTTTTCCGTTTGAGACTTAAGCCATTTCCTCTCGCGACTGGCTCGCCACCCGCGTATGGCGCAGCGTCGGCACCAGGAACGCTATTGCGAGGATGCAAGCGGACACCAGCAGCACGAAGCCGCCGTCCCAGCCGAAGTGGTCGACTGTGTAGCCCATCAGCGCGCTGGCGGCGACCGAACCACCGAGATACCCGAACAGGCCAGTGAATCCCGCTGCCGTGCCGGCTGCTTTCTTCGGTGCCAGCTCAAGGGCCTGCAAGCCGACCAGCATGACCGGGCCGTAGATCAGGAAGCCGATAGAGACCAGAGCAATCATGTCGACGGTGGGGTTGCCTGGCGGATTGAGCCAGTAGACCAGCGTCGCAACGGTCACCATCGCCATGAACACAATCCCGGTCAGGCCACGGTTGCCACGGAAGATCTTGTCGGACATCCAGCCGCACAGCAGCGTGCCCGGAATACCTGCCCACTCATAGAAGAAGTACGCCCAGGACGTCTTATCGACGTCGAAGTGCTTGGCTTCTTTCAAATACGTTGGCGCCCAGTCCAGCACGCCGTAACGCAGCAGGTAAACGAACACGTTGGCCAGCGCGATGTACCAGAGCATTTTGTTGCGCAGGACGTATTTGACGAAGATCTCTTTGGCGGTGAATTCCTCTTCGTGGCTCGCGTCGTAGCCTTCCGGGTAGTCGTTCTTGTAGTCCTCGACCGGCGGCAAGCCCACGGACTGCGGGGTATCACGCATGGTGACGAAGGCGAACAGAGCGACAAACAGGGCAACCGCCGCAGGCACATAAAATGCGGCGTGCCAGTCGTTGGTCCAGCCGAGTCCGAGCAGGAACAGCGGGCCGATCAAGCCACCGCCGACATTGTGCGCCACGTTCCACACCGACACGACGCCGCCACGTTCCTTCTGCGACCACCAGTGCACCATCGTGCGTCCGCTCGGCGGCCAGCCCATGCCCTGGGCCCAGCCGTTGATGAACAGCAGAATGAACATGATTGTCACGCTGGACGTCGCCCAGGGCGCGAATCCGAACACGAACATTACGAGCGCGGAAATCACCAGCCCGAAGGGCAGGAAGTAACGCGGGTTGGAGCGATCAGACACCAGCCCCATCAGGAATTTCGATAGCCCGTACGCAATCGCAATCGCCGAGATCGCAAGCCCCAGTTGACCGCGGGTATATCCCTCATCGATCAGGTAGGGCATGGCCAGCGAGAAATTTTTGCGTAGCAAATAGTAGCCGGCGTAGCCGAAGAAGATGCCGGCGAAAATCTGCCAGCGAAGGCGGCGGTAGGTGGAGTCGACACGCTCCTCAGGCAGCGGAGCCTGATGTGCGGCAGGGCGGAAAAAGGCAAACATCGGGACACTCCATTTATTTTCTTGTTATGCGAATCCGAATATTACATTTTCGTTACAGAAAATAGGAAGGCTTCTCATCGGATAATAAGGGCGTAAATACGGGACGAGAGGGAATTCCTTTGCGAACATCGCGTTTGTGCCGTGCTGCCCACAGGTGGGTTTCGGTGCGTGGGACAGGTAAAGTGCGCGCTCATGGGCTCACGATTGGCAAATCGACATGCAGTCACCCCCGCTTGGGATTCGGAATCAAAAGATCATCATTCTGTGCCGCGATGTCGGCGGATACCTTGGCCGGCTCAGCCGCTTTCTCGGCAAGTCGAACGACGTTGTGTTCATTGACCTGACCCAAGGCGCGAAGGAGCTGCCCTGGCTTCCGGGGAAAATGCGGCGATGGCTGAAAAAGTACCTGATCGTGCGGCGTGCCACGGCTGCGATCCGGGCAGCAGGGGATGTCGACGCGTTGCTGGTGGTGAACCCGAGTCAGCTGGATCAGGGCCTGGTCCTGCAGGCCCAGGCTGCGGCAACGCTTACCGTCGCGTATCTGTCTGACGGGATTGCGCGATTGTCGATGCCGATCGATCAACTGGCGACCTTCGACAAGGTCTACACCTTCGATGGCGCTGATGCTCACGAGTATCAACTGCGCAAGCTCTACAACTACATCTACGAAGAACACGCCGATTTCAAAACGACGTCCGACTTCAAGGCGTTCGTCGTGATGGGCGGCAAGCACCGCGTTGATGTGCTCGGCCGGGTGGCTCAAGCGTTTGAACAGCTGGGCTACACCAGCACCTGCAAATTCCTGGTGCAAAGCAAACCGGTGCCCGGTGCCAGTCCTTTACTGACCTTCTTTCGCCAGCGCATGGACATCGATGAAACGGCCGAATACGTCAGGCGTTCGGAAATACTGATCGATATCGTCCGGCCGGGCCACGCGGGTTTGAGCTTCCGTTTTTTTGAAGCGCTGCTCTACCGCAAGAAAATGATCACCAACAATCCATCGGTGGCGGATTACGACTTTTACGATCCGCGCAACATACTGATCATCGACAGCGAGCACCCCGTCATCCCTGATGTGTTCATTAACGGGGAATACGTGGACCCGCCCGAAGAAGTCGTGCAGCGGTACAGCATGGCCAGTTGGGCGAACGAGGTGTTCAGTTCAGCCCCGGCTATCCCGCATCGGTTACCCGTTACCGAGCCTTAAGCATTCGGCTGGATTGCTTTGTTGCTCGGCGATGCCTTGCGCAGGAACGGGTGCTCGATGCACCAGTACGTTGCGACGCTGATGCTGCTGGTCAGCAGGATGATCATCGGTAAGTACAGCGCGTAGCTGAGCGGGTCCGGCATGGCGAAGTCGTACGCGCCCAGCAGGCTGAACACGCTGTAGATGACGATGCCGTGCAGCAGGTAAATGCTGAAGCTCGCTTCGCCCAGAATCTTCAACCCTCGAATCTCCAGCACCCCGTGCAAGCTGTTGCCGAGTACGAACAGCGCAAACGGGATGCCGAGGATCAGCATTTGTAGCGTTGAGTACGATTTGAGTTTCATGCAGATCAGCAGTATCGCGACCGCTACCAACGTGCAGCGTACGCCCGTGAAGTCGATTTTCCACTGGCGCATCCGGTCTTCAAAGACCGCCACCGCGATGCCGACAGCAAACAGTTTGATGAACCGGTTGTGAAAGTGATGGTGGTACTCGCCCCACAGGCACGCCAGCGCAATCAGCGCGACCACGACGGCCATACCGGGGAGCTTGCGCCGAAGCAGGCAATACAGCACCGGCAGCGACAGGTAGAAGACCGCTTCATAGAGCAGCGTCCACTGCACCGAGGCGTTGATACGCACGGTGTCCGGAAAACCATTGAGGGGGCTGCCGATGAACATCACCCATCGCCCGAGCGCCTTGACCGTGTCCATGACCGGCGCGCTGATGCCTGCGGACTGGTACAGCGCGATGGCCGTAATCAGCGCGACGCTGAAGAGGTACATCGGGAAGATTCGCCGTACCCGTGACGACAGAATCTGACGCCATTTTGGCTCGCTTCGGTAGATCTTCGCGGTAAACAGGTAACCGGTGATCATGAAGAACAACGACACCGGTACCGTTCCCATGTTGTTCAGCACACGGCTGTCCGTGGTTTCCCAAGCGCCGTTGACGTGCCAGTAATAACTGACCATGAAGTGGTGAACAATGACTGCGGTTGCGAGCACGCCTCGCAGCCCGTCCAGCGACGAAACGCGATGAAGCGCGTCTCTGGAGAGGATCGGCAGGCGCCGGGTGGCGAAGCAAAATATCGCGATCGACAGCGCGTACAACGTGATCAAAAGCAGAGTGACGGTCATCAACACGGGTCCGCAGTTCGTATGGGAGTCGATACCGAATGACTCGTGTTCGGTATGTATCGGCCGTGAAATATACGGAACACATCAGGCGCCGTCGCGGGTTGTTTAGCGGCGTGTTGATTTTGGGACCGATCCTACGCAGCCCTGGGAAGTCATGAGCTATTGCCGCCGGAGAACAGCACACAAAATGCGCGCCAGCCTTTTGCACCCGCGCAGGAGGCAGACGGGAGAAGCGCGCAGGCGATGGCAGTGATGAGCAGGTGGGTCTTACGGCTGATGTTCGCGGTATGTATAGGCGCCCATGCAGATGAGCACAGTGTGGAGTTTGATTACCGCAGGGCGCCTGCCTGGCCGTATTCGCTCTCAAAATCGGGAATATCCGGGTGGGTCGTCTACGACCTGAAGGCGCACCATGATGGACGGGTTTCCGAGCCTGAGGTGCTGGACAGCTCGCATCCTCTGTTTTCCCTCGCCGTCGTAAAGGTGGTGCCAACGTGGCGCGTAAAACCCTGGGTCGTCAGTGAGCAGCGTCCGGCAGTCATTTCGCTGCGTCAGGAGCATTACTTCGTCCACCCGCGTGAAGGAAATGCTCACGTGCCTTGGCTGCATCGGAGTCTGCGCCACCTGTCCTGCGCGAAATTCAACAAACGCTTCGAAGACTTCCAGCAGAACTCGTCTGATCTTGAACAGGTGGAGATGAGCGTGTTCCGGCACACCTACAGCGTGCTCGCGAGGGTGGCGACTTACAGAAAGCTGGTCGACGAGGAAAGGTTCGCGCTGGGGGATGCGCTGGCAGATGCAGTTCCGGAGGTCATTCAGCGCTGCCGGGCGAATCCGGAACTGCGTTACAAGGACGTGTTGCCTGATCAAGTGAGGAGGATGCTGTGAGCCGTGCAGAGAACTACGCAAAGTCAGCTCCGTTTCTTCAGAACAGGTCGATCCCGATGCACGCTACCTGACGCTAACCACGACTTTGCCAACTGCTTTTCTCTGCGCCAGTGATTCAATGGCTTCCCCGGCCTGCTCCAGCGGGTAAACCTTCGACACCAGCGGCTTCAGCCTGCCCTCACTGAACCAAGTGAACAGTTGCTGGAAATTCGCGGCATTGTCTTGGGGCTGGCGTTGGGCAAATGAGCCCCAGAACACACCTACAACCGAGGCACCTTTCAACAGCGCGAGATTGACCGGCAGTTCGGGAATGCGACCACTGGCGAAGCCGACCACCAGCAATCGACCATTCCAGGCGATGCCGCGAACGGCTTGATCAAAAAGGTCACCGCCCACGGGGTCATAGATAACATCGACGCCGTTGCCGTTGGTGAGGCGTTTGATTTCATCTTTCAGATTGCTTTCGCTGTAGTTGATCAACTCGTCGGCGCCTGCATTTTTGGCGACCTCAAGCTTGTCTGCGCTGCTGGCGGCGGCGATCACGCGAGCGCCCATGGCTTTGCCGATCTCAACCGCGGCGAGGCCAACGCCTCCGGAGGCGCCGAGGACGAGCAGTGTTTCGCCTGCCTGCAGATTGGCGCGCTGTTTAAGGGCGTGCATGGAGGTGCCGTAGGTCATGCTGAAGGCGGCGGCGGTGGTGAAGTCCATCGTTTCGGGGATGGGCAGGACGTTGTAACCGGCCACGGCGATCTGTTCAGCGAAGCTGCCCCAGCCGGTCAGCGCCATTACTCGGTCACCGACATGAACATGGGTCACCTTTTCGCCAACGGCCGTCACAACGCCCGACGCTTCACCTCCGGGAGAAAACGGAAAAGGCGGCTTGAACTGGTATTTGCCTTCGATGATCAGCGTGTCCGGGAAGTTGACCCCGGCAGCGTGCACGTCCAGAAGGATCTCGTTTTTCTTCGGCTCCGGGCTGGAAATGTCCTCCAGCACCAGATCTGCAGCGGGACCGAAGGCTTTACACAGCACGGCTTTCATCGAGGGCTATTCCTTTTTCGGGGATGGCCGATAAGTACAGGTAGCGAGGTTGTGGGGTCAATGAGCATGGCCCGGCCTGATAGGCGTGCATAAGCTGAAGTAAGCTATGCGGCAAAACGGATTGAGGAGCGGACTGTGAAAGCGTGGATTGTTATGTTGATGGCATTGTCGATGCCGGTTGTGGCGCTGGCCGAAGAAGGCGGCGAGAAAGAAGATCCTAACAAGGTTTCCTACGTGGCGTTGACGCCACCCTTCGTAGGCAACTACGCGCTGGACGGTAGCCCGAAACTACACGTCTATAAGGCCGACGTCGCCTTGCGGGTGACCGGCGCCGAAGCTCAGAAACTGGTTAAGCAGAACGAGCCGCTGATTCGCAACCAGTTGGTGGCGTTGTTCACTCAGCAAACGGTCGACAGCATGGGCAACGTCGATGCCAAGGAAAAACTGCGTCAGGAAGCCTTGAAGCAGACCCAGCAAGTGCTGACCCAGGAAACCGGCAAGCCCGTGGTCGACGATCTGCTGTTCAACAACTTCATTGCCCAATAACGCGGCGTTCTGAACTCAGCGCAGGCCCAGCACGGCCGCCCATTGTTCGTCCGTCACCGGCATGACGGACAAGCGGCTGCCTTTCTGCACCAGAGGCATCTGCTCCAGTGCGGCTTGTTGCTTCAGAAAACTCAGCCCCAGCACGTTTGGAAACACCTCGACGAATGCCACATCAAGAGCGCTCCAGGGGTTTTTCTCCTCGGTGGCTTTGGCGTCGAAGCAGGGGCTTTTGTCGTCCAGTGCGGTGGGGTCGGGGTACGCGGCCTTGACGATTTCTCCGATGCCGGCGATCCCGGGCTCGGGGCAACTGGAATGGTAGAAAAAGAACTGATCACCCACGGCCATCGCGCGCAGAAAGTTGCGGGCCTGATAGTTGCGGACACCGTCCCAGCGCGTCTGCCCGAGCTTTTTAAGCCCGCTGATCGAGAGTTCGTCAGGCTCGGATTTCATCAGCCAATAGGCCATTTACAAGGCTCCTGCACAGGTGTTGGGAAAGTTGTCCTACGTTTTGATGACAACCCGACAGTCGGCTGGCGTCAGTATTTGCGTGTTGCGTCACGTTGCCGCAGAATGCCGGCATTTTAAGGGCTGCACGATCTGGCAGCCTGTTTAAACGTTATCGATTTTAGATTCTGATTCGTTACAAAGGGGACGATGAATGCGACGCAAGCCGGATGTACTGTGGGTTTTGGCAATTTTGTTCGGCTTGGGAATCGTCACCACCGGTTACGCGCAAAGTCTGTGGGCCGCCAAGGCAGACGCTCCGGTTGAAATCACTCAGCAACAGCAGCCATTGTCCCGCCGCTAAACCGCTTTCGCAGGGCGCTTTCCTCTCAGGAGCGCGCCTTGCCGACGATTCATCCCGCCACATACCAACGCTTATCCGTCACCGTTCCTGCCAACGGAACATCCCAACTGGCGACCGCCAGCTTCGCGACTTTCTGACACTCATGGGCCAGTCCCAATAGCACCGGCTTGCGCCAGGTTTTACGACGCGCGAGATAAGCCAGGCTGCGGTCATAAAAGCCGCCACCCATGCCAAGACGTCCGCCTTGCGGATCGAATCCCACGAGCGGCATCAACACCAGATCCAGTGTCCAGATTTTGCGCTGTCGCTTGGCATTGATGCGGGGCTCCGGGATATGGAACCGGTTCGGCTTGAGCTTCTCCCTCGGATGCACGCGCTGGAACACCATTTTCGTTCGCGGCCAGGCGCTCAGCACTGGCAGGTAGGTGGCCTTGCCGCGTTTTTGAGCGGCACGAAGCAGCAGGCACGGGTCGATCTCACCGTCCATCGGAAGATAGAGAGAAACGTGCCGGGCGCGGCGAAACAGAGGGTTTTGCGCAAGTTGACGGTACACACCCTGCGCCGCCTGTCGCTGTTCTGCCGGGCTGAGCGCGCGACGATTATGGCGAAGCAGCCGACGCAACTGTGGGCGAGTGAGGCTTGAAGGATCTGGGAGGGGAGCGGCGCCGGATGAGGCCATGCTGGCGGGTCCGTAAGGCTTTGGAGGGTGATGTCGTGTAATCAGGCAGATTCACGATGCCCACCGCCAGACGGGGCGCCTGGCGATGGGTAGAAGGTTCGAGACTCCCCGACGAACCGCTGTCGGTGTAGCCCTTGAACCCGAAAGTTCAAGGTGGAGATTGCAGGAGGTTTTAAGGCTTTCCGTCGAGCGGACATGCACACCAACCCCAACGTGCAACCCCCGTGGTTGTGCGTATCGGCTCAGGGACATGACCGACTGGCAAGCACTCCAGGGAGCGGTCGCAAGTATACCGAATCATGTCCGAACAATCAGCCTTGTGCTTTATCCGAATCCGTGGCAAGGACCAGGTCTACACGGTCCAGCAAATCGCGAACCTGCTCGCTGTTGGCACCATTTGCCTGCGCCTTTGCGGGTGGCAGTTCCTGTTTGTGCAGAAGGTCATGGGTAATGTTCAGTGCGGCCATTACCGCAATACGGTCGGCGCCGATGACTTTGCCGCTGCTGCGGATCTCGCGCATTTTGCCGTCCAGATAACGCGCGGCGCTGACCAGATTGGTGCGCTCCTCTTGCGGGCAGATGATCGAATATTCTTTGTCGAGGATTTGCACGGTGATGCTGTTGCCATTACTCATGAGTCTTGCTCCAGGGCCTTGAGGCGCGAAATCATGGACTCGACCTTTTGCCGGGCGATTTCGTTTTTTTCAATGAGTTGAGCGCGTTCCTCGCGCCAGGATTTTTCCTGAGCTAATAGGAGTCCGTTTTGACTTTTTAGTTGCTCGACACGATTGATCAATAACTCCAGTCGAGCCATCAGCGCTTGCAGGTCGTTGTCTTCCATTGTTTTCCACTGAATACTTTCAGATGAGTGGTGCAGGCGCTGGCGTCTGGATTCGCCCCGGACATCGCCTGATAGCTTGGGCGCGTCTGCCGGTGCTACGATACAAGGCCTTCATTCTAGACATTGCGCCGCCTGGCGCCTAGTTGCCCATGCCTATTCAGAATTCCCCGTACAACGGCTTCGCCACCCTGCTCGCCAGCAGTGGTCATCACGTATCGCCTGCCGAATTGCACGGCCTTTTGCTCGGTCGCAGTTGCGCCGGCGCAGGCTTTGATGCTGAGGAGTGGCTGGCCGACGCTCACCTGCTGCTGGAAACAGAGCCTGACGACAAAGTGCGCCAGGCCCTGATCGGCCTGCAGGCAATGGTCAAAAGCGAACTGACCGGCGACGACATGACCGTCGTGTTGCTGTTGCCCGGCGATGATGAGCCTCTGGCTACGCGCACCGCCGCCATGGCCCAGTGGTGCCAGGGTTTCCTCAGCGGCTTCGCCCGGGTCGGTGGTCAGTCGCTGAGCGATGATGCCAGGGACGTGCTGCAAGACCTGGCCGCCATCGCTCAGGTCCACGATGCGCTGGACGAGTCCGAAGACGGCGAGAGCGACTACATGGAAGTGATGGAATACCTGCGCGTTGCGCCGTTGCTGCTGTTCACCGAGTTCAACCAGAAAACCGCCGCCGAAGACGAAGCCAAGCCGTCTTTGCACTGACAGCGCGTCATCGCCGCTTCGGCCATGCCGCCCTTGCGCGGCGTGGCCGAAGCGCACTTCCCGGAGTACCGCACTTGCCCATGATTCATATCCCGAAAGCCGAATATGCCCGCCGCCGCAAGGCGTTGATGGAGCAGATGGAGCCCAACAGCATCGCCATTCTGCCAGCGGCGGCTGTGGCCATTCGGAACCGGGACGTTGAACATGTGTACCGCCAGGACAGCGACTTTCAGTACCTGAGCGGCTTCCCCGAGCCTGAAGCGGTGATCGTGTTGATCCCCGGGCGCGAGTACGGTGAGTACGTCCTCTTCTGCCGTGAACGCAATCCCGAGCGCGAGCTGTGGGACGGCCTGCGCGCGGGTCAGGATGGTGCGATGCGCGAGTACGGCGCCGACGATGCCTTCCCGATCACCGACATCGACGACATCCTGCCCGGCCTCATCGAGGGTCGCGATCGGGTGTATTCGTCCATGGGCAGTAATCCTGAATTCGACCGGCACGTGATGGAGTGGATCAATGTCATCCGCTCCAAGGCGCATCTGGGCGCGCAGCCGCCCAAAGAATTCGTCGCGCTGGATCACCTGCTTCACGACATGCGCCTTTACAAATCGGCGGCTGAAGTGAAGGTCATGCGTGAGGCCGCGCAGATCTCGGCCCGAGCCCACGTGCGGGCGATGCAAGCCAGTCGCGCCGGGCTCTACGAGTTCAGCCTGGAAGCGGAGCTTGATTATGAATTTCGCAAGGGCGGCGCAAAGATGCCGGCCTATGGCTCCATCGTCGCGTCGGGACGCAACGCCTGCATCCTGCATTATCAGGAGAACGATGCGCTGCTCAGAGACGGCGATCTGGTGCTGATCGATGCCGGTTGCGAGATCGACTGCTACGCCAGTGACATCACCCGTACCTTCCCGGTCAGCGGCAAATTCTCCGCTGAACAGAAAGCGATCTACGAGGTGGTGCTCAAATCCCAGGAAGCGGCGTTTGCGGCGATCAAACCCGGCAATCACTGGAATCAGGCCCACGAGGCGACGGTTCGCGTCATTACCGAAGGGCTTGTTGAGCTGGGGCTGCTGCGAGGCGCGGTGGATGAACTGATTGCTGCCGAAGCGTACAAAGCTTTTTACATGCACCGCGCTGGACACTGGCTGGGCATGGACGTGCACGACGTCGGCGAATACAAGGTCGGCGGCGAATGGCGTGTGCTGGAGGCCGGGATGGCACTGACGGTCGAGCCCGGCATTTATGTGTCCCCGGACAATCAGACCGTTGCCAAGAAGTGGCGCGGGATTGGCGTGCGAATCGAGGATGACGTCGTAGTGACCAAAAAAGGCTGTGAAATCCTGACGGGCGACGTGCCAAAAACCGTTGCCGACATCGAGGCCCTGATGGCCGCTGCGCGAACCCAAGCCGCATGAGCCGCTTTAATCTGGCCATCGTCGGCGGCGGGCTGGTCGGCGCAAGCCTCGCTCTCGCCCTGCAAGCCGGGGCGAAGGCGCGCGGTTGGAAAATTGTCCTGATCGAGCCGTTTGCGCCTGGCGACACGTACCAGCCCAGCTACGACGCGCGCTCTTCGGCGCTGTCTTTCGGCGCGCGGCAGATCTACGAGCGCCTGGGCCTGTGGCAGCAGATCAGCCGCCGCGCCGAGCCGATTCTCAAAATTCACGTTTCCGACAAAGGCCGGTTCGGCGCAGCGCACCTGTCTTCGATGGAGGAAGGCGTTCCCGCCCTGGGCTATGTGGTTGAAAACGCCTGGCTGGGCCAATGCCTGTGGCAGGCGCTGGACAAGGACGTGATCAGTTGGCGCGTGCCGGCCGAGGTCACGCACATGCAGGCGCTGCCCGATGGCTACCAACTGACCCTGAACGACGAAACCCAGCTCACCTGCGACCTGGCGGTGCTGGCCGACGGTGGCCGTTCCAGCCTGCGCGAGCAGTTGGGCATTGCCGTGCGACACACGCCGTACGATCAAACCGCGCTGATTGCCAACATCACGCCGGGAGACGCACACGGCGGTGAGGCCTTCGAGCGGTTTACCGAAAATGGCCCCATGGCGTTGCTGCCGCTCCCGGACAACCGCTGCGCACTGGTCTGGACGCGCACCGGTAATGACGTTCAACGGCTGATGGCGCTGGACGACCGAAGCTTCCTGGCGGAGTTGCAGGGCGTCTTTGGCTACCGGTTGGGTGCGCTGAAACAAGTGGGTGCGCGGCATAGCTATCCGCTGGCGTTGATCGAAGCCGAAGAGCAGATCCGCTCGCATCTGGTGGTGCTCGGCAACGCGGCCCACAGTCTTCACCCGATTGCGGGGCAGGGCTTCAACTTGTCGCTGCGCGATGCGGCCTCCCTGGCCGAATCACTGCTCGCCAGCGAAGCACCGCTGGGCGATCTGTCGACGTTGCAGGCCTACCGCGAGCGCCAGCGCGTTGATCAAAAACTGACCGTCGGCTTTTCGGATCAAGTCACCCGGCTTTTCAGCAGTCAGCAATCCTTCGTCACGGCAGGCCGTAACCTGGGTCTCCTGGGCCTGGATCTGTTGCCGTCCGCCAAGAGCTGGTTCGCCCGTCAGGCCATGGGCCTGGGAACGCGAAGCGATGTCTGAACACTCCATTCATTCGTGGCCTTCGCCACAACCGAGAACGATTTAAAGCATGGAAACGCGCGCAGATCTGCTGATTGTCGGGGCCGGGATGGTGGGGAGCGCGCTTGCACTGGCGCTGCGCGACAGTGGGCTGAACATCCTCGTGGTGGATGGTGGTCCTCTGACGGTCAAGCCGTTCGTGGCCGACGCGCCATTCGAGGCGCGGGTCAGCGCGCTGTCCATCGCCAGTCAGCGCATTCTCGAGCGGCTGGGCGTCTGGGAAGGCATCGTTGCGCGGCGCGTCAGCCCTTACAGCGACATGCACGTGTGGGATGGCAGCGGCACGGGCAAGGTGCATTTTTCTGCCTCCAGTGTTCACGCTAACGTGCTCGGGCACATCGTCGAAAATCGCGTGATGCAGGATGCACTGGTCGAACGTCTGCATGACAGCAACATCGGTTTGTTGGCCGATGCGCGTCTGGAGCAGATGCGTCACTCCGGCGATGATTGGCTCCTGACGCTGTCCGATGGCCGCACATTGCGCGCGCCGCTGGTGGTCGCGGCCGATGGCGCCCACTCAACCGTGCGGCGCATGACCGGCACCGCGACGCGGGAATGGGACTACCTGCATCACGCCATTGTGACGAGCGTGCGCACGGCGGACTCGCACCGCAAAACCGCTTGGCAGCGCTTTACAGACGACGGCCCGCTGGCCTTTCTGCCGCTGGATCGAGAGGGTGAGCATTGGTGCTCCATCGTCTGGTCGGTGACACCGGAGCAATCCGAGCGGTTGATGAAGCTCGATGACGAACGCTTCTGCCGTGAGCTGGAGAATGCGTTCGAAGGCTGTCTCGGGCAGGTGATCTCGGCTGATTCGCGGGTTTGCGTCCCGCTGCGTCAACGCCATGCCAAGCGCTATGTGGCGCCGGGCCTTGCGCTGATCGGTGATGCCGCGCACACCATCCATCCATTGGCGGGGCAGGGCGTGAACCTGGGCTTTCTCGACGCAGCGGTGCTCGCCGAAGTGCTGCGCGGTGCGGTCGAGCGTGGGGAACGTCTGGCCGATGAGCGTGTGTTGAGCCGTTACGAGCGTCGGCGCATGCCGCATAACCTGGCGTTGATGGCGGCGATGGAAGGCTTCGAGCGGCTGTTCCAGGCCGATGCGCTGCCGGTTCGTTTGTTGCGCAATGCCGGGCTGAAGATGGTCGATCATTCTGCAGAAGCCAAAGCATTGTTTGTGCGCCAGGCCTTGGGGCTGACCGGGGACCTCCCCGAGTTGGCGAAGCTCTGACGGCACAGCACTTTCTGTCCGCGCGCTTCACTGTGGGACCTTCGTTAGCCGGCAAGAGGCCAGCTTGAACGCCATCAGATTCGCGGCGTAACGAATGGCGCTTTCCCGGCTGAAGCCGCTCCCACTGAAACCGCGCGCATTCAGGGATTCACCGCCGGCACTCCGCAACATCCAGTAACGGCTCAATCCTGACTTCGGTTGAGATGGCAGATGCGATTCACTACCATTTCGCCTCGTTTTTCCCCTCTCTCGAATCAGGAGAACCTGCATGCAGGCGAGCAAGCGTCTTTTGGCTGCCCTGGCATTAATCGTGCTCGGCAGCACCGCCCAGGCCGCAGATGAAGTGGTGGTGTATTCCTCCCGAATCGATGAGCTGATCAAACCGGTGTTCGACGCCTACACCGCCAAGACCGGCGTGAAGGTCAAGTTCATCACCGACAAGGAAGCCCCGCTGATGCAGCGCATCAAGGCCGAGGGCCAGAACGCAACGGCTGACCTGCTGCTCACCGTCGACGCCGGCAACCTCTGGCAAGCGGAACAGATGGGCATCCTGCAACCGTTCACTTCGCCGGTCATCGACGCGAACATTCCCCCGCAATACCGCTCTTCCACCCACAGCTGGACCGGCCTGAGCCTGCGCGCGCGGACCATCGCCTACTCCACCGATCGCGTCAAACCGGAAGAACTCACCACCTACGAAGCGCTGGCCGACAAACAGTGGGAAGGACGTCTTTGCCTGCGTACCGCCAAGAAGGTCTACAACCAGTCGCTGACCGCCACGCTGATCGAAACCCACGGCGCCGAGGCGTCTGAAAAGATTCTCAAGGGCTGGGTGAACAACCTCTCGACCGACGTGTTTTCCGATGACATCGCGGTGCTGGAAGCCATCAATGCCGGCCAATGCGACGTCGGCATCGTCAATACTTACTACTACGGTCGCTTGCACAAGGACAATCCCGATCTCGCCGTGCGCCTGTTCTGGCCCAATCAGTCGGATCGCGGCGTGCACGTCAACCTTTCCGGCATCGGCCTGACCCGGTACGCGCCCCATGCCGATGCCGCCAAAGCGTTGGCGGAATGGATGACGGGCCCCGAAGCCCAGACGATATTCGCCGGCACCAATCAGGAATTCCCGGCCAACCCGAAAGTCGCACCGTCTGAAGAAGTGGCAAGTTGGGGCGCATTCAAGGCGGACACGATCCCGGTTGAAGTGGCCGGTCGGCGGCAGGCCGAGGCGATTCGCATGATGGACCGCGCTGGCTGGAATTGATCTTTCGCGAAAGACGCCCGGGTCACGCCGGTTTTGCATCCTGGTGAAGATCCTGTGGGAGTGAGCTTGCTCACGAAGACGGCATTTCAATCGCTGGAGATCTAGCGGATGTGCCGGCCTCTTCGCGAGCAAGGTGGAGCGCCACCCCGGTCGCTCCCACCGAGGGCTTCGTCAATCCGCAACTCTCCATGAGTATCCCCTTTGGCCCACTCCCCCCAGCGTCGCTGGTACCCTCTGGTTTTCACCATCGCCGCGCTGGTGCTGCTGCCGTTAAGCGTGCTGCTGTTTTCCTGGCAAACCATCGATCAGCAGATCTGGTCCCACCTCTGGGAAACCCAGATGCCACGGTTGCTGGGCAACACCCTGACGCTGGTGCTCGGCGTCGGGCTGGGCGTTACGCTCCTGGGCGTGAGTCTCGCGTGGCTGACGGCGCTGTGTGAGTTTCCGGGGCGACGCTGGCTGGACTGGGCGCTGATGCTGCCGTTTGCCATCCCGGCGTATGTGCTGGCGTTCGTGTTTGTGGGATTGCTGGATTTCGCAGGCCCGGTGCAGACGCTGTTGCGCGAGTGGTTCGGCTCAGGCCTGCGTCTGCCGCGAGTGCGCTCGACCGGTGGCGTGATCATCGTGCTGGTGCTGGTGTTTTACCCCTACGTCTATCTGTTGGCGCGCACCGCATTTCTGGCGCAGGGCAAAGGCCTGATGGAGGCCGCCCGCATTTTGGGGCAGTCGCCGTGGCAAGCGTTCTGGCGCGTGGCATTGCCCATGGCGCGGCCGGCGATCGGTGCCGGGGTCGCATTGGCGTTGATGGAAACCCTGGCGGATTTCGGCGCTGTGTCGGTGTTCAATTTCGACACCTTCACCACCGCGATCTACAAAACCTGGTACGGCTTCTTCAGCCTGTCGAGCGCGGCGCAACTGGCGAGCCTGCTGCTGTTGGCCGTCATGGTCCTGCTGTACGGCGAGCATCGCGCACGGGGGGCGAGCCGACCGAGCAACGAGCGTCCGAGGGTCAAGGCGCTGTATCACCTGCGAGGCCTGAAAGCAGCCGCCGCCAGCACATGGTGTGGGCTGGTGTTCGCCTGCGCGTTTGTGGTGCCGCTGCTGCAGTTGATTGTCTGGGTCTGGCAGCGCGGGCGTTTCGACCTCGACGAGCGCTACGCCGGGTTGATCCTGCACACGCTTTATCTGGGCGGCATCGCTGCGCTGGTCACGGTGTGCGTCGCGATGATTCTCGTGTTTGCCCGGCGCCTCGCCCCCACTCGCGCCATCCGCTCTGGCGTCAGCCTCGCCAACATCGGCTACGCGCTGCCCGGCTCTGTGCTGGCAGTGTCGATCATGTTGGCGTTCAGTTATCTCGACCGGGAACTGGTCGTGCCCTTATCCACCTGGATGGGCGGTGCTGGCCGGCCGCTTTTGCTGGGTAGCCTGGGGGCGCTCGTGCTGGCGTATCTGGTGCGCTTCATTGCGGTCGCCTACGGGCCGCTCGAGAACAGCTTGTCGCGCATTCGTCCGTCATTGCCCGAAGCCGCGCGCAGTCTGGGGGTCAGTGGGCCACGATTGTTTTTCAGGATTTATCTGCCGCTGCTCATACCCGGCACGTTGAGCGCTGCGCTGCTGGTCTTCGTCGACGTCCTCAAGGAAATGCCCGCGACGCTGCTCATGCGCCCGTTTGGCTGGGACACGCTGGCCGTGCGCATCTTCGAAATGACCAGCGAAGGCGAGTGGGCGCGTGCGGCTTTGCCTGCACTGACGTTGGTACTGGTCGGGCTGCTCCCGGTCATCGGTTTGATCAGACGTTCGGCTAAGCCGATTGGTTAGGTGCGGGGTCCCAACCTTGCGGCTACAATGCGCCGCAATCGACTCGGTCTGTCAGACAATTCCTCAAATTAGCAAAGGTTTCAGACCCCAATTCACGGGGGATTTGCGGGATTGCCAGTGACTGCGTCTTCGCCACGCCCGGAAGGAGAAACCCATGGGACAGCGTACGCCCCTCTTTGACCTGCACCTCGCGCTCGGCGCGAAGCTGGTCGATTTTGGTGGTTGGGACATGCCCTTGCACTACGGATCGCAGGTCGAGGAGCACCATCAGGTGCGCCGGGATTGCGGGATTTTCGACGTGTCGCACATGCATGTGCTCGATGTATCCGGCAGCCAGGCCAAGCCTTGGCTGCAACATCTGCTGGCCAACGACGTCGGCAGGTTGCAACAGACCGGGCAGGCGCTTTACAGCGCGATGCTCGACACCCACGGCGGTATCGTCGACGACATGATCGTCTACCTGACCGACGAGGGTTATCGACTGGTGGTCAACGCCGCCACCGGCGACAAGGACCTGGAATGGATGAATGCCAACCTTTCCGGCTACGACGTGCGCGTCAGGCACCGCTCGGAGCTGGCTATGCTCGCCATTCAGGGGCCAAACGCCCGGCAGAAGATCGGCGAACTGGTTAACCAGGAACGCACCGCGCTTATCCACACCCTCAGGCCCTTCGAAGGCCAGCAGGAAGGCGGCTGGTTCATTGCCCGCACGGGTTATACAGGTGAAGACGGCCTGGAGATCATCCTGCCCGCCACCGAAGCCTGCAGTTTTTTCAACGACATGGTCGGTGCTGGCATCTCGCCTATCGGTCTGGGCGCCCGCGATACGCTGCGGCTGGAAGCGGGCATGAATCTGTACGGTCAGGAAATCGACGAGCAGGTTTCGCCGCTGGTCTCCAACATGGCCTGGACGGTCGCGTGGACGCCTGAAGACCGAACGTTCATCGGGCGTGCTGCACTCGAGGCAGAGCGCGCGCGAGGCATCTCCTCAAGACTTGTAGGGCTGGTCCTCGAAGAGCGGGGCGTTTTGCGTGCTCATCAGGTCGTCCGAATAGCGGAAGTTGGCGAAGGAGAGATAACCAGTGGTAGTTTCTCTCCTACGCTAAGCAAGTCGATCGCGCTGGCGCGAGTGCCGATGGCCACCGCAGACCGTGCCGAGGTGGAAATCCGGGGCAAGTGGTACCCGGTCCGAGTGGTTCGACCCGCATTCGTGCGTCACGGCAAGGCCCTGATTTAACCCTGATTTGAAAAGCCATCCCTGGCGGGTTTTTCCGCTGACCTGATGAAGTAGAGAGGATAAGAACATGAGCACTATTCCCGCCGAACTGCGTTTTGCCGAGAGCCACGAGTGGGCGAAGCAAGAGGGTGATCTGATCGTTGTCGGTATTTCCGATCATGCGCAGGAAGCGCTGGGTGACGTGGTGTTCGTCGAGCTGCCTGAGGTGGGTAAGGTTTTCGCGGCCCCTGGCGATCAGGCCGGTGTCGTCGAGTCGGTAAAGGCTGCGTCTGACATCTACTCGCCCGTGGCCGGCGAAGTTGTTGAAGTCAACGAGGCGCTGGCCGGTGAGCCAGAGGCATTGAACAACTCGCCTTACGATTCGTGGATCTTCAAGGTCAAGCCCGCCAATGCCGCAGACCTGGGCAAGCTGCTTGATGCAGCCGGCTACAAGGCACTGATCGGCGAATAAGCCCATCGGTCAGGCACAAAAAAGCCGCTCAATTGAGCGGCTTTTTATTGGGAGCGAGATTGGCGTTATGCCGCCAACCCATCCCGACAGGTCTGACTTATTGCTCGGCAACCAGGTTCTTCGCCAGGATGGCGTTCGCCAGGTCCATGTCCGATGCCTTGAGGGCCGGGTTGTCCTTGCGCACCTGGTCCATGGCGGCTTCCAGGTATGGGCCACGGATTTCGCCGTTGCTGGCGACGAAGCTGCCAGCATCGTCTTGTGCAGCGACGATTAGCTTATGGTGACGGAAGGTGAGGTAGGTGGAACCGGTTGTCGCACCAGACGAAAGCACGTCCCGCAGAAAACCGTCGGCCATTGCTGAACCGACCGGCAGGGAAAGCAAGGCTAACGTGGCTACAGCAAGTTTAAGACGCATGACGGGTACTCCGATGTTGGTTTGTTCTGAAACGATTTGATACGCCATCTCCCGTTCTAGTTCCCCATGCGCAGGGCTTCATAGCGCAACGACCTGCCACGTCGTCTCGTCCGGGAGTTGATCAACGTTCGGAGGGTCATGGTTGATGACGGTGGGAAGTTGATCGGGCAGAGTACGATGACTGCAATCTGCGCGGCTTCTGTGTTTGATCGGAACAAAAGCTGGCGCAGCCCATCGAGATTCAAGCCGCAAAAACAATTGGAGGGCGTCATGGCTGTTCTGGAAAGTTTTCGTCTCGACGGCAGGGTGGCGCTGATCACCGGCTCCAGCGCAGGCATCGGTCTGGCGATCGCCCGGGGCCTGGCCGAAGCAGGCGCCACGGTCGTGCTCAACGGCCGCAACGCCGAGACGCTGCAATCGGCCGCCCAAGCCCTGGTAGCGGAGGGGCATGCAGTTCACACGCAGAGTTTTGACGTGACGGACAGCAAGGCGGTCGCCGTTGCGGTTCAGGAAATCGAAGAACGCGTCGGGCCGCTGGAAATCCTGGTCAACAACGCCGGCATCCAACGGCGCGGGCCGCTGGCGGATTTTCCCGAGGCGGACTGGCATGAGCTGATGCGTACCAACCTGGACAGCGCCTTCTTCGTGGGTCAGGCCGTCGCGCGCTGCATGATTCCTCGTGGGCGCGGGCGCATCATCAACATCTGTTCGGTGCAGAGCGAGCTGGGCCGACCGGGTATCGCGCCGTATACCGCGAGCAAGGGCGCGCTGAAGATGCTGACCAAAGGCATGGCGATCGACTGGGGCCCGTTCGGTCTCAACGTTAACGGGATCGGGCCGGGCTACTTCAAGACCGAGCTCAACGCTGCGCTGGTGGCCAACACTGAATTCAGTGACTGGCTGGTGCAACGCACGCCGAGCCGTCGCTGGGGCGAAGTGTCGGAGCTGGCGGGCGCGGCGGTGTTCCTGGCCTCTGACGCGGCCAGCTTCGTCAACGGCCATATCCTTTACGTCGACGGTGCCATCACGGCATCGCTGTAATCCGGAGAACGATCATGCAAGCGATTGTCTGCCATGCCGCGAAAGACCTGCGTGTCGAGCCCGGTACCGAAGCGTTGCCGTTGTCTGCCGGCCAGTTGCGCGTTCGCGTTGCTCGCGGCGGTATCTGCGGCTCGGATCTTCACTACTACCAGCACGGCGGATTCGGTGCCGTTCGGCTGAAAGAGCCGATGGTCCTCGGCCATGAAATTTCGGCAGTCATCGAGGAAGTCGGCGACGCGCAGAGCGCTTTCAGCGTCGGGCAACGGATTTCCGTGTCGGCGTCGCGGCCGTGCGGAGACTGCAAATACTGTCACGAAGGCCTGCTCAACCATTGCCTGAACATGCGTTTTTACGGCAGCGCGATGCCGTTTCCACACATTCAGGGCGCCTTCCGCGAGCACTTGGTGATCGAATCGAGCCAGGCCCATGTGCTGGCGTCGACCACGACGCTGGCTGAAGGCGCCCTGGCCGAGCCCCTGTCGGTCGGGCTTCATGCGATCCAGCGCGCCGGCGGCGTGTTCGGCAAGCGCGTGCTTGTGACCGGCTGCGGCCCGATAGGCAACTTGCTGATCGGCAGCCTGCGCGCAGCGGGTGCGTTGCAGATTATTGCCGCAGATCTGAGCGACAGCGCGCTGGCCTGCGCGCGCCGCATGGGTGCCAGCGAAACCCACAATCTGCGCGACGAGCCCGAAGCACTGGCGCGCTATACCGCCGACAAGGGGTATTTCGACGTGATGTTCGAGGCCTCCGGCAGTGCACAAGCCCTGCGCGATGGCCTGACCTGCATGCGACCGCGTGGGGTTGTGGTGACAGTCGGGCTCGGGGGCGATGTGGCAATTCCGCTGAACCTGGTGGTGGGCAAGGAAATCGACCTGCGCGGCACCTTTCGCTTCCATCCCGAGTTCGCCCAGGCGGTGGACTTGCTCAATCGCAAGGTGATCGACGTGACCCCGGTGATCTCCCACACCCTCGCGTTTCAGGACGCGGTCCAGGCATTCGAGCTGGCCGGGGACAAGCAGCAGGCGATGAAAGTCGTGCTGGATTTCGGGGTTCCGGACCAGTAACTAACGCTGCTCGCTCTGCGGTGTCACGCGTAGCACCTCTTCAACCGTCGTCAGCCCCGCTGCGACCTTTTGCGCGCCGGACAACCGCAGGCTGCGCATGCCGTCCTTGAATCCCTGGCGACGCAACGCCGTCAGGTCCAGGTCCGCCGTGATCAGCGACTTCACGGCGTCGGACATCAGCATGATCTCGTACACCCCCGCACGCCCGCGATAACCCGTGTCGCGGCACTCCGCGCAACCCACTGCCCGGTGCGCGCCGCTTGGCACGGGCGCCTGCCAAGGCCGCGTCAGGGTTTGCCAGTCCACCTCATCCATTTCGATCGGCGCCTTGCAGTGCGGGCACAGCGTACGCACCAGACGCTGGGCCATCACGCCCAAAATCGTCGCTTTAAGGAGGTAATGCGGCACGCCCAGCTCCAGCAGACGGCTGATGGCGCTGGGCGCGTCGTTGGTGTGCAGCGTCGACAGCACCAAGTGACCGGTCAACGCCGCCTGAATCGCCATTTCTGCGGTTTCCAGGTCGCGAATCTCGCCGATCATGATGATGTCCGGGTCTTGTCGCATCAGCGCGCGCACGCCGCTGGCAAAGGTCAGGTCAATATTGTGCTGCACCTGCATCTGATTGAACGCAGGCTCAACCATCTCGATCGGGTCCTCGATGGTGCAGAGGTTTACTTCCGAGGTCGCCAGCATCTTCAGCGTGGTGTACAGCGTGGTGGTCTTGCCGGAACCGGTAGGGCCGGTCACCAGAATGATGCCGTTGGGCTGGCGCGTCATGCCCTCCCAGCGACGCAGGTCATCGCCGGAGAACCCGAGTTGGTCGAAGTCCTTGAGCAGCACTTCCGGGTCAAAAATCCGCATGACCATTTTTTCGCCGAAGGCAGTGGGCAGCGTCGACAGCCGCAGCTCCACCTCGCCACCGTCTGGCGTTTTGGTCTTCACTCGGCCGTCCTGGGGCTTGCGCTTCTCGGCCACGTTCATCCGGCCAAGGCTTTTCAGGCGGCTGGTGACAGCCATCGCCACCTGGGGAGGGAATTGATAAACGTTGTGCAGCACGCCATCGATGCGGAAACGGACGGTACCGGCTTCACGGCGGGGCTCGATGTGAATATCGCTCGCCCGCTGCTGGTACGCGTACTGGAACAGCCAGTCGACGATATTGACGATGTGCGCGTCGTTGGCGTCCGGCTCCTGATCGCTGGCGCCGAGCTTGAGCAACTGTTCGAAGTTGCCCATGTTGCTGATTTTCTGATCGCTGGCGCTTGCGCCGCTGACCGATTTCGCCAGCCGATAAAACTCGACGGCCAGTTTCTGCACGTCGACAGGATTGGCGACGACGCGCTTGATCGGCATCTTCAGCACGTGGGTCAGGTCGGCTTCCCACGCATTCACGTACGGTTGCGCGCTGGCGATAGTCACCGCGTCGCGATCGACGTCCACCGCGAGAATCTTGTGGCGCTGGGCAAAGGCGTAGGACATCAACGGGGTCACGGCGGCGACGTTGATCTTCAGAGGGTCGATGCGCAGGTACGGCTGGCCGGCTTGCTCAGCCAGCCAGGCGGTCAGGGTTTCGAGGTCGAGTTTCTTGCCGGGCCGCTTGTGGTTGTCGAACTGCTGGGTGGCGATGAGTTCGAGCGGGTGGGCGTGGAGGTTCTGCGCGGCTCGGCGCAGCGTGAGCGCATATTCGGCGTTGTCCTGATCGAGGTATCCCTGGGCGACGAGGTCACGCAGTACTTCGTTCAGATCCAGCCAGCGGTCCTGAGATGATGAGGCGAGGACGGACATGCGGGCTCCTTGAGACGAGACGGCTTACTTCGGTGTTGAGCAAGAGTAGTCCCAAGCGTGCCAGTTGTTGCGCCCTGCCGGTAGCGAAGCGTTGCCAATATTTTCGGAGCACTCAACTGGCGGCGAGTGAGACGGCCTCGGTTACGACGTGCAAATCGCCCATGGGTTCAAGTTCGACCGAGCAAACGCTGACGAGGTTGCGCATTTTTTCACCAATCACTTGAGCGCGGTGCCACGTCATGCCACCCACCTCAATGCTCACCATCAGCATGCCTTCCTGCTGCAGCACACTGACCTGTTGGGGAATCAGGTACTGCATCGCGAACAGGTTGAGCAAGCGGCAGAGTACGTCAGCTTCTGCTTCGGTAAGGATTTGGTATCGCGACAGGCAGTGAGCGTTGCTGAACGACCAGACGTCGTGGCGAAACGGAACAGGGCTGACGGTTTCGAGATGTGGCATGGGATACCTCCTGGCAATCTCGTCGTTGCAATGGCGTTGAATGGCAGAAAGTTTTACACGCCGAAAAAGAAATTACTGATCGAAGATGCGCTGTATTAGGCTGGATGCGACTTGTTTATGTGCGGCAGCCTACTTTCAGGAATTGACTATGCAAATTGCGCTGGATGCTTATGATCGGAAGATTCTCGCGCTGCTGCAGGAGGATGCGTCGCTGTCCAGCGCGCAGATCGCCGAGCAGGTCGGCCTGTCGCAGTCGCCTTGCTGGCGGCGGATCCAGCGGCTCAAAGATGAAGGCGTGATCCGGCGGCAGGTGACACTGCTGGATCGCAAGAAAATCGGCCTGAACACGCAGATATTTGCGGAGGTAAAACTCAACGCCCACGGTCGGTCCAATTTCACCGAATTCACCGAAGCGATCCGTGGCTTTCCCGAAGTGCTGGAGTGTTATGTGCTGATGGGGTCGGTGGACTTTTTGCTGCGCATCGTCACGCCGGACATCGAAGCGTACGAGCGATTCTTCTTCGAAAAACTCTCGCTGGTGCCGGGGATTCAGGAAGTGAATTCGACAGTGGCGCTGTCGGAAATCAAATCGACGACGAGCTTGCCGATTGGCAGATAGGGAGCCAATCCCCGGCTGGAGCCGGTCTCACTGAAACGCTGCGTGCATTTAGTGGGACCGGCTTCAGCCGGGAAAGCGTCGGTGGGTACACCATAAAGCTGACGGTGTGAAAACCGGCCTCTTCCCGGCTAAAGCCGGTCCCACTGACACACCGCGTGCATTTAGTGGGACCGGCTTCAGCCGGGAAAGCGTCGGTAGACACACCATAAAACTGAGGTGCTGCCACTGACCTCTTCCCGGCTAAAGCCGGTCCCACTGACACACCGCGTGCCTTTCGTAGGACTGGCTTCAGCCGGGAAGGCGTCGGTAGGCACACTGCGAAATTGAGGTGCTCAGGCTGGCCTCTTCCCGGCTAAAGCCGGTCCTACGAAACAGCGTCAGCCCTACCAACCGCGCCAGCCGTCCCATCTATACGGCGTCTTACAACTTCAACAATGTCTTCCACGCGCGGCTTTGCAGCACGGTGATGGTTTGCTGGACGCGTGCATCGAGTATTTCGTCGGTGATATCCAAATGCGCCAGTTGCTCGAGCTTGTTCAACTCGCCGTACAAGCGATCCAGCTCCGGCAGGTCAAGCGCCTGGCGGGCGTAATGCAGCCACACCTGAATGCGCTCGATGCGTGGCAACTGCTCGGCCAGATCTTCCGGCTGCTGCTGGTAGCGCGGCAGGTTCAGCGCGGTCGCCTCATCACCGAGGAAGCGCGGCACCCAGCTGCTGAGCATTGCGTGGCCCTGACGATTGCCACGGTTGTTGCGCTCGACCGTCCAGCTGCGCGCCATCAACCAGCGCGACGTGGTCAGCGAGAACAGGCCCCAACGGGTGTCCTGCAGCTCTTCGATGAACTGCTCATGGGCAGCGGCGCGCACATCGCCATCTTCCTGACCGGCGAGCACCAGCGTGCGCCAGTCTTCCAGCAAGGCGTCCAGCGCGGCACGCAGGTCATGGGTCGTGGCACGCGGAGCGGCTTGGCCGAGGCTGCCGGCCAGGGCGCGCAGTTCAGCGAGCACTTCGACCCACTCCTGCAACAGGCTCCAGTGACCGTTAAAGCGGTATTGTTCGGCCAGACGCTGGCTGCTGCCGAGCAGGAACCAGGCGATGGCGCTGAACGCGTCGTCTACCGAGAGTTCGCCATGCAGCTCCGGCGTCGGCAGCTTGATCGAGTAGCTGCTGGCGTCGAACAGACGATAGCCACGTTCGGCCTTGCTGATATCGCAGGGCATCAGCGGCAGTTTCTCGGCCAGCTCTGCGGCCAGTTCCAGCAGCGCGGCCGGGTCGCCTTCGCGCAATTCCAGTTCCAGCTCGCAGATTTCTTCCTGCTGCTTGCCGGCGACCACCTTGCCCAGGTCCAGCGCTGCCTCGATCACCACCTTGGACTTGCCACGGCCCCAAGCGATTTCCGCTTTTTCGCGGACGAAATCAGTGGTGAACACCGGTTTGATGGTTTTTTTGTCCAGATCCGCCAGTTGCTCGGGCCAGCATTCGCCGTCGAGCTTCTTCAGGTCCAGCTTGGCCTTGGGCACGTCCCAGTTGTATTCGTTACGCTCGGACAGGCCTGCGACGCTCTGGCCGCGGGTCTTGAGGGTCTGAATGATTGCGTCGCCGTCGCGGCGCAGGCGCAGCGCAACTTTGGCATGGGCCAGCTCACGCTCGGGGGTGTCGAAGTACTGATTGAACAGCTCCAACCGCTCCCAGCCACCCTTGTTGCGTTTCTTCAGCAACGGGTGCTCGCGCAGGGCTATGAGGGTTTCGCGGCTGACGCGGAGTTTGATTTCGGTTTCTTTCTGCATGGCCGGAGAATCCAAACGCTCTATCGCTGATAACAGGGGTCGCAGCCGGAATCGACACAGCTGCGTGGGCCGTGCAGTGTACAGGACATCAACCGTGACAGTTTATTCAAGCGGGGCAATCGACCTATGATGGTCCGCGTGTCGCACCCCATCACCGGAGTCGCCTATGCCGTTGCCGTCCATGAAAGACCAGTTCGCCGCCCTGATCGCCGCGCCATCTGTGAGCTGTACGCAGCCTGCGCTCGACCAGTCCAATCGCGCCGTCATTGATCTGCTGGCAAGCTGGCTGGGCGACCTGGGTTTCGCCTGCGACATCCAGCAGGTGAGCCCCGGCAAGTTCAATCTGCTGGCGACGTATGGCACCGGCCCCGGCGGGTTGGTGCTGGCGGGCCACAGCGATACGGTTCCTTACGACGATGCATTGTGGAAAACCGATCCGCTGAAGCTGACCGAAGTCGACGGCAATTGGGTAGGACTGGGCAGCTGCGACATGAAGGGCTTCTTCGCCTTGGCCATCGAAGCGCTGCAGCCACTGCTCGATCAGCCGTTCAAGCAGCCGCTGATCATCCTCGCGACCTGCGACGAAGAAAGCTCGATGGCCGGTGCCAAGGCATTGGCTGCGGCGGGCGGTGTGCTGGGACGCGCGGCAGTTATTGGCGAGCCGACCCGTCTCAAGCCGGTCCGCCTGCACAAAGGCGTGATGATGGAGCGCATAGAGATTCTCGGTCGCAGCGGTCACTCCTCGGACCCGAGCCTGGGGCGCAGCGCCCTGGAAGCCATGTACGACGCCATCGGCGAGCTTAAAGGCCTGCGCCGACAGTGGCAGGAGCAATACCGCAATCCGCAGTTCAGCGTGCCGCAACCGACCCTGAACTTCGGCTGCATCCATGGTGGTGACAACCCAAACCGGATCTGCGGGCAATGCTCGCTGGAGTTCGACCTGCGCCCGCTGCCGGGCATGGACCCTGAAGTGCTGCGTGCTGCGATTCGGCAGAAACTGCAGCCCGTCGCCGAGCTGCATCAGGTGCAGATCGACTATGCGCCGCTGTTTTCGGAAGTGTCCCCCTTTGAAGAAAGCGCCGATGCGGAACTGGTGCGAATCGCAGAGCGTCTGACCGGTCATACGGCCGAAGCGGTGGCATTTGGCACCGAAGCGCCTTATCTTCAGCGCCTTGGTTGCGAAACCATCGTGATGGGGCCCGGGGACATTGCCTGTGCGCACCAGCCCGGTGAATATCTTGAAATGTCACGTTTGCAGCCTACAGTGCGTCTGTTACGTCAATTGATCGAACATTACTGCCTGGCGACCTCTTGAGTGCGCCCACGTGCTGCTGGAGTCAGGCCCTGTCTTAGAACGACCCGAAAAGGAGAGTACGCGTGTTGCGATGCCTGTTCCGACGATAAAGCTCATGCCGTCTTGAGTGTTTCCACCCTTCGTCCATCCACTACAGGCTCCTTTCGGATATGCCCGATTACGTCAATTGGCTCCGCCACGCGTCTCCCTACATCAATGCCCACCGGGATTGCACCTTCGTCGTCATGCTTCCGGGCGATGGCGTCGAGCATCCAAACTTCGGCAACATCGTCCACGACCTCGTGTTGTTGCACAGCTTGGGCGTGCGCCTGGTACTGGTTTACGGCTCCCGCCCGCAGATCGAAAGCCGCCTGCAAGCGCGCGGCCTGACGCCGCATTTCCATCACGACATGCGCGTGACCGATTTCGCCACGCTCGAATGCGTGATCGACGCCGTCGGCGCCCTGCGAATCGCCATCGAAGCGCGTCTGTCGATGGACATGGCTGCTTCGCCGATGCAGGGCTCGCGGTTGCGCGTGACGGGTGGCAACTTTGTCACGGCGCGTCCGATAGGCGTCCTTGAAGGCGTTGATTTCCAGCACACCGGCGAAGTGCGCCGCATCGACCGCAAGGGCATCAGTCGGCTGCTCGACGAGCGCTCTATCGTGCTGCTCTCGCCGTTGGGGTATTCGCCTACCGGCGAGATCTTCAACCTGGCCTGTGAAGATGTTGCGACGCGCGCGGCCATTGATCTGGGGGCGGAAAAGCTGCTGCTGTTTGGTGCCGAGTCAGGCTTGCTGGACGAACAGGGCCGATTGGTCCGTGAGTTGCGTCCGCAACAGGTTCCCGCGCACCTTCAGCGCCTGGGCAGCAACTACCAGGCGGAGCTGCTGGATGCGGCGGCCCAGGCCTGTCGCGGTGGCGTGGCGCGCAGCCATATCGTCAGCTATGCCGAAGACGGCGCGCTGCTCTCCGAGCTGTTTACACGCACGGGCGGCGGCACACTGGTGGCGCAGGAGCAATTCGAACTGGTGCGCGAAGCGTCGATCGGCGACGTTGGCGGGCTCATGGACCTCATCACGCCGCTGGAAGAGCAGGGGATTCTCGTGCGTCGTTCGCGGGAAGTGCTGGAGCGGGAAATCGAGCAGTTCAGCGTGGTCGAGCGCGAAGGCCTGATCATCGCCTGCGCAGCGCTGTATCCGATTGCCGATTCCGAAGCGGGTGAGCTGGCGTGTCTGGCAGTGAACCCCGAGTATCGCCACGGTGGGCGCGGCGATGAGCTGCTTGAGCGCATTGAAGAACGCGCCCGTGCGCTGGGTCTGAAAACCCTGTTCGTCCTCACGACGCGTACTGCGCACTGGTTCCAGGAGCGCGGTTTCGAGGCCAGCAGCGTTGACCGCCTGCCGAGCGCCCGTGCGTCGCTGTACAACTATCAGCGTAATTCGAAGATTTTCGAAAAGGCGATCTAAGCAAAGTGCGCGTCTGGGTCTAGAGCCAGACGCGCATGTCGGATGGGGCGATACTTGTGAGAGATTCTCTGTCGGCCAGGCGCCACGTTTTCGCGCAGTAAACACGGTACCTGTGGGAGTGAGCTTGCTCACGAAGACGGCATTTCAGCCGCTGAATACTTAGCGGGCGTTCCTCTCTCTTCGCGAGCAAGCTCGCTCCCACAATTTCGTGCGCCGGCATACACATCTGCGGTGTTGTTTGATGAGAGCGGGCTCCCACCGTTTCCAGCGGGAATGGCGTCAGTTACTGATCGCCAGAATGCTCGCCTGATACGCACCCACAAACGTATCGAAGTCCACT
The DNA here is from genome assembly GCF_041060445.1 of Pseudomonas sp. W2-17. Lineage (NCBI taxonomy): Bacteria > Pseudomonadati > Pseudomonadota > Gammaproteobacteria > Pseudomonadales > Pseudomonadaceae > Pseudomonas > Pseudomonas sp. W2-17. The sequence continues at coordinate 27,960 of NZ_JAUFNS010000005.1, read as the reverse complement.
TTCTCCTCGGTCTGTTCCAGCTCCGCTTGCTGAGCCAGGGACTCACGCGCCTTGGTCTCGAAATGCGTCTGGTCCTCGGCACTCAGCGGATTGCTGCGGAAATGATCAGCGTGAACCTGCGACTGGCGCAGCGAGAAAGCCGTGAAGCCTTCCTTGTGCTCGGTCATCGCCGCCAGCACTTGTGCCGAAGGCGTGAGAGAGGTATCCGCCACTTTCGCCCGCTGAACGTCCAGCGACTTGACGTGCTGATCCGTGCCCTGGCTGGCATCGAGCAGCTGACAGATCGGCCTGATCGTGTCCAGCATCTCGTTGGCCCAGACTTTCAGGTCGATCGTCGTATCGTTGCGGTTCAGTTGCAGGCCGGGACGACGACCTTCCTTGACCACGGTCAGGAAGTTCGTGCTGGCGTTGCCGCATTCGTTGTTCGCCAGCTGCGGGCTGTCGTGCAGCGCGCAATACAGAATGAACGCATCAATGAAGCGCGACTGCTGAAGGTCGATGCCGACCGGCAAGAACGGGTTGATGTCCAGGCAGCGGACTTCCACGTACTGCACGCCGCGCGCGACGAGCGCCTGAATTGGGCGTTCGCCGGAATAGGTGACGCGTTTCGGGCGGATCGTCGAGTAGTACTCGTTCTCGATCTGCAGCACGTTGGTGTTGAGCTGAATCCACTCGCCATCCTTGTGCGTACCGATTTCGACGTAAGGCGCGTAGGGCGTTGCCACCGCACGACGCAGGCTGTCGGTGTAGGTCAGCAGATCGTTGTAGCAAGGCGTCAGGTCCGCCTGGGCATTGCTCTGGTAACCCAGATCGCTCATCCGCAGGCTGGTGGCGTAAGGCAGGTACAGCGTATCGGCGTCGAACTGCTCAAGCTGATGCGAGCGGCCGCGCAGGAAGCTGGCGTCCAGCGCCGGCGAAGCGCCGAACAGGTACATCAGCAGCCAGCTGTAACGGCGGAAGTTGCGAATCAGGCCGATGTAGCTCTCGGACTGGAAATCGCGGTTATCGCCTTCGAATTTCGCGTCCTGCTTGAGCACGGGCCAGATGGCCTCGGGCAGCGAGAAGTTGTAATGAATGCCCGCGATGCACTGCATGGTTTTGCCGTAACGCAGGGCAAGGCCCTGACGGTAAACATACTTGAGCTTGCCGATGTTGGAGGTGCCGTAATAGGCAATCGGAATATCCGCTTCGGCCGGCAGCGGGCACGGCATCGAAGGGCTCCAGATGTATTCGCTGCCCAGTTTGCTGTAGGCGAAGCGATGGATCTTATCCAGGCTTTCCAGCGTGTCAGCCGGGTTGGCCAGAGCCGGAGTGATGAACTCCAGCAGCGACTCGGAGTAATCGGTGGTGATTTGCTCGTTGGTCAGCGCCGCCCCCAAGGCTTCCGGGTGCGGTGTTTGCGCCAGGCGGCCTTCGCCCGTGACGCGCAGGCATTCACGCTCGATGCCGTGCAAGCACTTCTCCAGAAGGGAGAGGTTGGAGTGCTCGCCAAGCAGAGTCAGGCGGCGGTTGAGAAGTTCGCTCAAGTTGGAATCCTTCACGCGTCAGTCGGCCCTATATGGGGGCGATATGGCGGTCTACAAGGGTGAAGAAAGGAACTGGCGTTTTCGCCTCGTCGATGGCCCTAACGCCGATGCCCGTCGCTGATCGTTCCTACAAGGAAATCAGATAATTTCGACACTGCTGAACAGTGCCGAAATTAACTCATAACGCTATCGGACAGCTAGACGATCGCGAACGTGCCCTGCGCTTTGGCAACCAGCTTGTCGTTCTGGCGAACGTCGGCTTCGACCACCAGCGTTCGACGTCCGGCATGCAGCACTGTGCTGGTGCAGATGACTTCGCCCTCGGCCACGGCGCGCATGTAATTGATTTTGCATTCCACGGTAACGCTTTGCTTGTCGAAGCCATGGGCGCTGGAGCAGGCCAGCCCCATAGTGATGTCGACCAGACTGAACAGCGCGCCGCCATGCATGACGTTACCGCGGTTGCGCAGGTGCGGTTCAAGCGGCAGAGCGACGACGGCAACGCCTTCGTCCAGTTTCACTACCCGGCAGCCGAGCGTCTTGAAATAGGCGCTCTGGGTCAGCTCATCAGGGATATCCATCAGCGCTTCTTCAATTGCTTAGCGTTGGCGAACAGCGACGCCATCGGATTGTTGCTCGGCGCCGGGGTCGAGGCTTCCTTGCGAGGGGCATTGCTTTGCTGCTGACGCGGCGCGGCTCCCGGACGGGCACCGCGAGCGCCGTCGACTTTCTCCCCCGGCGTGTCGCTCATGCGCATCGACAGACCGACGCGCTTACGCGGGATATCCACTTCCATCACCTTGACCTTCACTACATCGCCGGCTTTCACTGCCTCGCGAGGGTCCTTGATGAACTTCTCCGAAAGCGCAGAGATGTGCACCAAACCGTCTTGATGCACGCCGATGTCAACGAACGCGCCAAAGTTGGTGACGTTGGTGACCACGCCTTCCAGGATCATGCCCGGCTGAAGATCCTTCAAGTCTTCGACGCCGTCCTGGAACTCAGCGGTCTTGAACCCCGGACGCGGGTCGCGGCCCGGTTTTTCCAGCTCTTGCAGGATGTCGGTGACGGTCGGCAGGCCGAAGGTTTCATCCGTGAATTTCTTCGGGTCGAGACGCTTCAGAAAGGCAGCGTCGCCGATCAGCGAACGGATGTCGCGATCGGTCTGGGCGGCAATGCGCTGCACCAGCGGATACGCCTCAGGGTGAACGGCTGACGAGTCCAGCGGGTTGTCACCGTTCATGACACGCAGAAAGCCTGCGGCCTGTTCGAAGGTCTTCTCGCCCAGACGCGGGACTTTCTTCAGCGCTGCACGGGTCTTGAACGCGCCGTTCTGGTCGCGGTGGGCAACGATGTTCTGCGCCAAGGTGGTGTTCAAGCCGGAAATCCGCGCCAGCAGGGCCACGGATGCGGTGTTCACGTCCACACCCACGGCGTTCACGCAGTCTTCCACCACCGCGTCGAGGCCACGGGCCAGTTTGAGCTGCGACACGTCATGCTGGTACTGGCCAACGCCGATGGATTTCGGGTCGATTTTCACCAGTTCAGCGAGGGGATCCTGCAAGCGGCGTGCGATGGAGACGGCGCCACGGATCGAAACATCGAGGTCCGGGAATTCCTTGGCAGCGAGTTCCGACGCCGAGTACACCGAAGCGCCCGCTTCAGAGACCATGACTTTGGTCATCTTCAGGCCTGGATACTTTTTGATCAGATCACCCGCCAGCTTGTCAGTTTCGCGGCTGGCGGTGCCGTTGCCGATCGCGATCAGGTCAACCGAGTGCTTGGCGCACAGGGCTGCCAGCACGGCGATGGTCTGATCCCACTGGTTTTTCGGTACGTGGGGGTAAACCGTGGCGTAGTCCAGTAGTTTGCCCGTGCTGTCGACCACGGCCACCTTGCAACCCGTGCGCAGGCCTGGATCGAGGCCCAGCGTGGCGCGTGGCCCCGCCGGTGCGGCCAGCAACAGGTCGTGCAGGTTGTGAGCGAATACGTTGATCGCTTCGGTTTCGGCACCTTCGCGCAGCTCGCCGAGCAGGTCGGTTTCGAGGCTGGAGTACAGCTTGACCTTCCAGGTCCAGCGCACGACTTCGGCCAGCCACTTGTCCGCAGGGCGGTTCTGATTCTGCAGGCCGAAGCGCTCGCTGATCATCATTTCGCAGGGGTGCAGGGTGCCGGGCAGCTCTTCGCCGACTTTCAGCGCCGAGCTCAGCACGCCCTCGTTGCGACCCCGGAAGATCGCCAGCGCACGGTGCGACGGCATGCTCTTGAGCGGCTCGTCGTGTTCGAAGTAATCGCGGAACTTGGCGCCTTCTTCCTCTTTACCCGGCACTACACGGGCACTGATCACGGCTTCGTGCTTGAGGAAGCTGCGCAGCTTCTCCAGCAGCGTCGCGTCTTCGGCGAAACGCTCCATCAGAATGTATTTGGCGCCTTCGAGCACGGCCTTGACGTCGGCGAAACCTTTTTCGGCATCAATGAAGCGCGCAGCTTCGGTTTCCGGGGTCAGGGTTGGATCGTTGAAGATGCTGTCGGCCAGCTCACCCAGACCGGCTTCCAGTGCGATCTGGCCTTTGGTGCGGCGCTTCTGCTTGTACGGCAGGTACAAGTCTTCAAGGCGGGTCTTGGTGTCGGCGAGCTTGATCTCGCGCGCCAGTTCAGGGGTCAGCTTGCCTTGCTCTTCGATGCTGGCAAGGATGCTGATGCGGCGCTCGTCGAGTTCGCGCATGTAGCGCAGGCGCTCTTCCAGATGACGCAGTTGCGTGTCATCGAGGCTGCCAGTGACTTCCTTGCGGTAACGAGCGATGAAAGGCACCGTTGAGCCTTCATCCAGTAGCGCGACGGCCGCTTCGACCTGTTGCGGGCGGACGCCGAGTTCCTCGGCGATGCGGCTGTTGATACTGTCCATAAAACCACCTGGCAAATGTGTGTGCATTAAATCAGCGGCTGGCGAACCGCCTTGAACGAGCGTTGCCTGACCTTGAAGGCGGCGCATTATACCCAGTGAGCCCTGAATAGGGGATCGGCCCGTCGATACGCCGGTTTTAGCCCGCGCAGCCGCGGCGAATCGCCCTCAAGTGACTGAGCGCGAGCACCCATGTGGATTCAGGAAAAATCTGCTAACAATGCACACGGTGCGCATAACTGCAGCTACGCCATAATGCGCGCCGAGATCAAAGGAGCTTCCAATGAGCAGCACTGCACAAACGGCTGAAGGCGAGAAAATCCTCATCGTTGACGATGACCCTGGCTTGAGCAGCCTGCTAGAACGCTTTTTCAACAGCAAGGGCTACCGCGCCCGGGCTGTGCCCAACGTGGAGCAAATGGATCGGCTGCTGGCGCGCGAAGTGTTCCACCTCGTGGTGCTGGACCTGATGCTGCCGGGCGAAGACGGCCTGTCCGCCTGCCGCCGTCTGCGCGCCGCGAACAATCAAGTCCCCATCATCATGCTGACCGCCAAAGGCGACGAGCTCAGCCGCATCAAGGGCCTCGAGCTCGGCGCCGATGATTACCTCGCAAAACCTTTCAACCCTGACGAGCTGATGGCCCGCGTTCGCGCCGTGCTGCGTCGTCAATCCGCACCCGTACCCGGCGCACCCGCCACGGAAGACGAAACCGTCACCTTCGGCGACTACGCTCTGTCGCTCGCCACCCGCGAGCTCAAGCGGGGCGACGAAGTGCACATGCTCACCACCGGTGAATTCGCCGTGCTGAAGGCATTGGTCATGCACGCCCGTGAGCCTCTAACGCGGGACAAACTGATGAATCTGGCCCGTGGCCGCGAGTGGGACGCGCTGGAGCGCTCCATCGACGTCCAGATCTCCCGCCTGCGTCGTCTGATTGAAGTAGACGCTGCCAAGCCGCGTTACATTCAGACGGTCTGGGGAGTGGGTTATGTTTTCGTGCCAGACGGTGCCAACAAGCAGTAACGGCAAGTTCGACGGTAACCTGTCGGGCCTGTCTCACGCCCGCCTACGTTAGCCAGTCACCTCGATGTTCGCGAAAGCGGCCATTGGCGTGACTGGTTTTTGCTGTGTCATGTGTTCCGCAAATTCGCGAGCCCGGCTCGCTTCCGCAAAGTGTGTAGCTGCTGTTATGAAGACACCGCTCTGGTTCCCGCAAAGTTTTTTCTCCCGCACCCTGTGGCTGGTGCTCATTGTCGTGCTGTTTTCGAAGGCGCTGACCCTCGTCTATCTGCTGATGAACGAGGATGTTCTGGTCGATCGCCAATACAGCCACGGCGTTGCACTCACTTTGCGGGCTTACTGGGCGGCCGATGAGAGCGACCGGCAGACCATCGCCGACGCCGCCGGGCTGATCCGCGTGGTGGGTGGCGGCGTACCGGAAGGCGAGCAGCACTGGCCGTATTCCGAAATCTACCAACGGCAGATGCAGGATGAATTGGGCGCGGACACCGAAGTGCGCCTGCGTGTCCACGCGCCCCCTGCGCTGTGGGTGAGGGCGCCGAGTCTCGGCGATGGCTGGCTGAAAGTGCCGCTGTACCCGCATCCGCTGCGCGGGCAGAAAATCTGGAGCGTGTTGGGCTGGTTCCTGGCGATCGGCTTGCTCTCGACCGCCTCGGCGTGGATCTTCGTCAGCCAGCTCAATCAGCCGCTCAAGCGTCTGGTTTTTGCCGCCCGCCAGCTGGGGCAGGGCCGCAGTGTGCGGTTGCCGGTGGGCGACACGCCCAGCGAGATGACCGAGGTGTACCGCGCGTTCAACCAGATGGCCGAAGATGTGGAGCAGGCAGGGCAGGAGCGCGAGCTCATGCTGGCCGGGGTGTCCCATGATTTGCGGACGCCGCTGACGCGCTTGCGCCTGTCACTGGAATTGATGCCGACCAACAACGAGTTCATGGAAGGCATGGTCCGCGACATCGAAGACATGGATGCCATTCTCGATCAATTCCTGGCATTCATCCGGGACGGGCGCGATGAAGAGGTCGAAGACGTCGATCTGGTCGAGTTGGTCCACGAAGTGGTGGCGCCGTACAACAACCCGGTCGAGCAGGTCCGACTCTGTCTGGAGTCCATTCCGCCGTTCCCGCTGCGGCGGGTTTCCATGAAGCGGCTGCTCAACAACCTCATTGGCAATGCCATGCACCACGCAGGTGACGGCGTTGAAGTGGCGGCCTATGTTTCCGGCGACAGCGGTGCGCCTTACGTGGTGCTGAGCGTGCTGGATCGGGGTATGGGGATTGATCCGTCGGAGCTGGAGGGCATTTTCAATCCCTTCATCCGTGGTGACCGCGCCCGAAGTGGCAAGGGGACGGGGCTTGGCCTAGCGATCGTCAAGCGCATTGCAGCGATGCACGGCGGCAATGTCGAGTTGCGCAATCGTTCGGGAGGCGGGCTGGAGGCCAGGGTTCGGTTGCCGTTGGGGCTATTGCTGCCGCGGGATGCCGATTGACTTGTTACTGATTCTGACTGGAGGCCTTGGGCGGCGTGCTCGCGACCAAAGCCTCCGTGCAGAAACGGGCTTAGGCGTTAGCCCTTGCCCTTGGTGCGGGTCATGTGCGGCCCGCCGTTTTTCTCGATGTACTCGATGATTATTCCCGCGACATCCTTGCCGGTGGTGGTTTCAATGCCTTCAAGACCTGGCGACGAGTTCACTTCCATCACCAATGGCCCGTGATTGGAGCGCAGGATGTCGACACCCGCGACACTCAGGCCCATGACCTTGGCGGCCCGAATGGCCGTCATGCGTTCTTCGGGGGTGATCTTGATCAGGCTGGCGGTGCCGCCTCGATGCAGGTTGGAGCGAAATTCCCCGGGCTTCGCCTGACGCTTCATCGAAGCAATGACCTTGTCACCCACCACGAAGCAGCGGATGTCCGCACCACCGGCTTCCTTGATGTACTCCTGCACCATGATGTCCTGCTTCAGACCCATGAAGGCCTCGATCACAGACTCAGCCGCTGTCGCGGTTTCGCACAGCACCACGCCGATGCCTTGCGTGCCTTCGAGCACCTTGATCACCAGGGGCGCGCCGTTGACCATCTGGATCAGGTCAGGGATGTCGTCCGGTGAGTGAGCAAAGCCGGTGACGGGCAAGCCAATGCCGCGTCGCGACAACAACTGCAGCGAGCGCAACTTGTCACGGGACCGCGCGATGGCGACGGATTCGTTGAGCGGGAACACGCCCATCATTTCAAACTGACGCAGCACGGCGCAGCCGTAGAAGGTCACGGAAGCGCCGATGCGCGGTATCACCGCATCAAAGCCTTCCAGGGGTTTTCCTCGGTAGTGGATCTGCGGCTTATGACTGGCGATGTTCATATAGGCACGCAGGGTATCGACCACCACGACCTCGTGGCCGCGCTGAATGCCCGCTTCGACCAGACGACGAGTTGAATACAGACGCGGGTTTCGCGAAAGCACAGCGATCTTCATGCAGCACCTGTGGCAGAGAGATTTGAAGCCGGGAAGACCGGCTTGTCCTGAATATAAGTAACACCCGGATTGACCACCAACTGGCCGTCAATCAGGGCTTTGGAACCCAGCAGCAACCGGTAGCGCATGGCCTTGCGACAGGCCAGCGTGAATTCCACCGGCCAGACCCTATCCCCCAGCGCCAGAGTCGTCCGAATGACGTAGCGAACCTGAGCGTGGCCGTTGGAGCTTTTGATGGTTTTCATCGCCACCAGTTGAGCCTCGCAGCGACGATGACGCAGCTGCACCACCGTCCCCAAGTGCGCGTTGAAACGCACCCATTTTTCGCCGTCCCGTTCGAACGGCTCGATTTCAGTCGCGTGCAGGCTGGAGGTGCTGGCCCCGGTGTCGATTTTCGCGCGCAGCCCGGCGACGCCCAGATGGGGCAGCGCCACCCATTCGCGGAGGCCGATGACCGTCAGATGATCAAATGTTTTCAAAGCGTTTCCGTTCGTTTACACGTTCTGCCAGGAACCGGCATCAATGTGCGCCAGCGCCTGGAATGCAGGCTTGGCGAACCAGTAGCCCTGCATGAGGTAAATGCCGCAGTCGGCGAGGAAGTCTCGTTCGCCTGCATGTTCGATGCCTTCTGCAATCACTGTAACGTTCAGGTCCGTACACATTGTGACAATGCCGCGCACGATGGCCTGCCGTGCGGGGTCGAGATGGATATTGCGCACCAGCGCCATGTCGAGCTTGATCAGGTCAGGCTGAAAGTCGGCAAGCAGGGTCAGTCCCGAATGCCCGGCACCAAAGTCGTCGATAGCGGTTTTGAAGCCAAACTGGCGGTACTCGCGAAGGATGTTAGTGAGGTGGCTGTTGTCACAGACATGCTCGGTTTCGACGGTCTCGAAGATCAGCCGGTCCAGCGGAAAGTTGTGGGCGCGAGCCGCTTCAAGGGTGCTGCGAATGCACAGTTCAGGGCGATACACCGCGTTGGGCAGGAAGTTGATCGACAGGTATTCGTCCACTCCCAGCCGGGCGGCAGTTGAAATCGCGCGGGTTCGGCACAATTGATCGAAACGGTAACGGTTGGTGTCGTCCACCCGATTCAGTACAGACAGGGCACCTTCGCCGTTGACGCCACGTACCAACGCCTCGTGAGCGAACACCGAGCGGTCGCGGACGTCCACGATTGGCTGATAGGCGAATTCAAATTCGAAATCCAGCGCGGCGCTTTCTCTGCAGCCCTGGCACCCACCGGTCAATGACGTAGGGAAGTCTGTCACGTCGTTCTCCTGAAGCCGGTGCTTTAGTCTTGGGGGGCAGTGTAAACGAGGGTGGCGGTTACTGCGTCCCCGGCGTGACGTAGTACGGTTCTGACCATTACACGATTGAGGAATTCAGATGACACAGAAGTCAGACGAGGACGACAAAGTCCGTCTGGACAAATGGCTTTGGGCGGCGCGCTTCTTCAAGACGCGTGCGCTGGCAAAAGCCGCCATTGAAAGCGGCAAGGTTCATTGCCGGGGCGAGCGTTGCAAGCCGGGGAAAGAGCCGCGGGTAGGGGATGAGCTCCAGATTAGAGCGGGCTTCGATGAGCGAACCGTGGTGGTTCAGGCGTTGTCGATTGTCCGCCGTGGCGCCCCGGAGGCGCAGCTGCTGTACAGCGAAACGCCGGAGAGCCTCGCCAAACGCGAACAAGCCGCCGAGATGCGCAAGGCCGGAAGCCTGGGCGTGACGACTGACGGCAGGCCGACCAAAAAGCAGCGTCGGCAATTGTTTCATTTTCGTTCGGGTGACGACTGAAGATCTCGCCACTTCCGGGATCGTGAGTTAGGCGACCCCGGACTGCTCGGTAGCAACAGGCAGCTTACAAATGAGAGCCCTGCTTCATGATGCTCAGGCATCTGAACAGCGGCAGGCGGCCCAGCACATTGAAGACCGGCGCGGTCAGTCGAAACAGGAAGGCCGTAGCAGTGGCCACGAACGGGGTGTAGCAACTCCAGCCCAGCGCGAGCAACGCGATCATCACGCCGCCAATGTAGTCGTCCTGACCCCAATGCGCGCCGGCGACCAGGCGCGGCATCATGAACAGGAATGCCAGCGCCCAGATAACGACACGTTGGCCGACGGTGCGGCTGTAGACGCTCATGAACATCGCCCAGATCAGCAGCACCGAAGCATGGTCACCCGGGAAGCTCTGGCTGGAACGGTCCTTGAGCTGCCACTTGTCTTCAAGCTCCGGGAATATGTCGCTGAGCTTGATGGCATCAGGGATCATCACCGATGCGCTGTCGTGTTGCAGCGCGCTGTGGTCGATGATCTTGGAAAACACCGTGCGGATGATCAGCAGCAGGATCAGCGTTAGCACGAAGCCGATCAGCGCGGCACGGGTTTGCAGGGATTTGAACACCCAGTCGCCCTTTATAAGCAGCGTCAGAAGAATCAGGCCGACGACGATATCGAAGGGTCGCATGCTGGCAATCGTCCAGGTCCACAACCACGCCTTGTTTTGCTCAAGCGGGCGGTTCAGTACGTGAAACAGGCCTTCATCGAAATGCGTGAAAGCCGCATGGCCCGTAGGCCAGATCCACAGCAGCAGCAGTGCCAGCGCCACCAAATTGCACAGCAAGAATTTTTTGACGTTCCACTTGGGTTGGAACAACGCGGGATAGTCCATAAAATGCCCCCATCGGCATGACAGTGCACCAAGCGGTGCTAAACCGCGCTTTATAGGCGCTTGTCATCATTTTGTCATCCATTCAGATACCTTCTCCTATGCCAGACTTTCCGGATACCGATTACACCCAGCGTTTCATCTTCGACGAGAGCGACGTTCGCGGCGAGCTCGTGGCCCTTGAGCGCAGCTACGCCGAAGTACTTGCCAAACACCCATATCCCGAGCCAGTCGCTCAGTTGCTTGGCGAGATGCTTGCCGCCGCCGCGCTGCTGGTGGGCACGCTGAAGTTCGACGGTCTGCTGGTTCTGCAGGCGCGGTCGCTTGGGCCGGTGTCCCTGCTGATGGTCGAGTGCTCCAGCGAGCGTGAGTTGCGCGGCATTGCGCGCTACGACGAAAGCCTGGTCAAGCCGGACGCCACGCTGCTCGACCTGATGCCCAACGGCGACCTGACCATGACCATAGACCCGCGTCAGGGCAAACGCTACCAAGGCATCGTGGGCCTGGACGGCGTCGACCTGTCGGCGTGCCTGTCCGAGTATTTTGTGATGTCGGAGCAATTGCCTACGCGCTTCTGGATCAAGGCCGACGGCAAGCGCGCACGTGGGCTGCTGCTGCAACAGTTACCGGCCGAGAAGCTGAAAGATCAGGATGAGCGCGAAGCCAGCTGGCAGCACGTCAATGTGCTGGTCGACACCCTGACCGCTGAAGAATTGCTCAGCCTGACCAACGAAACCGTATTGAAACGGCTGTTCCACGAAGACGTCGTGCGCATGTTCGATGTCCAGCCACTAGTGTTCCGTTGCAGCTGCTCGCGCGAACGTTCTGGCAATGCGTTGGTCAGTCTTGGTCTGGAAGATGCACAGCAGTTGGTGATCGAGCATCACGGTGCGGTGGAGATCGACTGCCAGTTCTGCAATCAGCGCTATCTATTCGATGCAACCGATGTAGCGCAGCTGTTTGCAGGGGGTGGGGTGGATACCCCTTCCGATACCCGCCATTAATGTAGTGCGGGTCCTGCGCTGAAAGCTTTCCGCCCGGCCCGCTTGACTCTTCTTCATGTAGTTCTGACAGGAGGGCCCTACCTTTTTTGGGCTTTTCTGGCATAATCCGGCCACTTTTTAGCTGTAGTAGTGTTGGTTTTTCTACTACAAAACGTTTGGAGCACTCGGCCATCGAGCCGACGGGGAATCTCATGACGCAAGCCAATAACGCCGTTCACACCGATCTCAGTGTCGACGATCTGGTTAAAGAAGCCCTCAAACGCGAAGAAGGCGTGCTGTCCGATACTGGCGCACTCGTCGTGGAAACAGGCCACCGCACAGGCCGCTCGCCTGTCGACCGCTTCATCGTAGACGAACCCTCCACTCAGGCCGCGATCGCCTGGGGTCCGATCAACCGCAAGTTCCCGGCCGACAAGTTCGATGCCCTGTGGGCGCGTGTCGAGGCGTTCAACAACGCCCAGGAACACTTCGTTTCCCACGTGCACGTAGGCGCAGCCGAAGACCACTACCTCGCGGTCAAGATGACCACCCAGACGGCCTGGCAGAACCTGTTCGGTCGCTGCCTGTTCATCAATCCGGCCCAGTACAACCCGGCCGGTCGCGAAGAATGGCAAGTGCTCAACGTGGCCAACTTCGAGTGCGTGCCCGAGCGTGACGGCACCAACTCCGACGGTTGCGTCATCATCAACTTCGCCCAGAAGAAGGTGCTCATTGCCGGTATGCGTTACGCCGGTGAAATGAAGAAAGCCATGTTCTCGGTGCAGAACTTCCTGCTGCCGGCGTCCGATGTGCTGCCCATGCACTGCGCGGCCAACATCGGTGAAGACGGCGACGTGACGCTGTTCTTCGGTCTGTCCGGCACCGGTAAAACCACGCTTTCCGCCGACGAGACCCGTTACCTGATCGGTGACGACGAACACGGCTGGGGCGAAGGCGTTGTCTTCAACATCGAAGGCGGTTGCTATGCCAAGTGCATCGACCTGTCCGAGAAGAACGAGCCGGTTATCTGGAAGGCCATCAAGCACGGCGCTGTGCTGGAAAACGTGGTGCTGGACGCAGCCGGCCATGCCGACTACGCCGACAGCAGCCTGACTCAGAACAGCCGCGCCGCTTACCCGCTCGAGCACGTTGAAAAGCGCTCCGAGAAGAACCTGGGCGGCGAGCCAAATGCGGTCATTTTCCTGACCTGCGACCTGACCGGCGTGCTGCCACCCGTGTCGATCCTCAGCGAAGAACAAGCGGCGTACCACTTCCTGTCGGGTTACACCGCACTGGTAGGCTCCACTGAAATGGGTTCGGGCGCTGGTATCAAGTCGACGTTCTCCACCTGCTTTGGCGCACCGTTCTTCCCGCGTCCTGCTGGCGAATACGCAGAGCTGCTGATCAAGCGTATCCGTGGTTTCGGCTCCAAGGTCTATCTGGTCAACACCGGCTGGACCGGCGGCGGCTACGGTGTCGGCAAGCGCTTCAACATTCCGACCACCCGCGGCGTCATCGCGGCCATCCAGAGCGGCGCGTTGATCGGTGCAGAAACCGAGCACCTCGACACTGTTAACCTGGATGTCCCGACTTCCGTGCCGGGCGTCGAAACCGGCCTGCTCAACCCACGCAACACCTGGGCTGACAAAGCGGCGTACGACGAAGCAGCCAAAGCACTGGCCGGCCTGTTCATCGAGAACTTCAAGAAGTTCGAAGTGAGCGACGCGATCAAGGCAGCGGGTCCGAAGTTGTAAGATCGGCGCCTGCTAAAAAGAAACCGCCCTTCGGGGCGGTTTTTTTATGCCTGCGCGATAGCTAGCCGTCTGCCTTCGTTGTCGCAGGAAAGTCTTGAGTGATGTCGAAGCTGCCCTTCGCCACCACGCTCTTCGCGTTACACAGCGTGGCGTCGAACCCCGGGTGGCGCTCGCCATGCTCGGCGGCGTACGCAGCGGCTTCCCGGGTGCATTCGTCGGTGGGCTGCTCAGGGGAAAGCGCGGCATTGAATTGAAACGTACCGATCAACCTATAGCGGTCGAGCAGTTTGTTGGGGGAGGTGAGTTTCTCGATTTTGCTGAAGACGAGCTGGACGTTGCTGTTATTGCCACCCTTGTCCGTATCGAAATACTGATAGTACGAACCGGTGTCGTAGGACGCGCTGTTTTCATCGTGGGCCACTTCGACTCGGCCCCCCTGAAACATGATCGCCTTCTTTTCCTGATCGGGGTTATCGAAGGAGAACCCGAGAATCGGCCCGATGCTCACCTCATTGCGGTCGCCTTCGGCTTCCTGATCCGCGCTCAGCGTCAGCCAGTTGGACCCAGGCAGTTTGCCGGGCAAGAAGCCCACAGCTACTTGATCGCCTCTTGCCTCGTAGTGCAGGTTCAGCGCCCCGCTTACATCGACGCTCATGACCTTTTGCAGGGGCGATGCACTCGCGGTTGCCGCGTTGGTCGTCTTGGCATCATCGCCGCAGCCCGAAAGAAGAGCGGCTGCAGCAGCGAGAAACAGCGGAAACAGGCTGGTATGTGTTCGCGGGGCTGCTTGAGGCATGGTGTTCCGTCCGTAATCGCTGCGGGTTTCTTTGACCTTAGCTCCCTATGACCGCATAAAACGCTTGCGGGTCAATGCAGCGATGACAAAAAGCGGGACGAAGAAGCCGCCCTTATGGGCGGCTTCCGCAGGAATTCTGTTTTTCACCAGCGTAGCGCTCAGCAGGAGGCCATTGGCGATGGACGGGAAAGCCATGTAAATGCGCTAGTCGCCCTTGTTATGAATTGCAGGTTTTGTCAGCAGATGTCCTTGTAGGCGCTATGCCCTTTTGCGAGGCTTGCCGCCAAGCCTTCTGCAGGTGTAAACGGCTTGCCTTCGACCATGCTGAAACCAGTTTCTTTATTCGCATAACTGACATAGCGTTCGGTTTTATGCTCCTCAAGTAGAACGGTGTATGAGTATTTGCGCATTTTGATGAACTCGGCTTCGTGCATAACAACACATTGATGAAGCTGGCTAATATCAGCCGGTGACAAATTCAGTTTGCGTTGCAGCTTTGTGCCCCATCGGGACAGGCACACTTCCGCATAGTGGCGTACGAGTTTGCCCGGCTCTGTGAGGTCTCCTGGCCCACTTGCGCCTGTGAGCGACGCGTTACCCACCAAAGTAGCGTGGCGACCTGCCATGGGAAAGATGCTGATCTTTGTCTGGGGGGCTGTTTTCGGGATGATGCAAGAGAACCCTTTGGAGCGTTCGTCGCGGGCATAGAACCCCACATATTCTTTGACGTTGCTACCGAGAGAAACTTTTTCAGGCTGATAATTCATTGGGCCGGGCACAGGGTCCACCGCAAATATGTTGACCGGTATCTGACGTGTGACTGGATTGGCCATCAGCGCGTTGGCGAGCATGTGACAACTGACGCCGCCACGACTCCAGCCCACCAGATTGATTTTTTTTGGAATCAAGCCGCCTTTCCTCAGGTTCTTGATCAGCTGTTGCTGGAGTTCCTGCGGGCTGATGCGATTGCCGTAATCGTACTGCCGCCAGAACCAGGAGCCGTGCGCTTGTGCATCGGGAATAGGCACGTCGGCGTGCTTAAGACGCAGGTAATCGGTTTCAGACAGCTTGGTTCTTTGCCAATCGAATTTGCCCTGAATGATATTGACGGCATGCTGCACATTCTCATGCCAGCCTTTGCCGAATACGGTGCCAGACCAGCCAAACCCCTTGGGCTCGGTAAACAGTTCATCGGCCTGCATATTGCCGCTACCCGGCCCGTCGATAACAATCCACTCTGCGAACTCATGACCGTCGATGTTGTTCGCCAATGTGGCGACCAGCTCGCCGTTCCAGTAGTTCTTGTGCAAGTTGTCGTATTTGGTCGAGCCGGTACCGCAAAAGAAAATGGTAAATGTTGTCATGTTTCTAGCCTCGTTGGTTGATAGGTCTGACGAGGTTAGAAGACGGTTTGTGAACAAGTCGGCTGCTGGTGTTACTGCATGTTCCTTGCTGAGCGCCGATTGGTTTCTCGGCTCATCAGTTGATCAACTATCAGGCAGAGTATTCCCGCGCTGCTGTGCAGTACTGTTCTTGTGCCATTTTGTTTTTGTCGCTTTTGTCTTTGGCGGCGCGCTTGGTCCAGTCGCTGCACATGTCTTTGAAGTAGGGTACGGCGGCCCGGCGGCATTCACGGTGCTCGACACTGTCGGCCAGGAAGTTCATGCAGACACTGCTGGTTTCAATATGGTTATTGGAAATGCGATAGCGGGCTTCGTAGCGATTGCGGCCGTCAATTTCACGGATAAACACACCCGCTACTTCATAGCGTCGCGCGGGCTCGGTTTTAGGTTTCGCGGCAACCGCTTTGTAGTTCGCCATATAGCGGTCAGAAACCATGCCTTGGGGGCGTGGGGCTTTGTAGTCAGCAGTCTGGGCCTCACCAAAACGGCAGTTGATGACGTCTTGATCAATGACATTGCCGTCTTTCAGGCAGGTGTCGAGCGGCCGCGCGGTAGCGGGCTGCGAGACATCAGCCTTGGGGGCGATGTAGACGACTTGTTCGACGTTACGCACTTGAGCAACGGGTTGTACCGGATCGGGCTCACTGACGACTTCTGCGACAGGCGGGGCAGGGATGATCGTTGCTGCCGGCTTGGGCGTGCGAAACATCTGCGCGATGAGAAAGATGATGGCGATCAGCAGTGCCAGGCAGATCAGAAGGCTGCTCAACGGCCAATTGCTTTTGCCCGATGCAACACTGCTTCGGGTGGGATGAGAACCGAGCACGACGTCGAACTGACCGGGCGCCAGACGTTGCATGGTGAGCCCGTCATCCTCGGGCTGCGGTGTGGTGGGTTGCATTGCCTCTCCTTGGCGAATCTTCTGACGTAGACGGGATTACCGCCGAACGGGCTGTCTGATGTGCAGCGATGGGTTGCGTCGCGCGAGATTAATCGTCGGAATGACGTTTTGCCAGCACTGCGCGCGGTGTTCGTATCCGGGATGTATCCTGTCCGATATTTCTGTAATGGTTTAGGTGTATTGCGCCCAGACCCACCGCGCTATGGTTCACGCCCTTGCGACGGTCAAAGGAGTGGCAGCACATGCATCAAACCCTTGAGCAGGTTTTCGGTTATCGGCAGTTTCGCGCCGGACAAGAGGCCGCCATCAGTGCGGTGTTGGCAGGGCGCTCCGCTGCGGCGATATTTCCCACGGGTTCCGGTAAATCCCTCTGCTATCAGCTGCCGGCATTGCTGCTGCCGCATCTGACGTTGGTGGTGTCACCGCTGCTGGCGCTGATCCAGGACCAGTTGGCTTTCCTTCAACGGCACGGCATCGCAGCGGCGAGCATCGACTCCGCGCAAAGCCGCGATGACGTCGCCGATGTCATGGCCAGGGCCCGCTCCGGTGAGTTGAAAATCCTGATGATTTCCGTCGAGCGCCTGAAGAACGAGCGCTTCCGGCATTTCATCACTCAGGTGCCGATCTCCCTTTTGGTCGTGGACGAAGCGCACTGCATCTCCGAGTGGGGCCACAACTTCCGGCCCGATTACCTGAAACTCCCTGACTACCAGCGCGAGTTCAACATCCCTCAGGCACTGCTCCTGACGGCGACCGCGACGCCCCAAGTCATCAATGACATGCAGAGCAAGTTCGGCATTGCGCTGGACGATGTCGTGACAACGGGTTTCTACCGACCCAACCTCACGCTGCGGGTTGAGCCCGTTGCAGGCCGGGACAAGCGCCGGCGTCTGGTGGAGTGGCTCGGCGAACGAGCCGGGCAGCCGAGCATTGTTTACGTCACGCTGCAGAAGACTGCCGAGTTCGTGGCCGCTCATCTGTCGCAGAACGGCATCCCGGCGAACGCCTACCATGCCGGTCTGCCCCACGATAAGCGCGAGTCGATCCAGCGCCAGTTCATGGATGGGCGTCTGAACTGCATCGTCGCCACGATCGCTTTCGGCATGGGCATCGACAAGAGTGACATCCGCAACGTCGTGCATTTCGATTTGCCCAAATCCATCGAGAACTACAGCCAGGAGATTGGTCGTGCGGGTCGCGACGGGGCGACGTCGGAGTGTCTGGTGCTGGCCAATCGCGACAGCCTGAACGTCCTCGAGAACTTCGTCTACGGCGACACGCCGGAGCAGGAAGGCATCCGGCTGGTGCTGGAAGATCTGCAGAGCGCGCGTAACGACGGTCAGTGGGAGTTTTTGCTGGCGCCCTTGTCGGACCTCAGCAACATCCGCCAACTGCCGCTCAAAACGCTGCTGGTGCAGCTGGAACTGCGTGGGATCATTGCGCCCCGTTATTCGTATTTCGCGGAATATCGTTTCAAATACCTGATCGAGCCGCAGGTGCTGGTGCAACGCTTTCAGGGCGAACGACGCGAATTCGTGCAGGCGCTGACCGAGACGTCAAGCCGGGCGCGCACCTGGGCAACCGTCAACTTCGACGCGATGTATCAGCAGTATCAGGCCGAGCGCGGGCGTGTTGTGACGGCGCTGGATTTCTTTCAGGAGAAGGGCTGGATCGAGCTTGAAAGCAAGCAGATGACCGAGGTCTACAGCCTGATCGCCGCCGACTTCGACGCGCAGGCGCTGAGCGAGGAGTTGCATGACTACTTCGTCCATCACGAAAAGACCGAAGTCGCGCGCATCCACGCGATGCTCGAACTGTTCGCCAGTGAGCAGTGCCTCAGTCATCGTCTGGCTCAATACTTTGGCGATGACCGTGCGCCCGAGCATTGCGGTCATTGCTCGGTGTGCGAGGGGCATGTGGCCGTACTCCCCGAGCCGCCAGCCCTGACGCCTTTGAGCGAGCAGGACTTCGCGGACCTCTGCAGTGAGTTCGTCGGCAAGCACCTTGAGGCCCGAGGGCACGAGCCGGGTGCGGAGTGCCTGACGCGGTTTCTCTGCGGGATCAGCGTGCCGATGTTTACCAGGCTCAAGGCTCGGAACATCAGCGGGTTTGGGGCGCTGGAGGCGTATCCGTATGCCGATGTGCGTGAATGGATTCAGAGCCAGATTCAATAGCGGTCACGGATTTCATGAGCGAAAAAAACGACAGACAAACCGGAGGGAGCCACATGAACGACACCCCGCAGCGCGCCGACTATCGCCACTTCCAGCCGATCGTGACGCGCTGGCACGACAACGATGTGTACGGCCATATCAACAACGTCACGTACTACAGCTTTTTCGACAGCGCGGTGAATACCTACCTGATCGAACAGGGCGGGCTGGATATCCATGACGGCGAAGCGGTGGGGTTTGTGGTGAGTTCGTCGTGCGATTACTTTGCGTCGATTGCCTATCCGGAGTTGATCGAGGTCGGGCTGCGGGTTGGCAAGCTGGGCAACAGCTCGGTGCAATATGAGTTGGCGGTGTTCAAGGCGGGGGAAGACGAGGCGCGGGCAGCAGGCCGCTTCGTGCATGTGTTCGTGGATCGGGCGTCCAACCAGCCTGTGCCGATCCCGACGGGGTTGCGGCAGGCGCTTGAGCGATTGGTGGTCTGAAAATGAAACCGGCCGCGTTAGGGCGGCCGGTGTTCATTGGGTCAGGTGCGCGCGTCGGCCTCAACGGCGTTAGTCACGATGGTGCTTGCGATGACCGTACGCGTGACCGCGACCGTGTTTGTAGTCGCGGCGATCGCCACGGTAGCCACGGCCTCGGTCGTCATCACGGCGGCTTTCGTCGCCCATGTAGTTGCCGAGTGCGCCGCCCGCGCCGCCGCCCGCTGCTGCGCCGATCAGACTGCCCGTGCTACCGCCGACACTGCGGCCAATCACGTTGCCGCCCGCGGCACCCAGGCCGCCGCCGATTGCGGCTTCGGTACGGTTCCGGCGGTTGGCGCCCACTGCGCCACCGGCCGCGCCGCCAAGGCCGGCACCGATTGCCGAACCTGTGCTGCCGCCGACCTGTTGGCCAACGACGGAGCCGAGTACCCCACCCAATGCGCCGCCCACGCCGGCCGTCACGTTATCGCCTGCTGAGGCAAAACCGCTGACCAGTGAGAACGACAACAACAGAATCGAGGAATACTTCATGTAGGAATGCTCGTAGGGATGACGCCGCGATCCTGCAAGTATGAAGAAAATGTCACAATCGAATTCCGACGAGTAACACGACCTGTATACAAAACGCTAACTTATTGTTTTGGCTGGGGAACCTAAGTCAGGTTAGTGAGTCATACGCTACTTGATAAAGGCCCGAATCTCGCGATTCGGGCCTTTTTTTGTGGCTGCTATGCAGGTGAGCTTGATCGCGACGTGACCAGTACATCTGGTAAATATCCAGCGGCTGACAGGCCCCCCTTCGCGAGCAAGCTCGCTCCCACAAGGATGTGAGTCAGCGAGCTATCTCGATCAGTCCGCTGAACCTGTGGGAGTGAGCTTGCTCACGAAAGGGCCGGAACGTTCAGCCAATTCTCTGGAGAATGAAAGCAAGCCTTCGCGAGCAAGCTCGCTCCCACAAGGACGTGAGTCAGCGAGCTATCTCGATCAGTCCGCTGAACCTGTGGGAGTGAGCTTGCTCACGAAGGGGTCGGAACATTCAGCCAATTCTCTGGAGAATGAAAGCAGGTCTTCGCGAGCAAGCTCGCTCCCACAAGGACGTGAGTCAGCGAGCTATCTCGATCAGTGCAATGAACCTGTGGGAGTGAGCTTGCTCACGAAGGGGCCGGAACGTTCAGCCAATTCTCAGGAGACTGAAAGCGTGTCTATGCGGGCCATCTCGCCCACATAGACACGCTTTGCTACGCAGATTAAATAATCCGCGCGGTCTCCACATGCCGTTCCAGCTTGATCGCGACGAACTTGGACGTTGGCGTGCTGCTGCCGTCGCCGACGCTTTCCAGCGGCACCAGCGGGTTCACTTCCGGGTAGTACGCAGCGGCCTGGCCGGCCGGGATGTCGAACGGCAGGAGGGTGAAGCCCTTCACGCGACGCGTGATGTCATCGCCCCAGATCGACACGATGTCGACTTTCTGGCCCGGTACGAAGCCCAGACGAACGATGTCGGCCTCGTTCACGAACATCACGTCACGCTGACCTTTCACGCCGCGATAACGGTCGTCCAGGCCATAAATAGTGGTGTTGTACTGATCGTGAGAACGCATCGACTGCATGATCAGATCCGGCACGATGCCTGTCCCGCGCACGCTTTCGTGCACCAGATCGCTCGGCAGTACGTTCGCCTTGAAGTTGGCCCGCGCACTTGGCGTGTTCCAGCGACGGGAACCTGCAGCGTTGCCCAGATAGAAGCCGCCCGGGTTCTTGATCTTCTCGTTGAAGTCCTGAAAGGAAGGAATGGTGTCGGCGATGAGGTCGCGAATGCGACGGTAGTCCGCCACCAGCCACAGCCAGTCCACCGGCTGCTTGCCCAGGGTCGCATTGGCGATGCCTGCCAGAATCGCAGGCTCGGAACGCATCTGCGGCGACAGCGGCTTGAGCTGACCGTTGGACGCGTGAACCATGCTGAACGAGTCTTCAACCGTCACCGCTTGCGGGCCTTCGGCCTGGATGTCGATGTCGGTACGGCCGAAGCACGGCAGAATCAGCGCTTCCTTGCCGTGGGCCAAGTGGCTGCGGTTGAGCTTAGTGCTGATCTGCACGGTCAGGTCGCAGTTGCTCAAGGCTTCGAAGGTGCGCGGGCTGTCCGGGGTGGCCTGGGCAAAGTTGCCGCCCAGACCGATAAAGACCTTCGCGCGGCCTTCCAGCATCGCGTGAATCGCTTCGACGACGTTATGGCCGTTTTCACGCGGCACTTTGAACTGGAAACGTTTCTCCAACGCATCGAGGAAGAACGCCGGCGGACGCTCGTTGATGCCCATCGTGCGGTCGCCCTGCACGTTACTGTGGCCGCGCACCGGGCACAGGCCTGCGCCCGGCCGGCCGATGTTGCCGCGCAGCAGCATCAGGTTGGAGACTTCCTGAATGGTCGGCACCGAATGGCGATGCTGAGTGATGCCCATCGCCCAGCACATGATCACGTTCTTGCCTTTGGCGTACATGCGCGCGGCGAGTTCGATGTCGGTCAATGGCAGACCCGATTGCTCGACGATGAATTCCCACGAGGTGTCGTCGATGGCGGCCAGGTATTCCAGCACGCCATTGGTGTGTTCGTTGAGGAACGTGTGATCGAACACCGATGCTTCGTTGTTCGCCTGAGCTTCACGTTCCCACTGCAGCAGGAACTTGGCCATGCCGCGCAGCAGGGCCATGTCGCCGCCCAGTGCCGGACGGAAATACGCCGTGTTGGTCGGCTCGGAGCCATTGCTGAGCATTTCCAGCGGATGCTGAGGGTGCTGGAAACGCTCCAGGCCACGCTCTTTCAGCGGGTTGACGCACACCACTTGCGCGCCCCGTTTGACCGCTTCACGCAGCGGTTCCAGCATGCGCGGGTGGTTGGTGCCCGGGTTCTGTCCAAGGACGAAAATCGCGTCCGCGTGCTCGAAGTCCTCGAAGGTAACTGTGCCTTTGCCGACGCCCACGCTTTGCGACAACGCAACGCCGCTGGCTTCGTGGCACATGTTCGAACAGTCAGGGAAGTTGTTGGTGCCATAGGCACGCACGAACAGCTGATACAGATACGCCGCTTCGTTGCTGGCACGGCCCGAGGTGTAGAACTCGGCCATGTTCGGGCTTGGCAGGTTGTTCAGGTGCTTGGCGATGAGTGCGAAGGCGTCGTCCCAGGCGATCGGCTTGTAGCGATCGGTCTGAGCGTCGTAGACCATTGGTTCGGTCAGACGGCCCTGATATTCCAGCCAGTAATCACTTTGTTCGAGCAGCGCGCTGACGCTGTAGCGGGCGAAGAAAGACGAGTCGACGCGGCGCTTGGTCGCTTCCCAGTTCACGGCCTTGGCGCCGTTCTCGCAGAACTTGACCATGCCGCTTTCCGGCGAATCGCCCCACGCGCAACCCGGGCAGTCGAAGCCGCCGTTCTGGTTGGTCTTGAGCATCGTGCGAATGTTCTTCAGCGCGTTGTCGCTGGTCAGCCAGAAGTGGGCGACGCTGATCAATGCGCCCCATCCGCCGGCCGGGCCGTTGTAAGGCTTGTAGCGGGGGGTCGATACCTTGTCGGCTTCTTTATGCATGCTCACGCTTGATTCTCCAACGCAGGACTGTAAACCCGCGGCGCACTGTGTTTAGGCAGATGAATGAGGTTGAGGTTGTGGCGGCGAGCCCATTGCAGCGCCAGGCCGGTCGGCGATGACAAGCTGACAAGGGTCTGAATGCCGGCACGTAATACTTTCTGAATAAGTTCGAGGCTGCAGCGGCTGGTGACGATGGCCAGGCCGCCCGTGGTCGGGATGTCCTGGCGAATCAGTGCGCCGATCAGCTTGTCCAGAGCGTTATGTCGGCCGATGTCTTCACGACCTAAAAGAATTTCGCCGCGAGCGTCCATGAACATCGCCGCATGAACCGCGCCGCAGTGTTCGCCCAACGGCTGAAATGCGCCCATGCGATCGCGCAGACCTTTCAGCCATTCAGCGGGGGGAAGGGGCGCGCCGGGCAGCACGTTGAGCTCGGGCAATGCCTGCTCGACGGCTTCGACGCCACACAGGCCGCAGCCGCTGGTGCCGGCCATTTGCCGACGCTGGGTCTTCAGGTTCCAGAAGGCACGGCTGGCGATTTCGACTTCTGCGGTCTGCGCAGAGCCACAACCACCGAGCTTGATGTCGTAGATCTCATCCGGTGATTCGATGAGGCCGCTGCCGATGCTGAAGCCGACGATAAAGTCTTCCAGATCGCTGGGTGTGACCAGCATGACCGCCTGGCTGATGCCGTTATAGGCGATCGCCAGCGCGACTTCCTCGGCAAGCACATTGGGCTCGCTGACGTCGTGTTCGAGGTTCGAGTAGCTGTAGGACTGGCTTGCGGCGGGCGCGGGCAATTGTTGTGCGGGCGCCGTGATATCCATGTGCTTGGCGTGCATCGGGAGTAACCGGCAGATTAATTAGGCTTAAGCCTAGGCCTCCGGTCGGATAACGTCTAATCGCTAGTACTGATGCACCGATAGATGACGTCGATCAAGCTTCTTCCATCATCGTGTGATAGAGCGCCAGACAGGCTTCAGCGAGTGCCGAGCGCGGCGCTGAGCGACGCATGATCAAGCCCAGCCGGGCCAGGGTCTGCGCGTCTTCGATGGGTTGCAAACGCAGATGCTCGGTGAGGGATTCCAGCCCGCCGTCCAACGGCATGATCGCGCAGCAGAAGCCGCCATGCACCGCTTGCAGCAGCTGATGGACCGCATCGGTCTGAATGATCGGCTGGGGATGAAGGCCACGACTGTGAAAGTTGTGATCGATGGACTGCCGAAAGTGCATGCCGCTGGTGAGCAGGCCCAAGGGCAGTTTGGTCAGGCTTTCCCAGCTCGACGTCGCTTCGGCAAAGTTGAAATAGCGCTGGTCGTACATCACACCCATCCGCGTCTCGGCCAGTTGCAATGAGTCGAAACGCTCGGAGTCCAGTCGGTCCAGATACGAAACCCCGAGGTCCAGGCGGTTGCTGGCGAGTTGATCGAGAATCTGCTCGGAGCTCAGGGATGAAAGCTCGAAGCGCATGTTCGGGTGCAGGGAATGCAGGCGTTGCAGTAAGGGCAGCGGATCGAAGTTAGAAAGCGGCACCACGCCCAACCGTAATGTGCCGACCAGATTCCCGCGACAGGCGGCCGCTTCAGCCTGCAAACCGTCGTAGGCTGCCAGCACCGTGCGCGCCCATGCCAGCACGCGTTCGCCCGGCGCGGTAAACCCTTCGAAGCGTTGGCCGCGATTGACCAGCGGCAGGTCCAGCTCTTCTTCAAGGCTGCGCAGACGCATCGACAGTGTCGGTTGCGTGATATGGCAGCGCGCAGCGGCTTGCCCGAAGTGACGGGTTTCGTCGAGGGCGATCAGAAATTTCAGCTGTTTAATGTCCATCTTCATTCCTTGAGGCACAGGCTGGCCCGGCGAAGTCTATCGCGCCCGAACGTCAAATGGCTTGAAACCTTGAGGCCCGGCCGCGAGTCGGAGTTTTGTCGGGCAATGTCAGCGGAAAAGATGTTGCGCGGGAAACCACAACGACACTACGACGACACCAAGGAGAAACCCATGAGTCTGTTCAGTTTTGTGAAGGAAGCGGGCGAGAAGCTTATCGACCTGCTCACCCCAGGAAACGCCCACGCCAGCGATGAGCTGAAAAAGCACATCGAATCTGTCGGATTGGGCAATCCCAACGTTCATGCGACGGTCGAAGGCGACAAGATTACCTTGACGGGCGAAGTCGCCAGTCAGGAAGAGAAAGAGAAGATCGTACTGGCGGCCGGTAACATCGCCGGTGTTGGCAGCGTTGATGATCAGCTGACCATCGCCGCCGGCGCACCTGCTGTGGTTGCTGCGACGTTCGTCACTGTTCAGAAGGGCGATACCCTCAGCGCCATCTCGCTGCGCGTGTATCACGATGCCAACAAGTACCAGAAAATCTTCGACGCCAACAAGCCGATGCTGAAGGACGTAAACAAGATCTATCCAGGTCAGGTTCTGCGTATTCCTGAGTAAGCGGTAAGTTGTACTGGCCGTACGGAAACCAGCGTTAGCGCTGACCGTACGGCAACCCCTGCTGCATGATTCTTACAAGCCCTGTATCAACGCCCGATAATCCTCAACAGCCTCGAACTCTTCGGTGTCTTTCGGGCCTTTGCGGCTGTCCGGCTCACGCACTGCCAGCAAATGGCCAATGCCGTATCGCCCGGCGCTGCGCAAGATCGGCAAGGTGTCGTCGATGAACAGACTGCGCGCCGGATCGAACTTGATATCGTCCTGCAGCGCGTCCCAGAATTGCGGGTCTTCCTTGGGATAACCGTAGTCATGTGAGCTGATCAAACGCTCGAAGTAGGGCGCCAACTCCAGTCTTTCCATCTTCAGTGACAGCGAGTCGCGGTGAGCGTTGGTGATCATGATCACCCGTTTGCCAGCCTGCTTGAGGGAGGTCAGAAACGTCTCGGCGTCGGGGCGCAAGGCGATGAGGTGGGCGATCTCGACTTTCAGGTCCTTCACCGGCAAGTTCAGCTCCGTGCTCCAGAAATCGGTGCAGTACCAGTTGAGGGTGCCGGCGTTTTTTTCGAAGAGCGGCATCAGTTCCAGTTGCGCCATCGCCAGACTGACCCCGTGCACTTCGGCATAGCGCTTTGGCAGATGCTCCAGCCAGAAGTGATTGTCGAAATGCAGGTCGAGCAGCGTGCCGTCCATATCCAGCAGAACGGTGTCGATATCGCGCCAGGGCAAAGAAGGCATACAGGTCTCTCGGCGTTGGAGGGGTCGCGTGGGTTTGCGGCGAAGACATCCGCAAAAGCCACGGTATAGTAACCCGTCTACGCCAAGGAGCTCGTCATGCAGCAGAAACCTACCGTCCTCTCTCGCGAAATCGTCGCGAGCAGCCGTCTGTTCCGCGTTGAAGAAGTGCAGCTGCGCTTTTCCAACGGCGTCGAGCGTACCTACGAGCGGCTGGTCGGCAGCGGCAGTGGCTACGGCGCGGTGATGATAGTGGCCATGCTCGATGCCGACCACGCCGTGCTGATCGAGGAATACTGCGGCGGCACTGATCAGTACGAGCTGTCGCTGCCCAAGGGCTTGATCGAACCGGGCGAGGACGTGCTGGCCGCCGCCAATCGCGAACTCAAGGAAGAAGCCGGTTATGGCGCGCGCACCTTGGTGCACCTGACCGAGCTGTCGCTTTCGCCCGGCTACATGAGCCAGAAAATCCAGGTCGTCCTGGCCACCGATTTGTATGAGGAAACGCTGCCCGGCGACGAGCCTGAGCCGATGCGCGTGGACAAGGTCAATCTGCGTGAGCTCTCCAGTCTGGTGCAGAATCCGCAGTTCACTGAAGGGCGCGCGTTGGCGGCGCTGTACCTCGCCCGGGATCTGCTGGCCGAGCGTGGGGATTTTCTGCCATGAACCCGACATTCGCCCAATTGCCGCATCCGCTGCTTGCGCCCGTCATAGAACTTTGCCGGCAGGCGGGCGAAGTCATTCTGCCGTTCTGGCGCGCGGGGGTGGAAGTGAACGTCAAGTCGGATGACTCGCCTGTCACGGCCGCTGACCTGGCTGCCCATGAGCTGTTGGTGGCGGGCCTCAAGGCGCTGGACCCGAGCATTCATATCCTGTCCGAAGAGGACGCCAACATCCCGTTGAGCGAACGCAGCCAGTGGCATCGCTGGTGGCTGGTGGACCCGCTGGACGGCACCAAGGAATTCATTGCCGGCAGCGAAGAGTTCACCGTCAACGTGGCGCTGATCGAGAACGGTCGCGTGGTATTTGGCGTGGTGTCGATGCCGACCAATAACCGCTGCTATTTAGGTGGCGCCGGGCTGGGTGCGTGGCGCAGTGACGACGCGCAGCATCTGGCGCCGATCAGCGTGCGCAATGAGCCGGGCGCGGGAGAAGCGTTCACCGTGGTCGCCAGCCGTCGTCACTCCAGCCCCGAGCAACAGAGGTTGCTGGCCGGTTTGTCGGAAGTGGTGGGTGAGCTGCAGCTGACCAATATCGGCAGCTCGCTGAAGTTTTGCCTGCTGGCTGAAGGTGCTGCCGATTGCTACCCGCGTCTGGCGCCGACTTCTCAGTGGGACACCGCTGCTGCCCAGGGTGTGGTGGAAGGCGCGGGCGGCGCAGTGCTGAACCTGGACGGCACGACCTTCGAGTACCCGGCGCACGCGACGCTGCTGAATTCGTACTTTCTGGCGTTGCCGGCGGAAGCGACATGGCGCGGCGCGTTGCTGGCGTTGGCGAGGACTTGAGCTTGCATCAGGTCCTGTAAATCCCCAGCGGCTGGAATGCCGTCTTCGTGAGCAAGCTCACTCCTACAGAGGCTGTTTCGGCTGCGAGAAAGCGCGGTGTCAGAAGACGCTGCAGATGTCTCTGCTGAATACGGATTGTGGGAGCGAGCTTGCTCGCGAATAGGTCGGTATATCCACGCCATTTTCAGCGGCTGTAATGCCGCTTTCGTGAGCAAGCTCACTCCCACAGGGGCTGTGTCTGCTGCGAGAAAGCGCGGTGTGAGAAGACGCTGCAGATGTCTCTGCTGAATACGGATTGTGGGAGCGAGCTTGCTCGCGAATAGGTCGGTATATCCACGCAATTTTCAGAGGCTGGAATGCCGTCTTCGTGAGCAAGCTCACTCCCACAGAGGCTGTTTCGGCTGCGAGAAAGCGCGGTGTCAGAGAACGCCGCAATATATTTGCCAACGGTGATTTGTGGGAGCGAGCTTGCTCGCGAATAGGCCGGTACATCCACGCCATTTTCAGCGTCTGGAATGCCGTCTTCGTGAGCAAGCTCACTCCCACAGGGGGGTGTCTGCTGCAACAACGCGTGGTGTCAGAAGACGCTGCAGATGTCTCTGCTGAATACGGATTGTGGGAGCGAGCTTGCTCGCG